>VBFD01000141.1:0-6407 GCA_005883585.1 Chloroflexota bacterium
CGGCCAGTCTTGCTCCTGCTCGCCTTCGACCTCGACCGACAGCGATTTCAAAGGCTGCTTGAACTTCTTGAGCAAGAGGACGGCGTTCATGCCCGTGCAGCCGGCGAGCGCGCCAAGGAGCATCTCGGTCGGGCGCATCGCCTCGTCGTCGCCGAACACCGGCGCCTCGTCGATGGTGGCCGTATGCCCGGATGCGGACTCGATGTCGAACTTGACCTTGTGACCCGACCAGCGCGCCGTCGCTTTTGCCATACCCGAACGATAGCTGCAGGGCCCCGTATACTCGCCACGTTACGTAGGGGGGAGTAGCCACTCCCGCAGGTCCCGTCAGCACGGCGGAAACGCCCGGGACCGCAGCGGACCGCGGTCCGCGGCAAGACCTCTACTCGGGATTGATTCCAGTGGAGGCCTTCAATGACCAGAACCATCGTCGTATCGGTCTTGCTTATCGCGCTCACAGACGTGGCGCTGCAGCTGGACAATGCGCTCGCCATCTCCTCGGTCGCCAGCGGCGTCCCGGCGTCGTACCGATTGCCGGTCCTCGCCGGCGGCGTGCTGCTGGCCGCCGGCTGCCTGCTCCTCTTCACGCTCATCGGCTCGAACCTCATCGACCGGATCGGCTGGTTGAAGCCCGTGGCCGGGCTGGCTCTCGTCGCCATCGGATCCAAGCTGGTGTATGACTTCTTCCGGGCATGACTGACACAGCACAGCCAAAGCGCAGCTTCCCGACGATCTGGCGGGTGATCGGCGGCGCCGTGCTTCTCGTCGCCGTGATCGTGTTCATAGGAGTCCTCGTCGAGAACGACATCAGGGGAGAGGCCCCCGACGCCGACGCGTCGATTGGCGCCCTGCTGCGGGAATTCGGCTACCTGGCCGGCTTTGGGCTGATCTACATCGAGGAATCGGGCCTTCCGCTGTTCATACCCGGCGACGCCTTCCTCGTCTATGTCGGCCACGCCCTTCCGTACAGCTTTCCGATCCTGTTCGCGGCGTGGCTCGGCTTCATCCTCGCCGTCATCCTTGGCGCAACCAACCTTTACCTGCTGTCGCGCCGATACGGCAGGCGCTTGCTCGAGCACCGCCTGGCAAAGTTCCTACACCTCACGCCCGCGCGCCTGGAGAGCGCGGAGCGCTGGTTCCGCCGCTATGGGCCCTGGGCCCTCATCTTCGGCCGCCACATTCCAGGCTTTCGCGTGCCGCTTACGGTCATGGCCGGCATCCTCGAGCTCCCATATCGCGCTTTCGTGATCAGCGTGGCGGTCTCGAGCGCCGCTTGGGCGGGACTGTTCCTGACGCTGGGCGCGGTTTTCGGCGACAGCGTCGTCCGGTCCATCCGCGCGAACACATACATCTATGTAGCTGTAGTGGTCGCCGTCGTCGCAGTCGTCGCCGCGGTCGTGCTCATTCGAGCGCGACGCCACCCACAGGAAAACTAGACTCACGCCATGCCTGACGATCCACGGGCGAGCTTCGGACCGGTAGCCGCCAACTACTCGCGCGCGAAGTTCCACACCTCGGCGGATCGCTTGCAGGAGGTGATCGATCTCGTGCGGCCGCTGCGAGGCGACCTGGCGCTCGACGTGGCGACCGGCACGGGCAACACCGCTTTTGCCCTTGCGCCCCTGGTGAGGCGCGTGGTCGGCCTCGACCTGACCCGGGAGATGCTCGACGTGGCTCGGCGGATCACCAGCGAACGCAAGATCGAAAACGTGGACTGGGTGATCGGCGACGCGTGCGTGCTGCCGTTCCCGGATGAGACCTTCGACGTCTACGTCGTGAGGGCCGCCCCGCATCACTTCAGCGACATCGATGCTTTTCTCAGCGAGGCGTACCGCGTGCTCAGGCCGGGACGCGACGCGGCGTTCATCGACTGCGCGCCGCCGACGCCGGCACGCGATGTTCTTCACGACGTCGAGATCCGCCGCGATCCGTCGCACGTCATGTCGCTCACGGTCGACGAGTGGCGCGGGCGGCTGGAGAGGGCGGGCTTCGAGGTGGAGATGGCGCGCGCGCGTGAGCTCGACTGGGACTACGAGGAGTGGATGCACACCATGGCTGTCGAGCCCGAGCTCGCCGCGGAGCTGGCGACTGTGATCGAGTCGGCGCAGGGTGAGGCTCGCGCGCAGCTGCATCCAGAGCGCAGGGACGGCAAGCTGTGGCACGCATACTGGCACTGCCTCATCCGCGCCCACAAGCCTGAGTGAGACCTCTCGCCGCAGGTGAGTTGATCATTCTCATCGACAAGGCCGGGCGCCGCCACCGCGTGCGGCTCAAGGCGGGCGAGCGCCACTCGCTGCATTCGGGCGTGATCGCCCACGATGAGCTCATCGGGCGGCCGGAGGGCATCGTCGTCACCACCCAGATGGGCGCGCGACTGCTCGCTGTGCGGCCGACGTTCGCGGAGCAGGTCACCGGCCGCGTGCGCCAGGCGCAGCCGATCTACCCGAAGGACCTGGGCGCGATCCTGGTCGGCGCCGACATCCATCCCGGCGCGCGTGTCCTGGAAGCAGGCACAGGGACCGGAGCATTGACACTTGCTTTGCTGCGCGCGGTTGGACCCGAAGGCCGGGTCGTCTCGTACGAGCAGCGTGAGGATTTCCTGGAAGCGGCCCGCCGAGGGATCACTGAGACGCTGGGCGGGATGCCGCCTAACCTCGAGCTGAAGCTGGGCGACGTCTACCTAGGTGTCGAAGAGCACGACATGGACCGGGTGATGCTCGACTTGCCTGAGCCGTGGCAAGCGGTTCCAGCGGCGAAGCAAGCCCTACGGCCGGGTGGCATCGTCTTCTCGCATTGCCCGAACGTGAGCCAGGTGCAGCGGTTCTTCGAGTGCTTGCGCGAGGTGAGGGGATTCGGAATGCTGGAGGTGTTCGAGGTGCTGCAGCGCGGTTGGACGGTGCGCGGGCGCAGCATGCGGCCCTCGCATCGGATGGTTGCGCACACCGGTTTCCTTTGTTTTGCGCGCCGTCTCGCCGAAGACGACCTGTTCGAGCCCGAGGGCGAGGGCTTTCGATAGCATGAAGCGGCCATGATGCCGAATACGGCGCCCGCGAAACCGCCAGTCCAGGTCGCGGTCACCGGCGCCGCCGGGCAGATCGGCTACTCGCTCCTCTTCCGCATCGCCGCCGGCGACCTGCTTGGACCCGACCAGCCGATCATCCTTCGGCTGCTGGAGATCGAGCCCGCCATGAAGGCTCTCGAAGGCGTGGCGATGGAGCTGGACGACGGCGCTTTCCCGCTCCTGCACGACACCATCCTCACCTCGAAGCCGGAGAAGGCGTTCGAGGGCGCTTCGTGGGTCCTGCTCGTGGGCGCGGTGCCGCGCAAGCAAGGCATGGAGCGGTCCGACCTTCTGAACGTCAACGCCGGCATTTTCGGACCGCAGGGCAAGGCGATCGCGGCCTCGGCCGCGACCGACGTCCGGATCCTGGTCGTCGGCAACCCGTGCAACACCAACTGCCTGATCGCCCGGTCGAACGCCCCCGAGATCCTGCCCGAGCGCTGGTTCGCCATGACCCGGCTGGACGAGAATCGGGCCAAGACGCTGCTCGCCAGGAAGGCGGGCGTACCGGTCGGGGTCGTCACCAACATGGGCGTCTGGGGCAACCACTCCACCACGCAGTACCCCGACGCCCGCAACGCCATGATCGCGGGCCTTTCGCCCTTCGACGTGATAAAGGACCACGGCTGGCTCAAGGGCAGGTTCATCGAGACCGTGCAGAAACGAGGAGCGGCGGTCATCGAGGCCCGAGGGATGTCATCGGCGGCCTCCGCGGCCAACGCCGTGCTCGATTCCGTCAACAGCATCAGGAACGCGACTCCCTGGGGCGACTGGCACTCGCTGGCGGTGGTCAGCCATGGCGAATACGGGGTGCCGGAGGGCCTTCAGTTCGGGTTCCCGGTGCGCTCCGACGGGTGGAATTGGGAGGTCGTCACAGGGCTCGAGCACGACGGTGACGCCAAGGATCGAATCCGCAAGACGACCGAGGAGCTGATCCAGGAGCGCGAAATGGTGAAGGCGCTGCTGCCGGCCTGAGGTCAGATCCAGCGGCGCGAAGGCGCGTCAAGCGAGCGCCCGTCATCCATCAGGACTCGGGAGTCGGCGCCCCAGAACCAGGCGGCGACGTCGAACAGGATCAGCGCCACCAGGAAGACCAGGATCTCCATCGTGCCGACGATCGGCGGTGTGCTCATCCGCGGCGAGAAGGGCACCGGCAAGTCCACCGCCGTGAGGGCGCTGGCCCGGCTGCTGCCCGAGCACAACGTGGTCGAAGGGTGCCACTTCGGGTGCGATCCAGATGACCGGGAGGCGCTGTGCGCGGATTGCCGCATCCGCCTGCAGAACGCCGGAGTGCTGCCTTCGCACAAGCGCCGGATGCGGGTGGTGGAGCTGCCGATCAACGCGTCAGAGGACCGCGTCGTCGGCACCATCGACATCGAGGCGGCGCTGCGGGCCGGGGCCCGGCGTTTCGAGCCAGGCGTCCTGGCCGAGGCCAACCGCAACATCCTGTACGTCGACGAGGTCAACCTCCTGGACGACCACCTGGTCGACGTGCTGCTGGACGCGGCGGCCATGGGCGTGAACGTGGTCGAACGGGAGGGGGTGTCGTTTTCCCACCCATCGCGCTTCATCCTCGTCGGCACCATGAATCCCGAGGAAGGCGAGCTGCGCCCGCAGCTGCTCGACCGGTTCGGGCTGTGCGTGGACGTCGAAGGCATCCGCGACCCGGACGAACGGGTGCTGATCGCCGAGCGCGACGCCGACTTCAAGCGTGGCGACCACGAGTTCGTCAACGAGTTCGCCGCCGCGGACAGCAACCTGGCTCGCGCGCTGGGAGAGGCGATCGCGGCGGTGAAGCATGTGCGCGTCAGCGCCGGCCATGCCCGGCTGATCTCGTCGATCTGTGTCGAGGCGGATGTGCTCGGTCACCGAGCAGATGTTGTGATCGATCATGCCGCCCGCGCCCTGGCGGCCTACCGCCGGCACGTATCACCGACCCGTGAGGACATCTACGACGCCGCCACGCTGGCGCTCGCCCACCGTGCCCGGCAGCCGGTCAGGCGCGACCAGGATGAGAACACGTCGCCTCAGAGTGGGGAGGAGCAGGAGGGTTCGCAGCCCGCGGACAGCCAGGCGGGCGAGCCGCAGCCGTCCGACAGCGAGGCACCGGCTGAGGCGACCGCCGAGGAAAGCTCGAGCGCGTCCGACGGAGGACAGCAATCCGCCGGCAGCGACCAGGGTATGACCAGCGGGGGGTCGAGCGCACACGAATCGGCGCCCGATGCGACCGAGATGTTCAACCTGCGGCGAATCGATCTGCCGCGCCAGCGGCGCGTGCGCAAGCAGGGAGGCAAGCGTTCCGCCAGCCAGACTCCGGACCGGCGCGGTCGCTACGTGCGCGCCGAGCCGAAGGCGAAGGTCAACGACCTCGCCATCGACGCCACCGTGCGCGCCGCCGCACCGATGCAGAAGGACCGCGGCCGGCGGCCGGGCGAGCGTCTGAAGCTCGAGCGCGACGACCTGCGCCAGAAGGTGCGCGAGCGGAAGGTCGGCAACCTGATCGTGTTCGTGGTCGACGCGTCGGCGTCGATGGACGCGGAGCAGCGGATGGCTGCCACCAAGGGCGCGATTCTCTCGTTGCTCCAGGACGCGTATGTGCGACGCGACCGAGTGGCCGTGGTCATCTTCAAGAACCGCACCGCCGAAGTCGTGATGCGGCCGACGTCCAGCGTTTCGCTCGCACGCCGGCGCCTCGAGAAGCTTTCAGTCGGCGGCACCACTCCGCTCACGCACGGACTCATGGCCGGCTATAAGGTCGTCAAGACCGAGCTGCTTCGCGACCCCACAATCAGGCCGCTGCTTGTCCTCATCAGCGATGGCCGCGGCAACATATCGATGTTCAAGGAGGAGCCGCTGGTCGAGGCGCAGAAGGTGGCGGGGATGATCGAAGCGGAAGAGATCGACGCGCTCGTCATCGACTCCGCGCGCGACTACAGCCACCTGCCGTCGGTCCAGCACCTCGCGCGAGTCGCGCCGATGTACCAGACGTACGCGATCAACGCCTGTGCGGACCTGGCGGAGCGGATGGGCGCCCATTACTACGGGCTGTATGACCTCTCGCGCGACGAGATCGCGTCGGCGGTCGAGAAGGAGCTCGGCCGGGGCGGCGGACGCTGAGGCGGATAGTGGCAATCGCCGCGCTGCTCATGATGGCCGGCTGCGGCAGCACCAACCCGGCGCCGAAGGCGCAGGCTCAGGTCCCTACGGACGGCGTGCACGTCGAGGGCGCATTCGCGGGCGTCTATCCCATCAGCAGCGGCGGCAAATGCAACGTGGCCACCGTGAACGCCGACAAGATCCTCCAGTTTTCGGCCAACGCGACGACCGGCGCTGCGGTCGGCATGGA
>VBFD01000142.1:0-4206 GCA_005883585.1 Chloroflexota bacterium
TGGCTATCGTCCGGGCGCTGCGCCGCGAGGGCGCGCGGGTGATTGCGATCGGCAAGTCCAAAGAACAGGTCGCCGCGTTTCGGAGTGAGTTTGCCGAAGATCCCCTGGCCAGCGTCGAGCTGGCTGATGTACGCGAGCGTGGCGCTCTGGAAGCAGTCCGGCAACGAATGACGGAGCTCGACATCCTGATCCCCAACGCCGGCGTCAACACGCGGGTAAAGGCACTCGAGCTGCCGGATGAATCGCTCCGGGAGATGCTGGAGACCAATCTTTATGGCGTTTTCGTGACCTGTCAGGTTTTCGCGCCACTGCTCTTTGCAAAACCGGGGGGCCGGGTCGTGATCACGAGCTCTGTCAGCGCTATTCACGGAATGGACCTGCGCGCCGCGTACACGGCCACCAAGGCCGGCCTGTCAGGCCTGGTGCGAAGCCTCGCGATCGAATGGGGGCCGCGGGGAGTGACCGTCAACGCCGTCGGGCCCGGCATCATCGAGACTCCACTGACGCGGGCCTACATGGATCAGCATCCCGAGCGCGTCAAGGCGACCATCGACAACACACCACTCAGGCGCATCGGCATGCCCGAGGACGTTGCCGACGTGGTCGTGTTCCTGGCCTCCGACGCCGCGCGCTTCATCACCGGGCAGACCGTATTCGTTGATGGCGGATTGAGTGCGGGCAGCGCCTGGTGGTAGGAGTCGCCATTTGCCAGAGATGAGCGGAAAGTCAATCGACGACGTACCGGTTGGCCTTCAGACCCGCATCACCAAGACGGTGAGCGAGTCAGACGTGTATCTGTTCGCCGGCATCACCGGCGACCTGGATCCAAACCACGTCGACGAGGAGTACTGTCGCAAAACGAGCCTGGGTCATCGCGTCGCTCATGGCGCGCTGATCATTGGCTATACCTCGGCGGCTTCCACCCGGATCTTGCAGGACTTCGACCGCCCGATGGTGTCAGTTGGGTACGACCGCATCAGGTTTCTCAAGCCGGTCTATTTCGGTGACACCCTCACCATCGATTACGAGATCACCGGCACCGAGCGTGAGCGGGAACGGATCGTGGCGAAGATCGAGGTCAAGAACCAGCACGGCGATCTGGTCGCCGTGGCGACGCACGTGATGCAGCTGGTGGATTGAGCGAGCAGCCAGGCCTCGGGCTTCTGACCGGCGTGCGAATTCTTGCGTTCACGCAGTTTCTCCTCGGACCGGCCGCGTGCCAGTACCTGGCCGACATGGGTGCGGACGTGATCAAGATCGAGCCTCCTGGGCGCGGTGCGTGGGAGCGCAGCTGGGCGGGCGCCGAGCTCTTCATCAACGGAGTCAGCGCGTTCTACCTGCTCGCCAATCGCAACCTCCGCAGCGTCACGCTGAACCTCAAGAGCGAGCGTGGCGCGGAGGCGGCTCGCAAGCTGGCGGCGGGGACGGACGTGGTCATCGAAAACTACCGCCCGGGAGTCCTCGATCGTCTCGGGCTCGGGTACGAACGGATCAAGGAGCTCAATCCCAACGTCATCTATGCATCTGGATCCGGGTATGGCAGCGACGGACCGTACAGCCACCTACCGGGCCAGGATCTCCTGCTCCAGGCAATCTCCGGCCTTGGCGCCAACACCGGCACGGAATCCGACGGGCCGACCGTTTCGGCGGCGGCAATCGTGGATCAGCACAGCGCCAGCCTGCTCGCGATGGGAATCCTCGGCGCGTTGGTCCACAGGGAGCGCACCGGTAAGGGGCAGCGAGTCGAGGTGATCATGATGGAGGCCGCTCTCGACATCCAGACGGAGCCGGTCGTCTATCACCTGAATGGAGCGCGCCTGCGGCGCCCGAAGACACCGATCGCCGATACGTTTCACTCGGTCCCGTACGGTTTTTATGCGACCGCCGACGGCCACCTGGCGATCTCCATGGCGCCGATCAAGTCGATCGCGGAAGTACTCGGCCGCCCAGCGTCGCTGGAGGCTTACGAAGATCCCGCGATCGCGTTCAGTATGCGAGACGAGATTCGTGCCGCTCTCGACCCGTACTTCCGTGAGCGGACGACGGCAGAATGGCTCGACATCCTGCGGGCGCACGGCATCTGGTGCGCGCCCGTGAACAATTTGTCGGAGACGTTCGACGACGTCGCCATCAAGCATATTGCGCCGGTCCTCGAGTTCGATCATCCCCGCGCCGGGCGCGTCCGAGTTCTCAAGCATCCGGTCCGTTACAGCTCGGGGGAGGCCACTCTCCGCCGGCCACCTCCCGAGCTCGGTGAGCACACGGCGGAGGTCCTCGGTCAATTGGGGTACAGCGGGGACGAGATCGCGGCCATGAGGGCGGCCGATGAGATCTAGCCCGGAGTCCGCTGGAACGCGTTTGACCCTCCGTTAGGCGGTCTGTTACGGTCTTGCTCACTTTCGCGTCCGAGACGCGAAAAGGGGACGTTCGGGGGTAGGCGTTGCGAATCAACCGCTACATGACCCATGCCGTGGTCCTGCTCATCGCTGCAGTCCTGTCGGGCTTCAGCTTCTCGAGCTATCTCCCACCGGCGAAGGGTTCGATCGATGCTCGGGCGGCCAACGTGGGCGGGACGGGTCGTGATATGTCCATGGGCAGGGAATCGACCATCATCAAGCCGATATCGATTCCGAGCTCGGCGCTTCCGAGCCGCGCGCCTATCTATTACAAGATCAAGGCCGGCGACACGCTGGACGGAATCGCGAAAACGCTCGACGTTCCGCTCCGAGAGGTCACGTGGTCGAACCCAGGCTTGCGAGTCCCACTCAAAGAGGGAAAGGTTCTCCGCATTGCCCCCGTGCCAGGCTTCGTGGTCCCCGTCAAGTCAGGCGATTCGCTTGAAAGCCTGGCGGCGGCCTACGGCCTCGACCCCGTCACCATCGTCGATTTCAATCACGTCCGCGATCCGCTGACGCCGGGATCGATGCTCATCGTCCCGGTCGATCCCGCCATTGGGCCGAATCTTCCGTCTGGCTTTCCGGCCGACCCGATCAAGCCCGGCCAGCTTGTGTGCCCGATCCGAAGCGCCCCGATCATCCAGAAGTTCGGTCCGACCTCGTTCGAGCTCGAGCCGGCCTATAGCGGCTATCTGCACTTCCACACCGGCGTCGACATCCTCGCGGGGTATGGCACTCCGATCACCGCGGCCGCGGGCGGGAAGGTGACGGCGGTGGGTCCGGCATTTGACTTTGGCATCCGAGTCGAGGTGACCGACAGCTACGGGTTCGTCGAGATCTACGCGCACATGTCGGCCGCCTCCGTCGCCATCGGCCAGCTTGTGCAGCAGGGCGACAAGGTCGGCCTGGTGGGCAGCACCGGGCTTTCGATCGGATCGCATCTCCATCTGCAGCTCGAGGTTGGCGGAGTGCCCACCGACCCAATGCCCCTCGCCGGCTGCACCGGCTGACCGACCCCGCGGCCGGTGGAGGCCTGGGACGTACAACTTTCTGATAGTTGAAGATGTGATTCAACCAGCCGCATGGATCTTCGATCTCGATGGAACGCTGGTGGATACGGTCGAGACCAGGATCGTGGCCTGGCTGCAGACTTTCGAGGAACGGGGGATAGCCGCCGATCGTGATCAGGTCGCCGGGCTGATCGGATCGGATGGCCGCCGTCTGGCCCGGCTCGTGGCCGAGGCGGCGGGTCAGGCCTCTGATGCGCAGCGCGAGGAGGATATCGACCGCCGGGCGGGTGAGATTTTCAGCGCCCTGAACGTCGATCCGCGAGTCCTGCCTGGCGCTCTCGAGCTGTTGAACGCTCTCGACAAGCATCGACAGCGATGGGCGATCGCGACATCGAGCCGGCGCGAACAGGTCGACGCATCAGTCAACGCGTTGAAGCTGTCACGACGTCCGACGGTCATCGACGGGAGCGATGTGAAGCACGCCAAGCCGGCTCCGGACCTGCTCCTGTTCGCCGCCCGCAGGCTGGAGATCGTACCGTCAGAAGGCTGCTACGTCGGCGATTCGATCTGGGACATGCAAGCGGCCGTTGCTGCCGGCATGCCGGTGGTCGGCGTCGCCAGCGGCTCGGCAACCGCAAAAGAGCTGACCGAAGCAGGAGCTTCGTTGACGGTCGACGATCTGACCCAGCTCGTCCCGTTCGCACGAGGCGCCGTGTCATGGTCTGATCGTTAGACATGCCCGAGTTGTACGCACCGACATTTGCCGATGTGCTGGACGCCGCAAACCGAATCCGCAGCTA
>VBFD01000143.1:0-8194 GCA_005883585.1 Chloroflexota bacterium
CGAGCCGGGCGTGATAGATCTCGGTCGGTGTGAGCGCCCCGAGGACGCACAGGATGTCTTCCTTCCGGCAAGCCTCGGCAACCTCCGGCAAAACGACCGGCGTCACCACGAAATCGGCACCCGCCTCTTTCGCTTCGCCGACGGCGCCCGGGTCCCACACGGTGCCGACGCCAATTGGGACCTTGCCCAACGTGGTCCCGATCAGGCCGCGGACGATCTCGTACCAGGACGGGACCGTGGTCGTGATCTCGATCGTCCCGATGCCGCCTTCAATCGCGGCGAGGCAAGCCTGGAACGCCGCGTCGGCGTTGTCGGTGCGCATGACCCCGCAAAGCCCAGTCGGAAAGACACTATCGATGCTCCTCACGCCCAAGCCATTATCGGTTCGGAGGGATTCACCACACCGTGCTGAAGGGCGGCGCTATGCTAGTACATACGTATGACCGGGGCGACCGCGACCGAGAGCACCCGAGATCAAATCATCCATGCCGCGGCCGATTCGCTGCTGGAAAACGGCTACTCGGGCACCAGCGTCCGCTCCATCGCCTCCAAAGCCGGCGTCGCCATCGGCAACCTCCAGTACTGGTTTCCGACCAAGTCGGAGCTGCTGGTCGAAGCCTGGCGCTACCTGACTGCCCACTCGGTCGAAGAGCTGCGAGCTGCGCTGAACCAGCTCACCAACCCTCTCGAGGTCCTGGAAGTGGGCGTGGAGTCGATGTGGGATTCGCTGCGCCGCCTCGGTGACATCCAGCTCGCTGCCTTCGACCTCCTCGTGCAGGCGCCTCGGACCGAGCGTCTGCGCGCATACCTCCCGGAGCTGTTCACGCGGTACCGCGAGGTCATCCAGGAGCAGCTCGACCGGCTCGAGGCCGACGGCCGCGTCAGGCTCACAGTCCCACGCGAGGTTTTGGTGCCGCTGGTGCTGAATACCGTGCTCGGATTCGGCCTTTACTACGTCGTGACCCGCGACGATGAATCCTGCCTTCGCGCGCTTTCGGCATTCAACCAGCTGGCAGCGACCCTGGTCGAACCCGTATGACCGTTGAAATCCTCGATCGCGAGCTGGAACGGCTCGAAGGCCTGTGGGCGGACGGTCTTTCCGACACATACCATGCCTACCTCGACGCCGTGGTCGACCACAAGCCCGAAGCGCAGCCAAAGCTCGCCCTGGCGGCAGCCCTGATCGAGGTCGGGATCAGGCTGCAGGGTCTGGGCGGCCGCGCCGCTCCGCCGCCCACCCTCCTGATGGGCGACCTCTGCCTCGCGCGCGCTTCCCGCTTGCTCGCCGACACCGCCACCCAGGCGGTCCAGGTCGCTTTCGCGCAGGCCATCGAGGGACTCTCCGCGGCCGCTGCGGCCGGACACCCCGGACGGCCGGTGCGCGAGCTCCTCGTGCACGCTTTCTCGGCCGTCGCATGATCTCCGGGCGGCTGCGTTTCAAAACGTCGCGCGCCACCGAGTTCGTCGATCTCACCCGCCGCATCCGCGACGAGGTCCAGAAGTCGGGCCTGCGCAACGGGCGGGTCCACCTGCAGTCCCTGCACACGACCCTCGGCCTCGCCATCAACGAGAACGAGCCTCTGCTGCTCCGCGACTTCCAGCATCTGCTGGAGCGCCTTGCGCCTGGCGACGCCGGATACGAGCACGACGACTTCGCGAGGCGCTACGAAATTGCGATCGACGAGCCGGTGAACGGCCACGCGCACTGCCGCCAGCTCTTGCTTACGGGGTTTGCGACGCTGCTGGTCGAGGAAGGCAAGCTCGTTCTCGGCCGCTGGCAGTCGGTCTTCGCCGTCGAGCTGGACGGTCCGCGCCATCGTGAGCTGGCGATGCAGATGGATGGTGATTTCTTTGAGAAGGCGTCGGTTGACGAGCGCGATGGGAGCCGCGAAGCACGCCTCGTCGAGCTCGAGCTCGCCCGGCAGCTGATGGTCGACCCGGACCCAGTTGCGCTGCCGATGCGGCGCTTGATGGAGGCGGGAGGCAAACGGCTCCGCCCGAAGCTGGTCCAGCTGACGTCACAGATCGGCCCGCGGCGCGATCCGCTGCAAGCGACATCTCTCGCCGCGGCGGTCGAGCTGCTGCACAACGCGACCTTGATTCACGACGACTACGTCGACGAGTCCACACACCGGCGCGGACGGCCCACGGTTGCGGCTGCCGAGGGAGCGGAGCGCGCCATCGCTGTTGGTGATTACTACTTCGCCAAGGCGACGCGTTTGATCGCCGAGATCGGCAACAGCGGTGTGACGACGACCATGGCCGAAGCCCTGGAGGCCATCTGCGCGTCGCAGATGGACGACGTGGCGTTGCGCGGAGCGTTCCCCGGCGACCACGACTCTTACTTGCGTGTCGTACGCGGCAAGACCGCTGCGCTCTTCGCTGCCGCGTGCGCGTCTGGCGCGTTGCTTTCCAATGCGCCCCCCGAGGTCGTCGGGGCGCTGAAGCGTTATGGCGACCGGCTCGGGGTCGCGTTCCAGATGGCCGACGACATGGTGGACTTCAGCCCGAACTCCGGCAAACCCGTGGGCCTCGACATCCGGCAGCGCGTCCTTTCGCTGCCGCTCATCTACGCCGCGGAGGACCGCTCGGTCGGACCGGAAGTGCGGCGCCTGCTCGCGGGCTCGCTTGGAGACAAAGAGGTGGGCCGGGTCGCCGAGCTCGTCGCGTCGAGCGATGCGCTGCGGCGAGTCGGGGACGAGGCGCGCGGCCTGGTCGACGAGGCGCTGCGAGAGATCGAGTCGATCGAGCTCGACGGCCTGCGGCCGACGCTCGTGAGCCTAGCCCGCTCGGCCGTCGACCGAACCGCCTGACAGGACGCCGACGGTCCCCGCCGCCATTCCGACGTAGCGGACGTCCTTCCAACCGGCTACCTCGGCGAGTGCTCGCAGCTCATCCGCCGAGCGGTATGAGTCGATCGTGTCGCTGAGATATCGATATGCGGACGGCTGGCCGGAAACCACGCCGCCGATGGCCGGCAGCAAAGTCTTCAGGTAGACCCGATAAGCAGTGCCGATCGGTCCCTTCGGAGGCCGCGCGAATTCCAGCACCACCGCACGCCCCTGCGGCTTGACGACCCGAAGCATCTCGCGCAGGCCGCGGACCGGATCGGCGAGGTTGCGCAGGCCGAAGGCGATGGTGCTCGTGTCAAAACCGCCATCCTCGAAAGGAAGGTTCAGCGCGTCTCCTTCGAGGAACTCGACTCCGGGATGCTCGGCCCGCGCGACGTCCAGCATCTTCGGGCTGAAGTCGAGGCCGACCACACGTCCCGCCGGGCCCGCGATTCGAGCGAGCAGCGCCGTGAGCTTGCCCGAGCCGCAAGCCACGTCTAGCGCGGTACCTCCGGCTTTCAGCTGTGTCAGCCGCGCGGCCTTGCGCCGCCAACCGCCATCGGTTCCCGCCGACAGGACTGTGTTGACCAGGTCGTATCGCCGCGCGATGCGATCGAACATCGTGCGTACGGCGGCGGGATCGCGCTCTCCCATCAAGGCAAGCTAATTTACACGGGCAGCAGCAGACGAGCGGTTTTCACAGTCACCCGTCCGGCATTTAGCGGCTGACTAACTTGCCCGCTTCATGCCGATTCGCTAATGGACGGAGAGGGCGCCGCCGTCGAGCAGTTGCAGCTTTGTCCAGCGCCTTCATAGACGAAGGCACGGGTCCGATGCCCATGTAGTCGGGATGGACGCCGGCGGGCGCCGCCGCGACGAATCGTGCCAGCGGCTGCAGTTTGCGTTCGCGCGCTTTGCTCTCTGACATCAACACCAGCGCCGTAGCGCCGTCGTTGAGCGGTGAGGAGTTGCCGGCGGTTACGGAGCCGTTTTCTGCGAACGCCGGCTTCAGCCGAGCCAGGGCCTCGAGCGTCGTGTCGGCTCGTGGGCCTTCGTCATCCGTGATCCGCACCGGCTCACCCTTGCGCTGGGGCACAATCACTGGGACGATCTCTTCCGCCAATCGGCCAGAGCTCTGCGCGGCGATGGCCCGCTGGTGGCTGCGTAAAGCGAATGCGTCCTGGTCCTCGCGCGAAACCTCGTACTTCTGGGCGACGCGCTCGGCGGTCTCCCCCATCTGCAGCGTTCCGTACAACTCGGCCATCTTCGGGTTGACGAGCCGCCAGCCGAGCGCGGTGTCGTAGGCGGTTTGAGGTCCTCGCGGAAACGCTCCGTCCGGCTTGGGCATCACCCACGGCGCGCGGGTCATGCTTTCCACCCCGCCGGCGATCACGATGTCGGCCGATCCGGTCTGGATCTCGCGCGCAGCCGCGATCGCCGCCTGCATGCCCGATCCGCACAGGCGATTGACGGTCTGGCCCGGCACTTCGACCGGGAATCCCGCCAGCAGCAGCGCCATGCGCGCGACGTTGCGGTTGTCTTCGCCCGCGCCGTTGGCGCAGCCAATGATGACGTCCTCGACCTCGGCCGGTTTGACATGCGCGCGTTCGCATGCCTCTTTCAGCACGACCGCGGCCAGATCATCCGGGCGCACGTCCTTCAGCTGGCCGCCGTACCTGCCCATCGGCGTCCGGGCGGTCGCGACGATGACGGCCTGCCGCAGCTCGCCCACTATTTCTGGGATCGCCTCGCGAGGAACTTCTGCACGCCCTCGGCGAATTCGGGGCTCCACGCCTGCACTTCCTGCAGATACGACTCGAATTCCAGCGCCTCTTCGTAAGTCGATTCCAGCGCGTGGTTGACCGCCCGCTTGGCGGCGGCCATGGCCTGTCGCGGCTGCGTGACGAGATGGTTGGCGAGCTCGCGTACCTCCGCCTCGAGCTGATCTGCCGGCACCACGCGGTTGATGAGGCCGAGCCGATGAGCGTCGATTGCTGACAGTGGCTGGCCCGTAAAGAACATCTCGTAGGCGACGCCCGTGCCGGCCATGCGGGGAAGCAGCCAGCTGACGCCGCCGTCGGGCGCAAGCCCGATGTTCACGAACGCCTCGAGTAGGTACGCCTCGGGCGTCGCGATGCGGATGTCGCACGCGAGCGCGTAGCTGGCGCCGATTCCGGCCGCGGGTCCGTTCATGGCGGCGATCACGGGTTTGGGCATGGTGCGCAGGCGCGTGAGCATCGGCATGTACTCGTTGCGGAGGACATTGCCCACGTCCTCCGGCGTACGCATCCCGCCGCCGCCTTCAGTCACCATCTCGGTGACGTCGGCGCCCGAGCAGAACGCGCGGCCTGTTCCGGTGAGCACAACCACACGCACAGCGTCGTCACGCTCCGCTTGCTTGATGGCCTCGCCCAGCTGCTTGCGAGTGAGCGCGCCGATGGCGTTCATCCTCTCGGGCCGGTTGAGCCGGATCAACCCCACCCCGTCGTGGACGTGGACGATGACGTGCTCTTCGACGCCAGTGGCCATCTGCTTACCTTCCTTTGAAGACTGCTTTCCGCTTCTCGAGAAATGCGCGCATCCCTTCCTTCTGGTCCTCTGTCGAAAACAGGAAGTAAAAGCTCTTGCGCTCAGCGGCGAGACCCTCCGCGAGCGGCGAGTCGAATGCGTTGAGCACGGCCTCCTTGGCCATCCGCAGCGCCAGCGGAGCTTTCTCGGCGAGCTGGCGCGCGATGCGCTTGGCGACCTCGATCGTCATCTCTGCCGGCACGACCTTGTTGGCGATGCCGAGCTCCTTGGCCCGCGCCGCTGTGATCGCGGTTCCGGTCAGCACGGCCTCCATGGCGGCGTACTTGCCCGCGGTTCGCGGCCATCGCTGCGTGCCACCGGCGCCGGGAATGATCCCCAGGTTGATCTCGGGCTGCCCGAATCGGGCGGAATCGCCGGCGATGATCATGTCGCACATCAACGCGAGCTCGCACCCGCCACCCAACGCGTAGCCGTTGACGGCGCCGATGAGGGGCTTGGTGAAAGCGGCGATGCCGGCCCAGCGTCCGGTCTGGTCGCGACTCAGCTGCTCCACCGCGGTGCGCTCGGCCATATCGCCGATGTCCGCGCCGGCCGCAAAAACCTTGGCCCCGCCGGTGAGGACGACGGCTCGCACGCGCTCGTCAGCGTCGAGCTCGCGCAGAGCCTGATTGACCTCGCCGACGAGCTCGGGGCTGAGGGCGTTCAGGACCTTCGGCCGGTTGAGCGTGATGGTGGCGATTGGGGGCTCGACGTCGACCGTTATGAACTCGTAGCCCATCCCGACTATGATCGGCCATATGGGGAGCGGCAGGCTGCGGGACTCCTACGGCCGGGTTGCCGACGACCTCCGGATCTCGATCACCGACCGGTGCAACTTCCGCTGCATCTACTGCATGCCGGCGGAAGGCCTCAAGTGGCTGAAGCGAGAAGACCTGCTCCGCTTCGAGGAGATCGCCCGCCTCGCGCGCCTCTTTGTCGAGAACTACGGCGTGCGCACGATCCGCATCACCGGCGGCGAGCCGCTGGTCCGCGTCAAGGTCGAAGAACTGGTCGGGATGATCAACGACATCGACCCCACGCTCGACATCACGATGACGACCAACGGCGTCCTCCTGCGCGAGAAGGCGCAGCTGCTCAAAGACGCCGGCCTCAAGCGCATCAACATCTCGCTCGACACGCTGCACATGGACCGCTTCCACGAGATCGCGCGCAGCGACGCGTTCACTCGCGTCATGGACGGCATCCAGGCCTCACGCGAGGCCGGGTTGTGGCCGATCAAGCTGAACATGGTGGTCATGAAGGGACAGAACGACGACGAGGTCGTCGACTTCGCGCGACTCGCCCGCGACGAGGGCTACGAGGTGCGTTTCATCGAGTTCATGCCGCTGGACGGCGACAACATCTGGACCGTCGACCAGGTGGTTCCCAGCAGGCGAATCCAGGAGCAGATCGAGGACCTGTTTCCTCTGCAGCCGGTCAATGATCCGCGGCCGGGACCGGCCACCCGCTTCAAGTTCGCCGATGGAGCGCCCGGTGGCGTCGGCTTCATCTCTTCGGTGAGCCAGGCCTTCTGCACGACCTGCAACCGCATCCGCCTCACCGCCGAGGGCGGCCTACGCACCTGTTTGTTCTCGCTGCAGGAGACGCCGCTGCGCGAGCTCATTCGCTCCGGCGTCTCGGACGAACACCTGGAGCGCGTGATCGAAACCGCGGTGTGGCGCAAGGAAGAGGGGCACCTGATCAACCAGCCCGGGTTCATCAAGCCCGCCAAGAACATGTCCCAGATCGGGGGATGATTTTCGGGCGATCCGTCTGATCCGTAAGCTCTAGCCACGATGATCCGGCCCGAAGAAGCGCAGCGCCCGTACACCGTCACCGAGCTCGCCAACGAGATCCGGCGCGAGCTGCGCCCGCTCACGGCTCTACTCGTGAAGGGCGAGGTGAGCGGAATGAAGCAGGGTGCCGGCGGCCACTACAACTTCACGATTCGAGATGGAGTGAGCCGGCTCGACGCGGTCCTGTTCGCGGACGACGCGCGCCGCGTCACCACGCTGCCCGAGGACGGCCAGGTCTTCATCTTCCGCGGCCGAGTGGACTTCTTCGGCAAGACCGGGCGCCTGAGCTTCATCACCGACCAGGTGGAGTTCGACGACGTCGGCAAGCTGCGGGCGCGCCTGGAGGAGCTGAAGCGGCGGCTCGAGGTGGAGGGTGCGTTCGCCTCGACGCGCAAGCGGCGGCTGCCATTCCTGCCGCAAGCGGTCGCCTTGATCACCTCGCCGACCGGGGCCGTCATCCACGATCTTCAGGAGACCATCTGGGAGCGCTACCCGAACATGGGCGTCGTCGTGTACCCGGTGCAGGTGCAGGGGGCGGCCGCGCCGATGAGCGTGTCTCGCGCGCTGCGGCGATGCAACGAGGAAGGGCTGGCCGAGGTGATAGTCGTCGCGCGGGGCGGCGGCAGCTTCGAGGAGCTCTATGCGTTCAACACCGAAGTTATCGCGCGCGCGATCCTTGGCTCCAGGCTGCCCGTGGTGACCGCGCTCGGGCATACCTCAGATCGCACGGTCGCCGACATGGTCGCGGATGTCGAGGCGCGTACGCCCACGGAGGCCGGCTCGCGGGTCGTGCCGAAGAAGGCAGACCTGATCGCCTTGCTTAGCGAGCGCGAGCGGCGCCTGGATCGCGAAACGAATCAACGAGTGATGCGTGAAACGGAAAAGCTGAATGTGAAGAGGGCGCGGCTGCTGCAGGTGCTGCCGGCGTTGGTCCGGGCGCGTACGGACCGCCTCGCCCATGCGGCCGCGAACCTGGCGCGGCTCAGCCCGATGCAGCAG
>VBFD01000018.1:0-29245 GCA_005883585.1 Chloroflexota bacterium
ACGCTGGCAACCGGAGCATTCGTCATCGGGGACAAGAGCGCGACTCTTGGAGCACCGGCAAATTTCTGGGGTGCCCAGTGGGCCGACAACAATTTGTTTAGCGGCGCACCGGCACCGACCAGCTTCAAGGGGTTCGCTGACACTCTCAGCACGACGCCGGCGACCTGCGGATCGACATGGTCTTCGGATCCTGGAAACAGCTCAGGACCGCCCATCACGGTGCCGTCGTTCATGGCGGTCGTGGTGGTGGGCTCGGTTTCGCAGTCGGGATCCGTAATGTCCGGGACCGTTACCGAAATCGTGGTCGTCAACACCGACCCCGGCTACCTCAATGATCCTGGCCATCCGGGGACCGGGACTGTGGTGGCGATCCTCTGCCGTAGCTAATAGACAGCGCGTCGATTTTGGGCCCCCAGGATTCCAAATTTCGGGGTAGCCTACACCTGGGAATCCGACCTAAACGCTAGACCTGTTGTCAGGCCGAGGCGCGTGCCCATAGGAGGTGATAGACAACCGGGTCTGTCGGGGCTGCTGCGAATCTACGAGCATCGATCTAGCAGGCCCTTGGAAAGGAGTTGGGAGGTCTGATAATGCATATCTCTTCGCGCGGATTGCGCAAGATCCTTCTGGGTACCATGGCCGGGGTCCTCGCACTCGCGGCCTCCGGAGTCTCGGTCTCACTGGTCGCTGCGGCGGACGACCCCGGCACAATTCCAGCCGGGGGCGTAGCGACCAACAACGATCCCCTCTCGGTCAAAGTCACCGAAAACGGCAAGATCTACCTGTCCACCGACGGGCTAGGCACCAACGACCCCGCCGGCGGGGACATCCGCGCGCAGAAGCCTTCCGCGGGCGCTACCGTCAGGTCAGCCTATCTGTTCGCCGCGTCGACCGGCTTTAGTCGCCACACGGTTGTCAACGGCGATGTGACGCTCGGCGGACAGGTAGTGATGTGGGATAGCGTGATCCCGAGCGACATCGGGTCCAGCAACGGTTGGGCCAACGTCACCTCGATCGTAAAGCCCACTCTGGACGCAGCTCCGGTGGGCATTACTTCGTTCCACGTCCTCGAGCAGAGCACGTTGCAGATGGACGGTGAGGGTCTTGCGGTCATCTGGGACGATCCGGCTCAGACCGCCGACAACACCATCGTCTTGATGTTCGGCGCCCAGAATCCCTCTGGGGACAGCTTCAAGGTGCTGTACGCGTCTCCGATCGACAAGACCAATCCAAACCTGGTCCTCGACATGTCGCTTGGCATTTCTTTTGGATTCCAGACACCAGCGCCCCAATGCAGCATTCAGTTCAGCACCATCGACGTCAACGGGACGAGGATGTCGAGCTCGGCCGGCGGTCAAGACGATGGCCAGTCAGCGAATGGTGCGCTGATGACAGTCGGCGGTATCGGGGATAGTGACACCAATCCCAACCCCACGTTCCAGTGCGGCGGGCCGCGCCAAGATGACGAGCTCTATAACCTGGTGCCGTTCGTCAACCAGGGCGACACGAGCACGACCGTCTTCACACATAACCCCTCTGGCGACGACAACATCCTGTTCGCGGGCTTCTTCCTGAAGTCGGTGTCCGCGATTGTGGGAGCAGGAATCGTCTTGAGTCCACCCTCCGCCACCAACGACGCCGTCGTGGGCGCGAACCACACTGTGACTGCAACTGTTCAGGACAACAACGGGAACCCGGTGGTGGGTACGACCGTGTCCTTCACGATCACAGCCGGCCCGAATGCAGGAGCCAGCGGCAGTTGTACGGCCAACGCGACGTGCAAGACCGACGCAAGCGGGAAGGTCTCCTTCACCTATGCCAGCAACGGCACGGGCGGCACAGACACGATCAGGGCCTGCTTCACTGACTCCACCAACACGCTGCATTGCGCCACCGCGTCCAAAACTTGGGTGGCCGCAGCAGAGCAGCAAATCACAGGGCAGGGAACAACTTTCAGCGCCACCGAGGGCCAGGAGTTCAGCGGAACGGTGGCGACGTTCACTGATCCTGACCCCAGCTCCACTGCAGTCGAATACTCCGCCACCATCGATTGGGGCGATGGCACTACAACCAGCGGAACTATCAGCGGCCCCATCGGCGGCCCTTTTACGGTCAGCGGTAAACACACCTACGCCGATGAGGGGACCGACTCGGCGGTGGTCAAGATCACGGACACCGACACGCCAAGTAACACTGCCGCAGCGAACTCGACGGCCAATGTCACCGATGCATCCTTGACCGCCGGCGCACTCAGTCTGATTGGCGGAATAGAGAGCTCAGGTGCGGCGCACGCATCCTTCACCTTCACCGATGGCAACCCTGGCTCAACGACCGCAGACTTCACGGCGACGATCACATGGGGCGACGGCACCACCTCGGCCGGAACTGTCAGCGGCCCGACAGGCGGTTCGTTCACCGTCGCGGGCAGCCACACCTACGCCGAGGAAGGCTCCAACACAGTGACCGTGACGGTTCAAGACGACGGTGGCAGCACAATATCATCCACCGCAACAGCCAAGGTTGCGGACGCCGCGCTGACCGCTTCGCCTGCATGCGCGGCCACCTCGCTCCAGTCTTACAACGGTCCAACGGCCACGTTCAAAGACGCCGCCAGCCCTGGCGGCACCCTCCTGGACTTCACCGCCACGATCGAGTGGGGTGACGGCTCCAGCTCGAATGGTGTGGTCAGTGGTCCCAATGGTGGGCCGTACACGGTTAGCGGCTCGCACACATACGCTTCGCCGGGCCCCTTCACTATCACAACGACCATCACCGACGCCGGCGGGGCAAAGGCGACAACATCATGTTCGACGCTCGCGTTCGCCTTCGCACCGGGCGGCGGAGCTTTCGTGATCGGCGATCGGAACAGTGCGACCGGGACGGCAGTCATCTTCTGGGGCGCCCAGTGGGCAAAAACGAACTCCTTGAGCGGTGGGGCCGCGCCAGCGAGTTTCAAGGGTTTCGCCGAGAACCCGAGCGCGCCAACGTGTGGCATTGGCTGGAGCACCGATCCTGGCAACAGCACGCCACCTCCGAACGGTCCTCTGCCTACTTACATGGCGGTGATCGTCACCAGCTCGACCAGCATGTCGGGTTCGGAAATTTCCGGCAGCACCGTCCACATCGTCGTGGTCAAGACGGATCCTGGTTACGCATCCGATCCTGGGCAAGCGGGCACCGGCACCGTGGTCGCACAGGTTTGCTGAGCAAGTAGCTGAACGCCGAAAGAAGGGAGCGGGCGACCGCTCCCTTCGTCTTCCCCTTGTTCTTCGGCGGTTCAGCCGGATCGACCGCGGCCCGGCTGCCTCTGTTGCTTGAACATCTCCCGGATCTCACGGACGCTGGTGGCGTCCCCGGGCTTCTTATCAGCGGTGCGTAACGACACGATCCGAGGGAACCGCAGGGCGAACCCAGGCTGGTCCTCGGTCATGCCTGCCGTGTGACGCGGGCTCGGCGTGATCTCGTCGGCCAGCACCTCGACGACGATCTCCGGCTCCAGCCAAACGTCCGGGACGAAGTTCGAGCTCACCCGCGCCGGCTTTTCCGCGACTTCGAGGCTGGCCATCCTTTTATGGATGTCGCGCCAGCCCTGGTCGGAAAGGCCGGTGCCGAGCTTGCTGATGGTCACGAACTCGTCCTTGTCGGTGTCGTACACGCCTGCGAGCAGAGCGCCAGTGCCGAACTCCGCCCGCTTGCCCTTGCCGCGGTAATAGCCGAGCAGGACCACGTCGATGGTGTCAGTGAGCTGGCCGCTGGTATTCCGTTTCAGCTTGACCCAGTTGAAGTTGCGCGCGCCCGCCTGGTAGGGCGAATCGAGTCGCTTGGCGACCACTCCCTCCAGGCCCCGGCTGATGTTGTCGAGCAGCTCTCGGGTGAGCACCTCCGTCGAGTCGGTCTTCATCAGCGGCGCAACCACGAGCGTGTCGGACTTTTTGAGCAGCTCCTGAACGATCTCGAAGCGCCGTTCGTAAGGCAGCGGCGTCAGGTCGGATCCGTCGCGGAACATGACGTCGAAAACGAACGCTCGCATGGGCGCTCGGGCGGCAAACGCCTCGATGTCGTCTTTGCGCCTGCGCGCCGTCGTCTCCTGGAAGGGGACGTACTCCTCGGACTCCGGGTTGTAGGCGATCGCCTCGCCGTCAAGGATGACGTTTTTGACCTTGAGCTTGGAGGCGGCGGCGACAAGCTCCGGGAACATCTCCGTCATCGACTCCAGGTTTCTCGAGAAGATGCTCACGTGGTCCCCGTCTTTGTGGATCTGAACGCGGAGCCCGTCGTACTTCGGCTGCACGCCCACCGTATGCAGCTTCGTGATCACCGCCTCCGGGTTGGGAAGCCGTTCCGCCAGCTGTGGGCGAAGCGGGTGGCCGACCCTGACCTTCAGAGCCTCGAGACCCGCCTCACCGGATTTCCAGAGCGTTCGCGCGATGAGGCCCAGGTCGGAGGTCCGGTTGTAGGCGCCTTCCAGGACCGGTCGCAGGGAACGGTCTCCTTTCTTTGCGAACGACAGCGCGTCGAGCACGGTCGGGTCGCCGATTCCCAGGCGCATCTTGCCGAGGGTGATTCGGACCAAGTGTTTGGCCGAAATGGGATCAAGGTCGCTGAGCAGGCCGGTGAAGCCGTCGAGTTTCTGTTGCTGGCTGCCGTCGCCTGATGCGGCAGCGATCTGGGACAGCCGCTTGTGCACGTCAACGACGGAAGGCGATTTGCGCTTCGAAACCGGCGCAAGGCGCTGCGCGGTGACGCCGAGGTCGCCGGTCTGACGGTTCAGCTTGGTCACCTCCTCTTTAGGCGTCCCGTAAGCGGCGCCGATGGCGGTGATCAGCAGCTTTTCGCCGAGACCGATCTCCACCGGCTCAAAGAAAGGCGTGAGTCTTCCCTGGATGAGATATGTGATCGGCTCGAGCTCGTCCACGGTACTGGCGCCGTAAACGTCGGACAGGATGCGAACGAGCTCGTTCCGCTTGCTCGTGGCCTCCATGAGGTCGAGGTTCGCTGCGAGCTCGGCGAACTTCATGCCAGCTCAGCTTAGTCAGGACCAAGCCGCGGGCGGGGCAGCGAAGCTGCGGTTAGCAACCTCGCCCACGGCGAACTACCATATCGTCGTCAGCCGGGGCACCGGCAGAGTGCGGTTTTGAGATGGGGTGCCACCAACCAGGAGTGGAGGTGTGAACTTGGTACCACGCATCGTCAGGCCACGTTTCTGGCTGGGCCTGGTCATGGCCGCGACTATGATCGTCGCCGCCTGTGGCAGCCAGCCTTCGGGCAACCAGGCCGTGACCTTCAAGGGCACGAAAAAGGTCGGGTATTCAGCTCCTCTGACCGGCCAGTCGGCGCTCTATGGTCACGCCGTCAGCCAGGCTCTCAACCTGGCCGCGGACGACATCAATGCCAAGGGCGGAGTCAACGGCTACAAGATCGAGATGGATATCCAGGACGATGGCACCACGGTCCCTCAGGCTGTGACCAATACCAAGTCCATGATCCTGCAGGACAACGTCGTGGCCTTGATGGGATCTGTCACCTCCGCGCAATGTCTTGCAGAGAGCCCGATCGCGAAGCAGAACAAGATCATCACTATCGACGCCACCTGCAACAGCTGGCAGCTGACCATGGAGTCTGACGTCGTCAATCCTTACTGGGTGTCGATCGTCCCCAACACCTACATGGAGGGCACTGCTGCGGGCCGCCTTGCGGCCACCCTCAACGTCAACAAGATCTTCATCGTCTCGCCGAAGTACCTCTTTGGGATCTCAGAGACCAATGCCTTCGTGGCTGCGTTGAAGAAGGCCAACCCCAGCGTGCAGATAGTGAACGACCCCAGCACCTGGTACGTGCCGTTTCCCACCAACCCGCGGTGGGATTCAACGATCAATGCCATCCAGGCAGACAAGCCCGACCTTGTCTACTCGAATATCTTCGCCGCTGACCAGATCAATTTCGTGAAGCAGGCGCTGGCCGTTGACCCGCAGTTCTTCGTCAAGTATCCGATGACGACCCTCGTCTCGGTCGACGAGCTCAACACCCTTGGTTCCCAGTACCCGCTGGGCATGCACGCTTACATGCGCGCACCGTTCTTCGCGCTGCAAAACAACAACCCGCGCCTGACCGACTTCATCACTCGCTACCGAGCCAAGTACAACGGCGAATATCCGTCCGACTGGGCGGTCATGGACTACGACGCGTTCACGCTCTGGGCCCAGGCTGCCAATGGGGCGAAGAGCTTCGACGCCGACCAGGTGGTCAAGCAGATCTCCGGCCACACATTCGACAGCTTGCGCGGCTACAAGATCACCATCCGGCCCGACGAGTTGCAGGCCAACGTCGGCGAAACGGTCGGCACCACGGCATCCTCCAGCACGTACCCGTTCCCCGTGCTCAAGGACTCGGTGAACCTGAAAGGTGACGACCTCATGATGCCGCTGCAGATGGTCAACGAGATCAAGGGCGACCAGTGCGACGCGAAGGCAGGCCAACCCAATACGGCGAACTTCGCGCTGTGTCCGTCGTGGAAGGCAAGCTAGCGAGAACTCGAGCAACACCTAACTAAATGACGCCGGGGCAGCTCCTACTCTTTGCGGTGGGCGGGCTGGCCAATGCGGCCTACCTGTTCATCGTGGCGGCGGGGCTGTCCCTGGTGTTCGGAGCTTTGCGCGTCATCAACATGGCGCACGGCTCGTTCTATATGATCGCCGCTTTCGTAACCGTCGTCATCGCCAACCAGATCGGCGCCGAACTCGGCTTCTGGGCCGGCCTCCTGGTGGCCGTGGCGGTAACCGGCGCGATCGGCGGAATCGTCGAAGTTTTCGTCCTCAGGCGCGTCTACGGAAGGGAGCACCTCATCCAGCTGCTGGGGACCTACGCGGTGAGCCTGGTAGTCGCGGGCGGCGTGCGGATCGTCTTCGGCGCCAATTATCGAACGGTTGTCTCGCCGATCCCGGGTCACATCGACCTGGGCGGTTACAGCTACGCGAGCTATTCGCTTTTCATGATCGCCGCCGCGATCGTGATCGCAGCCGGCGTGTGGACGATGCTCTATCGGACGAATCTCGGCCGGAACATCCGAGCCGCGGTGGCGGATCCGGACCTTTTGAATGCCACGGGGGTCAATGTCACCCGGCTCTACACCACCGTCTTCGTGATCGGCGCGGGTCTGGCCGGCCTCGGAGGGTCGATCGTTGCGCCAAGCCAGGCGATCAGCTCCAGCATCGATACCGACGTTCTTGTGCTGGCCTTCGCGATCAGCGTGATCGGTGGTCTGGGCAGCATCATCGGCTCCGGGGTCGGGGCGCTGATCGTGGGGATGGTGATCTCGTTCGGGTTGGTCATTCCCAAAACTAACCCGTTCGCGCTTGCGTTCGTCTTCATCATCATGACCGCGGTGCTGATCGTTCGGCCTCGCGGCCTGTTCGGTCTACCCGAGAGTTGACCCGGCTGTTGCCCCGCAGCCCTGCCGCCCGCGCCCGTTGGGGCGTCGTACTAGCCCTCCTTCTCTTTGCGGCCCTGATCCCGCCCCTGGCCGGCCTCAACGAGAACCTCAACCCGGACGCCAGCTCCAGGTTCCAGATCTTTCTCGGCACCTCGGCGCTGGTGCTCGCGTTGTGGGCGGTCTCGTACAACCTGATGCTTGGTTACACGGGCATGGTCTCTTTCGCGCACGCCGCCTACTATGGCGTCGGCGCGTACACGGTGGCCGTGATGTTCAAGAACTATCACCTTCCCATCCTGGTGGGTCTTGCCGCGGCGCCCTTTGCCGCAGCTGCCGTCGGCCTGATCACCGGCCTCGTCGCGCAACGTGCGGTGCGACTTTATTTCTCACTCCTCACGCTCGCGATCTCGCAGCTGCTCTTCTCGATTGTTTTCCAGTGGTACGACTTCACCGGCGGCGACAATGGCATCTCGATTTCCCTGCCAGACCAGTTGAACGACTACACCACGCTCTACTACTTCACCGCGGCAGTGGTTGCCATTTGTCTGTTGCTGATGTTCATCCTGGTTCGTTCGCCGTTCGGCGCTGCTCTGCTGTCGATCCGCGAAAACAGGCAGCGCGCAGCGTCGATCGGCATCAATGTGAGGACGTATGAGCTGGCCGTTTACACCATCGCCGCCACGTTCGCCGGGGTGGCGGGGGGCCTCTTCATCTTCTATCAGCAACAGGCCTACCCGGAGATGCTCTACTGGACGGCGAACGCGCAGCCGGTCGTGGTCTCCTTGCTGGGCGGCACCACCACGTTCCTCGGGCCGGCCATCGGCGCTTTCATCTACGTGGTACTGGACAACTCGATCTCGAAGCAGTTCCCGTACCAGTTCGACATCATCCTCGGCGCCATCGTCCTGGCGGTGGTCCTGGCCGTACCTGGTGGCATCTCCGACGTGCCCTCGGTGTTCCTCCGCCTCCGCGAGCGTTTCCGTCGTGGCGAGCAGGCGGAAGCACTGCCGGAGGAAAGCGCGGGCGAGGCGATTCGGATGTTCGATGTCCGCAAGGCGCTCGCCAGTGATGCGATCCAGGCCGAAGAGGTTCACTCGGGACAAACCCTGCTCAAGATTGATCACCTGAGCCGGAGCTTCGGCGGCTTGCGTGCGGTCGAGGATGTGAGCCTCGAGGTGAAGCAGGGCGACCGGCACGCCATCATCGGTCCGAACGGCGCCGGCAAGTCCACTCTTTTCAATCTCATCACCGGTCAGTTGAAGCCCAGCTCTGGCAAGGTGATATTCGACGGCCGCGACATCACCGGGAAGCCGCCGCACTTGATCGCCCGGACCGGCATCGGCCGCGCTTTCCAGATCACGACGATATTCCCGAAGCTGACCGTGCGTCAGAACCTGCAATACGCCATGCTCGCCCACCGCGGCTACACGGTGCGACCCTTCGGGATTGCCAATCGCAAGTTCTCGGCAGAAGCACAGGAGCTTGCTGAGGCCGTGGGCCTCGGGACGTTGACGGAACTGCCCGCCGGACAGCTGAGCCATGGCGACCAGCGCGCCATCGAGATCGCGATCTCCCTCGCGCTCGGGTCGAAGCTTGTCTTGCTGGATGAGCCGACGGCGGGGATGTCCGCGTATGAGACGGACAAAGCGATGGAGCTGGTTCGGCGGCTGGCCACTGAGCGGCACCTGACGCTGCTGTTCTGCGAGCACGACATGTCGGTCGTGTTCAGCACTGCTCGCACTGTCACGGTGATGTACCAGGGCCGCGTGCTGACCGCGGGCACGCCCGAACAGATCCGGCGCAATCCTGATGTACAGAAGGTGTACCTGGGGGAGCTGGAGCAAGAGGAGCTCGGCGCTTAACTGTGCTCAAAGTCGAGGGCTTGAACGTGCGTTACGGCAAGAGCCACGTCGTTTTCGACTTCAGCCTGGAAGTCGAAGATGGCGAGCTGCTGGCGGTCTTGGGCCGCAACGGCGCGGGCAAGACCACCACGATCCGCGGGATCGTCGGACTCCTCCCGGGCGCTTCAGGAAAGGTCAGCGTCGGAGGTCGAGACATGAGCAGCTGGCCCGCACATCGGCGGACGCGAGGGGGCCTCGCTTACGTGCCCTCCGGGGCGCGCTGCTTCCAGAGCTTGACAGTGGACGAGAATCTCGAGATCGCTTCCCACGCCAACGGCAACGATCGCAGCTGGACGAAGAAGCGGATCTGGGAGCTGTTCCCCAAGCTGGAACCTTTGAAGAACAACCTTGCGGGGGGCCTGTCGGGGGGCGAGCGTCAAATGTTGGCCGTCGGGCGCGCGCTCATGAGCAATCCGCGGGTGATGTTGCTCGACGAACCGACGGAAGGCCTTGCGCCGGTGCTGGTGCAGTCGATCGGGACGCTGCTCCGGACGCTGAAGTCGACGGGCGTGTCAATCCTCCTGGCCGAACAGAATCACCAGATGGCCCTGCGCGTTGCCGACCGGGCTGCGTTCATTGAGAAGGGGCGCATCGTCGAGGTGCTTCCGGCGGCGCGAGCCCGGGACAGCGAGGTGCTGCACCGAATCCTCGGCGTCTGATCTTTGAAAGGGCAGACGGAAGGACCATAAGACGTGAACTTCGAGCTCTCGGAACAGCAGCGCGCCTTTCGCGGCCTGATACGCGATTTCGCGCGCAGGAGCATCACACCTGTCGCTCGAGAGATGGAGCTCGCCGGGCGCTATCCGGACGAGATCGTCGAGGAGATGAAGGCGATGGGCCTGTTCGGAATGCTGGTCCCCGAGGAGCACGGCGGCATCGCCATCGACGCTGTCTCGTACTCCATCGTGTTCGCGGGCCGTGGCGCGACTCGCTGGTACAACTGATACATGGGCGTGTCCTTCATGAACTCGACGGCCGCCGCATTGACCTGCCCTTGCTGAGCCCGCATTTCGGGATAGATTGCGTCGGGCCGTATGTTCGCCGAGACCATGACAAGCCGGCGCACCTTGGCCGGGTACTTGGCCGCCGTGTGGAACGCGACCCCACCGCCAAGCGAGTAGCCCACCACGTCCGGCTTGGCCAGCTTGAGGTGGTCGATAAGAGCCGCGATGTCGCCGGCCATCAGCACGGCGTCGAGAGGTCGATCGATGTCTGCGGTCCGGCCGTGTCCCTGCAGATCGACGGTAACGACCTGATGGCGTTCCGCCAGTTGAGGTAGGACAGGTCCGAACATCTCGCCCGACCCGAGACCGCCATGCAGCAGGACCATCGGCCGCCCGCTCCCATGAGTCTCGTAGTAGAGGTTGATGCCGTTGACCTCGGCGTACTGGCCGGTGCCCTTCGTTTGCGTGGTCCGATCGCTGCTCATTGTCATGCTCCTTCAACTAGAGGAAGTCAGGTTCCGCAAATACAGACTCCCTTGGCGCCCGGAATTCATCGGTGCGGTCAAAAACGGCCCAGGATTGGGATCCGAGGTGCAAGGACGTAGTTGATCTGGACCAGGATAATCAAAGCGATGCTGACCCATGTAGGAAATATCAGGCACAGCAGAGTCGCGCCGGCGTAGAGCGACTGTGCGATCAGAATGCGTCCGCGCATCAGCACCTCGAGGTCATGGATACCCTCTTCCCTGAAGAGGTGCGCGCGGAGGCCATACTCGAGACCCGCAAATAGGGCTGCTCCGAGCAGGACGATGTTGAGCCAGTATTCGATCAGGGCGACCCTGAGCCAGTAGTAATGAGCCAGCAGCAACGTCGAGAACGGCACCATGGTCACCGCGAACAAAAAGGCAAGGTGGATCCAGACGTAGTTCCGATTGCTGCGCTCGAGCTGACCGAGCTGGGTGCCCTGTCCTAACCAGAAGATCCCGAGTGTCATGAAGCTCGTCGTATAGACGAGGACGCTCGGACCGAGCTTGCGCACCGCCTCCCACAGCTGGCCCTCCGTGGTCGCCAATCCGTTCAAGGTCGGGACTACGAGCCCGAGGACGAGCAGGGTCATGCCCACCGAGAAGATTCCATCTGAGATGCCCGACAGCCGATCCGGGCTTGTGCCGGACAGATCGGCCAAACGACGTCGACCTCCTGGCTGCCGGCTCACAGTTGCAAACTCAATCCCGCGCCGTTTCCCGAGCGGCTGCAACCACTCGCTCGACGGACGGAAGGTACCAGCCCTCGAGCGGTGCGGCGGGGTAGGGCACGTCCCACGAGGTCACGCGCGCAATCGGCGCGTCGAGGTCATAAAACGCCTCGCTCGCCAGCGTGGCAGCGACCTCGGCACCAAAGCCCGCGCTCAGTGGCGCTTCATGCACCACGACGCAGCGGCCGGTCTTGGCGACGGCGCCGACAACTGTCTCGACGTCGAATGGAACCAGGGTTCTCAGGTCGACGACTGTCGCCGAGATCCCTTCGCCCGCCAACCGCTCCGCAGCCAGCAAGCAGGATTCGACTGCAGCGCTCCAGGCTACGAGGGTGATGTCATCTCCTTCGCGGACGATGGCCGCTTTTCCAAAAGGGATGGTGTAAGCGCCGTCCGGCACTTCCATCCTGCCTAGCCGGTAGAGGCGATCCGGTTCACAGTAGAGAACAGGATCAGGGTCGCGAATGGCCTCGATCAGCAAGCCCTTCGCGTCATATGCATTTGACGGCATCACGACTTTGATTCCTGGTGACTGAACGAACTGAGCCTCTACCGCGTCGGAATGGAATTCTGGGCTGTGGATTCCCCCGCCAAACGGGGCCCGAATCGTCACCTGGCAGTGGTATCGGCCTCGCGAGCGCGCACGGTAACGCCCCAGCTGAGGGCCGAGCTGATGGAAGGCCTGCGCCGTGAAGCCGAGGAACTGAATCTCCGCGACCGGCACCATGCCCGAGATGGCGAGACCCAATGAAGCGCCGACGATGCTTGCCTCAGCAAGGGGCGTATCGACCACACGCTGAGCGCCATGCTTCTCGAGCAGACCCGATGTGGCGCGGAAGACGCCTCCCAGCTTTCCAACATCAAGTCCCAGGACCATGACCCTCGGATCCCTGGACATTTCCTCATCGAGCGCGCTGTTGATGGCCTCGAGAACATTGCGCTGGGTCACGTTTGGCTCCGATCACTCGAGAGTTCTTCGCGCTGCCGGCGCAGACGCTCGGGCAACTCTGCGTAGATGTGGTCGAAGAGCTGGTTTGGTGTGACGACCGGGAACGCGGCTGCCTTCTCGAGCGCCGCGTCAACTTCCGCCCGAACGCTCGCTCGAGTTTCTTTGTCGCGCTCTTCGTCCCACAGGCCTCGCCCCGTCAGATATCTGACGACCCTATCGATTGGATCACGCCGGCTGGCGTCGTCCCGCTGTTTCGGATCCTCGTACAGCGATGGGTTGTCAGTCGTGTTGTGAAAGCTCATCCGATAAGTGACCGACTCGATCAAGGTCGGTCCTTCGCCTGCTCGCGCACGCTGGACGGCTTCGCCTGCGGCGGAGTAGACGGCCAATACGTCATTGCCGTCGACCTCGACGCCGGGGAACCCATAACCCGCTGCCCGCAGGGCGAAGCTCGGGGTGGCCGATTGCACGCGTCTCGGGGTCGAGATTGCCCACTGGTTGTTCGACAGAAAAAAGACCACCGGCGCCCGCTGCACACCGGCGAGATTGAGCCCTTCGTGGAAGTCGCCTTCGGACGACCCGCCGTCACCGACGTAGGTCATCACAACCGAGTCCTTCCTCTGGAGCTTCAGGCCCCATGCAAGACCGGTCGCATGTGGAAGCTGGGTAGCAAGCGCGACCTGATTCGGAAGAACGTTGACGCCATCGGGGATTCGCGCCGCTTCCGTGACTCGTCCCATTCCCATCGCTGCCAGGCGCTCCAATGGGTAGCCGTGGCGTACCAGGGCCATCAGCTCCCGATATTGCGGCACGATCCAGTCCCGCACCGGATCCAGAGCCATAGCGGATCCGACGACCGACGCTTCCTGGCCGAACGCAGGAGAGAAGACGCCATAGAGGCCTTGCCGCTGCAGCGCCGTGGCGCGCTCGTCGTAGATCCGCGACATCAGCATCCAGCGCAGGGCCTCGATCAGCACCGCGTCGGTCATGCTCGGCTTCGCGCCGGCGACCAGTTTTCCGTCGGGCTCGAGGATTGACAGCCTGGCCGTCACAGTCCCAGCTCGGCTCGGCGCGGACGCCGATCGGGATCTGGAATCCAGCCCGGCATCGCGTTCAGAAACTCGTCGTCGGCGGGCTGCTCCGGGAACATCTTGTGCGGGTTGAGAATGCCGTCCGGGTCCAGCACCGCTTTCATCTGCCGCATCAGCTCGATCGCGATCGGTCCGTGCTCGCGCTCGGCGAAGTCCCGTTTGAGGGCGCCGAGGCCGTGCTCGGCCGAGACCGAGCCGCCGAGCGAAAGCGCGTCCCTGAAGATCTGGGCCGCGGCGTGGCTGACCAGGTGCCGCTGCTCGTCTGTGAAGAGGATCGTGGGGTGTAGATTGCCATCACCGGCGTGGCCTACGGTGACGATGCGGAGTCCAGTCTCGCGCGCCAACTCATGTACGCGGCGAATCATCTCGGGTACTTCGGCGATGGGGACGGCGACGTCTTCGGCGAAGAAGTTTTTCGGCATCGCCATGAGCACCTTGCCATAGGATCGACGCGCGTCCCAAAGCTTGTCCCGCTCGAGCGATGACTGCGCGATGCGGTTGTCGGCGCCGTCCAGCACCTCCACCATTCGCATCAGGTCGAGCCGCACGAACTCCTCGTCGTTGCCATCCTGCTCGACGATCAGCACCGCTTCGAGGTGTGGCTCGAAGCCCGGCGGAAGCTTGTCGCGCACCAGCTCGAGCGAGCCGCGGTCGAGGATCTCGATCGCGGCCGGAAAGTGGCCTGCGGCCAAGGATCGCGCGACGGCCAAGCCCGCCTGTTCGAGTGTCGCGAAGCCGACCATGGCCGTGGCGCGGAATCGCGGCAACGGCACCAGCTTGACGATTACCTCGGTGATGATGCCGAGGGTCCCCTCCGAGCCAACGAAGAGCTGGAGAAGCCGATAGCCTGACGCGCGCTTGCGGAGCTTACCGCCCAGCCGCAGGACGCGACCGTCGGCCAGAACCACGGTCGCGCCGATCACGTAGTCAGCGGTGACGCCGTATTTGACGCACCGCATGCCGCCCGAGTTGCAGGCTACGTTTCCGCCGATGGTCGACATCTCGATGCTGGCCGGGTCGGGTGGGTACATGAGGCCGTGCTCGTTGGCAGCCCGGTCGAGGTTGGCCGTGATGACCCCCGCGCCGGCAGTCGCAACCGGACCTGGTCCGTGTCTGCCGGCCGCACGGCGCACAGCGCGGGCGCCTCCATGAAGGTGGCGTCATGACCGTATTCGTCCATCCGCTCGCCCTGGAGGAAGTGCTCGGAACCGACGATCCCGCGCAGGCGGTCCGGTAATCCTTGTGCCTCGGTTCTGACGCTGTAGCGAGTCAAGTCAATAACGTTAAGTTCGTCGCCCGGATCGGTGTGGACCAATATGCGATCGAGCAGATTTGAAGAAGCCGCCCGGCGGCGGCCAACCTAGCATGAGGGTCGTTCGCATCAATACGCACAGGTGAGGAAACCTCCAATGAAGAGCAAGCAGAAGTCCGCCAAGAGCTCCGCCGCGACCAAAAAGAGGTACGAGGGATTCACGGACGAGGAAAAAGCCGCGATGCAGGACCGCGTCGAAGAGATGAAGGTGCCCGCGCGCCGCGGCTCCGGCGCAGATAAGGCGGACGGGGAGAGCGAGGTGCTCGCGAAGATCGCGGAGATGAAGGATCAGGACCGCGCCATGGGCAAGCGGCTCCATGCTGTCATCACAGCCAGCGCGCCGGCCCTCTCGCCAAGACTCTGGTACGGGATGCCCGCGTATGCCAAGAACGGAAAGGTCGTCTGCTTCTTCCAAAGCGGGCAGAAGTTCAAGACGAGGTACGCGACGCTCGGCTTCAGCGACGCGGCGAACCTCGACGAAGGCACCATGTGGCCGAACGCCTACGCTCTGACGAAGTTGACCCCCGCCGTCGAGGCAAGGATCGGCGCGCTCGTGAAGAAAGCGGTCAGCTGAGCAGCTCGGCACCGCGCTAGGCGGCCCCGCCTGACCGTGGCTGCGGTCAGGCCTTGCTCTGGCTGAACCGAATGAGGTTGCCGGACGGGTCGCGGAACGCGCACTCCCTCGCGCCGTACGGCATGTCCATCGGCTCCTGCAGCACCTCGCCACCTCCGGCCTGGATGTGCTCGAAGGTCGCATCGCAATCCTCGGTGCTGAAGTTGACGCCGCGCAGGAATCCCTTGGCGAGCATCTCCTTCATGACCTTGCGGTCGGCCGGGGGTGCGTTCGGGTCGGCAAGCGGCGGCTCGAGGACGATGTTGACGTCAGGCTGGCCCTGGGGCCCGACCGTGGTCCACCGCATGCCCTCGTATTTGACGTCGCTGCGCACCTCCAGCCCGAGAAGATCTCGGTAGAAGGCGAGCGCCTCGTCGTGGTCGTGGACGGCGATGAAGCAGTTACGAAGTTTCAGGTCCATGCGATCACCTTAAGAGCGGTGCGGCGGCAGGCGCTTCTTCATTTCTGCTCGGTTTTGTCATAACCATGATGACGCAGGAGGGAATGACTGCGGCCACTGAGTGGCTGCGCGCGCGATACGCGCTGGGCGACTCGCCGACGAGTTCGGTGAAGCGCGAGCTGAACGAGCCCAGCGACGTACAGCCGACGGCGAAGCACACGTCGGTGACCGACACGTCGCCACGCCGGAGCATGGCTTTGGCCCGCTCGATCCGCCGGGTCATGAGGTAGCTGTATGGACTCTCGCCGAACGCAGCCTTGAAGCTGCGGGAGAAATGGCCAGTCGACATTGCCGTCGACTGGGCAAGGGCCGGCACGTCGAGCGGTTGGTCGAACTCGCGATCCATGCGGTCCTTCGCCTTGCGCAGCCGTACGAGGTCGCGGATGTACATGGAGACCGCATCCATGGTACGCAACCAGGCGTCCCGTCAGGATCACCCGCTGGTGCCTTGAAGAACGATTAATATGCAATTCGTCGGTTGCATTTCTCGGCGTGGTCGCCGTAAGATGCAACCATGAAGTTGCATAAGACTACAGACCGTATCGAGAAAGAGATCGTTCTGCGCGCACCGCGCGCGCGCGTGTGGCGCGCTCTCGCCAACGCCGAAGAGTTCGGCGCCTGGTTCGGCATAAGGCTTGACGGCGCCTTCGCACCAGGCTCGCGTGTAAACGGCCAGCTGACGTCGCCGGGCCATGAGCACATGACCATCGAGTTCGCCATCGAGCGGATGGATCCCGAGAGCCGGCTGTCGTACCGCTGGCATCCATACCCGGTCGCCGGCATGGACTACTCGAGCGAGCCCACCACGCTGGTCGAATTCCGTCTTGAGGAAGTCGCCATTGGCACCCGGCTAACCGTGGTCGAGTCAGGCTTCGACCGCATCCCGCCGGCGAGGCGTGCTGAAGCATTCCGGATGAACGACGCGGGATGGGCAGAGGAGCTCGAGAACATCGCGAGATATGTCGAGGCATAGCGCCGCATGGCGCGAGGTTTCCCGCGCCGCGCCCGTGTTTGCCGCGCTTGGAGACGAAACGCGGCTTGCGCTAGTGGCCCGACTGAGCTCCGAGGGCCCTCTCTCGATTACCCGCCTGACCGCCGGATCTGCCGTGACGCGCCAGGCCATTACCAAGCACCTGGACGTGCTGGCCACTGCTGGGCTCGTTTCAGATCTACATCGAGGGCGCGAGCGAATCTGGGAGCTCGAGCCGGAACAGATGGATGCCGCGCGAACCTATCTCGAGCATGTCTCGAAGCGATGGGACGAAGCCCTCGACCGTCTGAAGAAATTCGTTGAGGACTGAGGGGAGCAACCATACTTTTCAACAACAAGGTGGCAATCGGGTACGGCCCTAGGACAGCCGCGACGGCGGTCGCGCTGACGGCGACCCTCGGGCTCGCCGCCGCATCCTGGGTCGTCGCCGTCCGGCAGATGACCAGGCTGATGAATGGCGCGAACATGGGCGTTGCGACGCCGCTCGGTTCGTTCGCGTTCTTTGTCGGCCTATGGGTGCCAATGATGGCGGCGATGATGCTGCCAGGCGCGGCTCCGGCAGTCTTGGGTCGCGCTCATGCCGGCGGTGTACGCACCGTGCCGATGTTCATCGTGTCGTACCTTGCCGTCTGGACGCTCGTAGGCCTAGCCGTGTATGCGTTGTACCGGCCGCACGGCTCGATCGCCGCCGGCGCGGTTGTGATCGCCGCAGGTGTTTACGAGCTGACGCCGCTGAAGCAACATTTCCGCCGGCGCTGCCGCGAGACCTTCCGCTCTGGGGTCGAGTACGGGCTCTGCTGCGTCGGCTCGAGCATCGGATTGATGCTGATGCTGGTGGCGCTGAGCGTCATGAGCGTCGCGTGGATGTCCGTGATCGCCGTCCTCGTCCTCGCCCAGAAACTACTGCCCGCGAAAACCGCCATTGATGTACCGCTGGCGCTGGCGATCGTCGGACTTGGAATTCTGATCGTCATCGGCGGTGCTGGCCACATCAGCCTGTTCTAACGACAAGAAGGAGAAAAGCAATGAGCGATCACAAGACCGGAACGCGTGAAGAGTGGGTTGAGGCCAGGCTGGAGCTGCTTAAGGCTGAGAAGGCGCTGACGCGCCGTGGCGACGAGCTGGCCCGCATGCGGCAGGAGCTGCCCTGGGTTCGAATCGACAAGGAGTACCGCTTCGATACCGACGAGGGCACAGCGTCCCTCGCCGACCTGTTCAGAGGACGCTCGCAGCTCCTGATTTATCACTTCATGTTCGGACCCGACTACACCGCAGGGTGTCCGTCCTGCTCGGCGATCGCGGACGGATTCAACGGCTCAGTCGTCCACCTCGCGAATCACGACGTCACGCTCTTTGCGGTGTCGCGGGCTCCGCTCGCGAAGCTGCAGGCGTACAAGCGGCGTATGGGCTGGAGCTTCCCCTGGGCGTCTTCGTTCGGCGGTGACTTCAACTTTGACTTCCATGTGTCGCACACCGAAGAGGAGTGGCGGTCGGGAGCCGTCGATTACAACTTCCGCTCAGTGGATATGCGACTACCGGAGGGACAGGAGAATCCCTTTATCGCTGAGCTCACGGCGAGCGTTGGAACGGACTGGGAGACGTATCGACGAGAAGGGCCCGGAATGAGCGCGTTCGCGCTCGAGGATGGCGTCGTTTATCACACCTACTCGACGTACGAACGCGGGGTCGACATCCTCTGGGCCATGTACCCGTGGCTCGACCGCGCGCCGCTCGGTCGCAATGAGACCGGCCTGTGGTGGCGCCGCCACGACGAGTACGGGGGCTAGAGGCATTTAACGGTCGCGTTACAGCCCAGGTCTCACGGCGACACCTTGCGGTTGCGGGTTCGCTCGCGCGCCATCCGGTGAAGAGTGCGTCACCTCGAGGGCGATCTTTCCCCTCGCGTGGCCTTCGTTGAAGTAGGCGAATGCGTCGGCGAGCTGGTCGAGCCTGTACCTCCTGTCGATGACAGGCGTCGCCTTCCCGGCCGCCACCAGCCCCGCGATCACCTCCATGTCCTTCTGGGTCATCCGGGCGATGAAGAACACCACCTTCTGGCTGCCGCGCACCGAGCCTAGACGCGTACCGATGATGTGGCCGAAGGCCTTCATCTCGCTCGTGTGCTGGACGGCGGCGGCCCCCACCAGCACGAACGTCGCGTCGGGTTTGAGCACAGGTCGGCACTCCGGTAGGGAGCGGCTGCCGGCGATGTCGATCAGCGCGTCGTAGAACTCTCCGCTCTTCGTGAAGTCCTCGCGCGTGTAGTCGATCACCCGCTGCGCGCCAAGTGAGCGGGCGGCGTCCACGTTGCGCGGGCTGCAGACCGCCGTCACATCGGCGCCGAACGACCTGGCTATCTGGACGGCGAAGGTGCCCACGCCTCCGGAGGCGCCATTGATCAGCACATTGTCGCCTGGCTTGACCTGGCCGTGATCGCGGACCGCCTGAAGCGCCGTCAGCGCCGCGACGGCCACGGTGCCTGCCTGCTCGAATGTGATGTTGGCCGGCTTCCGCGCGAGTGCCCCTGTCTCTGAGATGGAGACGTACTCGGCGAACGACCCGTGCTCGCCACCAAACACCTCATCGCCGGGTCGAAAGCGCCTCACGTCCTTGCCAACCGACTCAACGATCCCCGCGAAGTCGGTGCCCAGCACATCTCGCCTCGGTTTGCGATTGATGCGCCGCATCAAGCGGCCCGCGTTGCTGAGAGGAAAGAGGTCGACCGGATTCACCGAAGACGCATGCACCCGAACAAGCACGCCGTCGTCGGGCACCGCGGGTCTCTCGATCTCCTCGAGCTTCAAGCTGTCGCGTTTGTCGCAGACGATCGCGTTCATCGACGTCAGCTCAGGCTGAAGGGTGGGTACTGGTCGGTGACCAGGGTGAAGGCGTACGCGGTCACCCGGTTCTGCCAGCGGAGCACGCCGACGACGTAGCGAAAAAGGCCCTTCGGATAGCTCGCCGTGAAGAGGATCGCAAACCAGGCGAAGACGATCGCGAATAGAGCGCCGATCCACAGGAAGAGCAACACGACGTAGTGCGGGATGGCGAGCAGCCATTTGACCAGCGGCAGCCAGCGGTTGAGCTGCTTGGCGTCGGGATACGGGAAGTCGAGGTGGACGGCCTGCTCTTCGTCTGTCGACGGGTAGCGGTCGTCGAGCAGCGCCACGTACGCCGTGACCCGGTTGGAGAACCGGAGCAGGTTGAGGTTCCAGTCGAACCACCATCGCGGGTACTTCTGGCGGAACACGATCATCAGCACAAGCGGCACGAACACAGCTGCGCCGTCGATGACCAACGTCCGCGTGTTGTCATCGTTGCGGAACGTCTCACCGGTGAGCATGGTGAGGACGACGACGATCGGGATCGCGACGATCAGACGGAAGGCGGTCGTAAGCCGGCCGAGCGGCCGGGCGGGAAAGTCGACGTCGAACTGGACCGGGTAGCTGCTGACCACTTTTTCATCCCTCCTGGATGAGGTCGCTGGACTTGAGGTTGATCACCTCGTGACCGTGCAACGCCTCGAGAAACGGTTGGAAGCTGCCGTAGACGACGCAGCGGAGGTGGCGGCCGTCGACGATCTCGACCTGGCTCACCCCCGCCGCCCGCGCGATCTGCTGCACGGGCGGGGCGCCCACGAAGCTGACCTCCACCGTTCTCTTCTGAGGCTCCTCGATCACGCTTCGCAAGCTACGCAGGCAGCCGGCAAATGGAATCCGTGGAATCACCGAATTCCTGGGCCGCCGGCGCGTCGCCCGGGTGGGTAGTAACTTGCCGTATCACGATGGCAAAGCCAGTCCGCCGCCTGGGCAACCTGCCGGCCGAAGCGACGAGCTTCATCGGGCGGCGGCGCGAGCTGGCAGAGCTGAGGCGGAAGCTGGGTGCGGCGCGGGTGGTGAGCCTGGTCGGGCCGGGTGGCGTCGGCAAGACCCGCCTCGCCTTGCGGGCCGCCTCGGACCTGGCGCGGGGATTCAGGGGTGGCGCGTGGCTCGTGGAGCTAGCCGAGGTGCGCGACCCCTCGCTGGTCGGCAACGCTGTCATGGCCTCGCTTGACCTGCGGGACCAGGCGGCGACGGAGCCTCGTGCTTTGCTGCGCACCTACCTCGCCGACAAGGAGCTGCTGCTGGTGCTCGACAACTGTGAGCACCTGCTGGAGGCGGCGGCCGAAATCGTCAACGAGGTCGTTCGTGCCGCCCCGGGCGTCCGGGTGATCGCCACCACCCGCGAACCGCTGGCAGTGGCGGGCGAGCACGTCCTACCCATCCCCCCACTGGAGCTGCCTGCCGTGGGCGACGGCGCCTTGCGGCAGAACGAGGCCGTGGCCCTGTTCGTCGAGCGGGCGGCGGCGGCGGCGGGCACATTCGAATTGACCTCGGCGAACCAGGCTGTGGTCGCGGACGTGTGCCGGCGGCTGGACGGCCTGCCGCTGGCGATCGAGCTGGCGGCGGTACGGACCCGGGTGTTGTCGGTGGAGCAGATCCTCGAGCGTCTGAGCGACAGGTTCAGCCTGCTCGTCGGAGGCGGCCGGGCGGCGATTCCGCGACATCAGACACTCGAGACCACCATCGAGTGGAGCCACGACCTCCTGTCCGCCGGCGAGCGGACGCTGCTGAGGCGGCTGTGCGTGTTCGCCGGCCGGTTCACGCTGGAGGACGTGGAGGGCATCTGCGAATCCGACCTCGACCATCTCTTGTCGCTCGTCGAGAAGTCTCTGGTCATCAAGGAGGAGGTGAGGGGCGTCGCCTGCTACCGGTTGCACGAAACGATGCGCGAGTATGCGGCGCTCAAGCTTCGGGAGGCCGGCGAGGTCGAGACGCTCGCCGAACGCTGCACCGACTACTACGTTCAGCTGTGCGCACTGACGGGAGCGCCGGCTCGCTACCGCTTGGCCGAGTGGCTCGAGTGGATGGAGCTCGAGATCGACAACGTCCGCGCCATCCTGCGGCACTGCCTTGATCGCGGAGATTTCAGTCGAGGGACCGACCTCGTCGCCTCGCTTGGCTGGTTCTGGATCACGCGCGCGACCACTGAGGGCGTGGGATGGCTGGACCAGATGCTGGCGGCGGGAAGGGGCGAGAAGGAGTCGCTGGCCTGGGCCTGTTTCCTGCGCGGGTTCCTCGCCATCCTTCAAGCCGACACAACGGCCGCGCTGCCGTTGCTCGAGCGGGCGGCGGAAGCCGCTCGAGAGCTGGATCACGCGTCGCTGCTGACACAGGCGACGTCGATGGCGTCGATCGCCGCCATGACGGCGGGCGACCGCGCGGCCTCGGACGCCTTTTACGAGGAGGCCCTGACTGCGGTCGCTGCGGCCAACGACCTGGCGGCAACCACGTCGGTTCTGCAGGCCCGAGCCCTAAACGGAATGTTCACCGGCGAGCTGGACGCGGTCCGTGACGCGACGTCGGAGGGCGTGAGCCTGAGTCGGGAGGCTGGCGACCTCTACGTCCTGGAGATCATGCTGATGGAGCAGGCGTTCGCGACCCTGATCATGGGCGATGCCGGCGCCGCCAAACCTCTCTACACGGAGGCGCTGAAGATCGCTCGGCGCATCGACGACCGGCTCGCTCAGTCGTATCTGTTGGCCGCGTTCGGCTGGTTCGCCGCGGGCGACCGCCAGGCGCGCATGGGGGCTCAGCTGCTGGGGGCCGCGGAGGCGACGCGGCTCGGGGCGGGCGCGGGCATCATCGCGCCGCTGGCGCCGCTGCTGGACCAGACCGAGGAGTCGGCGGTGGCGGTGCTTGGTCGCGCGAAGTTCGACGCGGAGTTAACGGCCGGCAAGCGCATGAACCGAGAAGCCGCGATACAGCTGGCCCTGGGCGAATCTGGTCAGATTCGTGCGCGCTCGGCCGCTGGCGAAACAGGTGCTGGCGTGCTCGGCAAACGAGAGGCAGACGTGGCGCGGCTGGTCGCCGAGGGCCTGACCAACAAGCAGATTGGCACGCAGCTATTCATCTCCGAGCGCACCGTCGACAGCCACGTCCGAAGCATCCTGAACAAGCTCGGGTTCAACTCGCGAGCCCAGATCGCCGGCTGGTTCGCGTCGTTCGTTCAGAGATGAACAAGGGTGCGGCCACAATCGCAGAGCGCCGTTATCCTGAAGCGGTAATAGGGGCCGGTCATTCGTGGCCTTAAAGGAGGGGACCATGAGCTACGCCAAGCAGATGCTTGACTCCTACTCACGCACCTTCAACGTAGACAACGGCGTGGTGGCCGCCACCATCGATGCGCTCAACGACTGCGCCCAAGCCTGCACCGCCGACGTCGACGCAGATCTGGGCGAGAAGGACGTGCTCGAGATGGTCAAGTGCATACGGCTGTGCATGGAGTGTGCAGACATCTGTGCCGCCACCGTCACGGTTACAAGTCGCCTGGCCGAGTACGACTCAGAGATCGCAAGGCCGCTGCTGGAGGCGTGCCTGGTCGCATGCAAGGTCTGCGGTGACGAGTGCGAGCGGCATGCCCAGATGCACGAGCACTGCGGGGTCTGCGAAGAGGCCTGTCGGCGCTGCGAGCGAGCCTGCCGGGAGCTTCTGGAGGCCATGAAATAGGGCACCTGCGAAACGGGGGGGCTTGGACCCGTCAGAAATGAAGAAGCGATCGCGGGCCGGCGGGCCTAGGGTGAAAACCAATGACGCGGCCAAGGCCGCGAATGTCACAGGAGGAAACCAATGAAGATCAAACTGGCAACCATTTACGTGGACGACCTCGACAAGGCCTTGCGCTTCTACACACAAGTGGCCGGCTTCGTGAAGAAGGCGGACGTTTCGCAAGGCGGGTATCGCTGGCTCACTGTGGCGTCGCCTGAAGAGCCGGATGGCACCGAGCTGCATCTCGAGCGCAACGACAACCCCGCGGCCAAGGCCTACCAGCAGGCGCTCTTCGAGCAGGGGCAGCCAGCGGCCATGTTCAACACGGATGACGTCAAGCGCGACTACGAAAGGATGAAAGACGCCGCCGAATTCAAGATGCCGCCCACAAAGGTGACAGGGTCGACCATCGCCCAGGTGAATGACACCTGCGGCAACCTGATCCAGATCACTCAGCTGGACCGCGTACGCAGCGAAGCGGGGCGCAGATAAGCCGGTCGAAGTCGGACCACGTCAGCAGTGAGCTGAGGTCAGCGGGTCGCGCCTCGGATGGCGCGACCCGGTCCTCTCTTCGACCTGCACGTCCTGATGTCTGAAACGCACGAACCGGGCTCGTATCTAAAGGCAACCCTGGAGGGGCAGCCCGCTGAGTTGGCGCGGCTGTTGGCAGACGATTCTGCCGCGCGGGCTGCGACGCGTCTTCGTGACTGCTCGCGCATTTTGTTAGCCGGCACTGGCACGAGCTTTCACGGCGCCCTCGCAGGCCAGTTCATCCTGCGCAGCGCCGGTTTCGACGCATGGGCGTTGCGGGCGTTCGAGCTCGCGAACTACCCGCCCGCGTTACGTAAGGACGACGGGCTGATCCTGCTCAGTCACCGCGGCAGCAAGCGCTTCAGCCGCGAGTCGCTCGAAAGCTTTGCGCACGAGTCGCGCCGCTGGATAGCAATTACCGGCGAAGGATCTCCGATTGAGGGGGAGGGGGTGGTGCGCACCGTGGCACAGGAGAAGTCGCCGGTGCACACCGCGAGCCACACATCGGCGATGTTGCGCATTGCGCAAATTGCTGCAGCCCTTGGCCGGCCGGCTTGGCAAAACCGGCTGGTCGACGTCCCTCGCTTGGTTCAAGAGGCAGTCGACCGAGGCGATGCTATCGCCGCAGACGTCGACCGTACTGAGTTTCGACCCGTGACCCATTTCGTCGGCGGCGGTCCGGCGCGCGCGACAGCCTATGAAGGGGCGTTGAAGTTGCGCGAGGCCAGCCATCTCGTGAGTGCGGAAGGGCACGATGTCGAAGGCATCCTGCACGGCCCTCTCGTCAGCATCCAACCGGGGAATGTGGTCGTGCTCGTCGCTCAGCCGGGACCGTCCTACGGGCGGATGTTGGAACTGGAGAGCGCCCTTCGGGAGATCGGGGCGACAGTGATTTCCTACGGACAGGACTCAGACCTCGACGAGGTGCTCGCACCTATCGTCAATGTCGTGCCGTTGCAATGGCTCGCCTACCATGTCTCGCGCAAGCTTGGGGTTGACGCGGACAGCTTCCGCCGCGACGAGCCGCGATACGCCGCGGCGCAGTCGAAGTTCACCCTATAGGCGTAAACGCGGTCAGATGGGAAGGAGACGGTACGAGCCGACGATAGTTGTAGACTGCGCCGCTGGCTGCTCGTCGCAGCGCTGCGGTAGATCTTTTTGGAATTCGGCAAAGGCCGGACTGGAGCTCAAGGGGTTTCGCGCGGCGTCGGAGTCGTCATGAAGATGTGTAGAAACGTGACCCCATCCTCGAGCCGCAGGGTGGCGTAGCGAATCCCGCCAGGATCGCGAGAGCCTAGCTCTGCATACACCTTCTCGACAAGACGTTGATTCTCTTCTGCGCACTCCGGTTTGGTCCGATAGCGGATAACGCTTCTCATGCGATCACCCCTTGAACAACTCGCCAATAATATGTAATGTTCATGTTACATGTTGCGGGAAACGGGCCGATGTGGACGCTGATGCAGACCGAGTTGAAAGCAGTGTTTGGCGAGCTCTCGCCGATCCAACTCGACGCGCCATCCTCGACCTACTTCGCGAGCGACCCCGCATCACGGGCGACATCTCATCGCATTTCGAGATCTCCCGAATCGCGGTCATGCGCCATCTCGATGTGCTTGCGGCTGCCGGCCTCGTCACGAGTCGCAAGCGCGGGCGCGAGCGCTGGCACTACCTCAATGCGATTCCGCTTCAGCGGATTCATGAGCGATGGGTCCAGGCTCAAGCGGAGCCCTGGGCAACCCGGCTGCTTCGGCTCCAGGCTCGGGCCAAGACGGCACCCGTCCGTATGACCTTCGAGAAGCCCGGCGTCGATGTGGCGCTCGACGTGTCTCTCACGGCGTCGCGGGCCGAGGTCTTCCACGCCCTCACTCGCGACACGGGTGGCTGGTGGGGTCATCCGTTTCTTCGCGCCGACACCACCCATTTGTCGCTCGAGCCTCGGCTCGGGGGACTGCTGGTCGAGCACCGCGACGATGGCGGTTCGGTCGTGGCGGCTGTCACAAGCTGGACCGATGATCGACACCTGGAGCTGACCGGGCCCTTCCATCTAGGACTGGCTGTGGGCATCGCAGTGTTTGACCTCATTCCGGCTGACGATGGCACAAGCCTTCAGTTTTCGTTTCGCGCGTTTGGAGCGATCGAGGGACCCGCACATCAATTCGCAAATGGCTGGCGGGAACTCGTGGCCGGGCGTCTGAAGACCCTGGTCGAGACCGGGAAGAGACTCGGGATCAATCCCGATCCACCGAAAAAGGAGGTGCGGCGGTGACTTCTGTCGTATTCGAGGATCGTTGGGGTGACATCCTGGATCGTGAGAACGAAGACCTCGTCGAGTTTCGATGGTTTGATACAACCGCCGACATGTCGGCCGATGAGTTCAAGGCGTCTCTTGCAAACTTTGCCGGCTGCGTCGAGAAGTGCGGCAGACATCAGGTCCTGGTCGACAACACCAGTTTCCGGATGAGCCCGTCCAGGATGGACGGCCCGTGGCGCGACGCCAACATCATTCCCCGATACAACGCCGCCGGCGTGACCAGATTTGCCTTCCTCATGCCCCCGGACATGCCGATGATCGGGTCCCCTCCGGCGCCGGAAGGACCCGGCCGATTTCCCACCGCATACTTCGGCCGCCGGCAGGAAGCACTTGACTGGTTGTCGAGATCCTGAGCAGCGTCCTGTCGCCCGGTAAAGGGTCAGCGGGCGCCCCACTGGAACCAGCGGATGCCAAGGACCGCGAAAACCACCGAGTAAGCGTCACACCCAATCTGGGCCGATGCGAGTGCACGTTGCCAGGCGCTCCGCAATCGGCTCCAGGGCATCGGCGCCTTGAGCCAGGATCCGATCCAAGCCGCGCAGGGCAAGACGGTAGACGATCTCCCTGCCGCGGCGCTCGGTATCGACAAAGCCGCAGTGCCGCAGACACGCCAGGTGCGTACTGACCCGGGGCTGAGGCTCGCCGACCGCGAGTACGAGTTCGCCGACGGTGCGCTCCTGCTCTTCCAGGAGCTCCAGGATGTGCAGCCGCGTCGGATCTCCCAGAACCCGAAAAAAGCGCGCGGCGGCGGTTCGGTCAGTTAGCAGCGGAATCCCGGAATACATATCTGGAAAGCAGGATATCATTCCCATCGTTCTAAGCGCGAATCGGATTTCAGACCCAGGAGGAGATCGATGAGGACGCAGGAGAGGGAAGAAGGACGCAAGCGGGCATCAGTGGACGGCACAGCCGAGGCCATAGTGGCGGCGATGCCGGCGCTGGACAGGACAGCTCAGCAGATAGCAACCGCCGTCCATCGCCTGATGAGCATGGGTGAGCCCGTCGAGCCGGCGGCCATTTCGGAGGCAGTCGGTCGTGTCTCCGTCGACCTGGTGAACGAGCGACTGAACTCGTGGCCCGGAGTGTTCAGGGACGACAACGGCCGCGTGGTCGGTTTTTGGGGTCACGCGATCGAGAAGCTTGACCCGGAGTACCGCCTGGTTGCCGACGGCAAGACCACGTATGCGTGGTGCGCGCTGGACACGCTTTTCATCCCAGGCATTCTTGGCAAGACCGTCCGCGTCGAGGCATCAGACCCGATCAGCGGCGAGGCAGTGTCGTTGGTGGTCGACCGTGATGGTGCCCGTGAAGTCCAGCCGGCGGGCGCACTGGTGTCGATGGTGATCCCCGACGGGCCCTTTGGATACGACGTGATCGAGAGCTTCTGCCACCGTGTCCTTTTCTTTGCGTCGGAGAAAACTGGCACCAAGTGGATTGGCGAGCACAAGGACACAACCTTGCTGCCGGTTGATCAGGCCTTCGAACTGGGTCGCATCCTGACCGAGCGCGTCGCGCCCGGTGTCTTGGATGAGCAACGAGGAGAAGTCGAATGAAAGTCACGATCCAGTACTCCGAAGGATGTCCTCATTGGAAGCTCGCGGATGAGCGCGTGCGAAAGATACTTCGAGGTATATCCCCTGACGACGTGATGCTCGAGTATCAATTGATCGACTCCCCCGAGACCGCCGAGCGAGTCCGATTCCATGGCTCACCCACCATTCTCATCGACGGTCGGGATCCCTTTGCCACCGGCACCGAGCCCGTGGGCATGACTTGTCGGGTCTTTCGAACCGAGGATGGAGTACAAGGTGCGCCGACAGAAGCTGAGCTGCATATGCTCATCGCTCGGAGATTGCCGACCTAGATGGCTCTAGCCCGCCATCCGCTCGGCGGCGCATTCTGCGGCTCGCTTCTGTAGTAGTTCGCGCTCACGCAGGTTCTCCGTCAGCGACGCGGCACGCTCGAACTCGGCGCGCGCCTCCTCGGATCTGCCGAGCTTCCTCAGGAGGTCCCCGCGGACGGCCGGCAGTAGGTGGTACGACTTGAGCGAGGGCTCGCCAACGAGCGCGTCGATAAGGTCAAGGCCGGCACCGGGACCGAACGCCATCCCCACTGCGACCGCCCGGTTCAGCTCGACGACCGGCGACGGCGCGAGCTGCGCAACCGCGTCGTAGAGAGCCACGATGCGCGGCCAGTCCGTCTCTGCGGCGGTCGCGGCTCGAGCGTGGCACGCGGCGATCGCGGCCTGCAGCGCGTAGGGGCCCAGGGCGCCGCCGAGCCTCTCGGCGCGCTCGAGCGCTGCCAGGCCGCGCCGGATGAGCAGACGATCCCAATGCGCTCGATCCTGATCGAGGAGGAGGACCGGCTCGCCGGACGGTCCGACGCGAGCGCGCAAACGAGAGGCCTGGATCTCCATGAGCGCGACGACGCCGTGGACTTCAGGCTCGCTCGGGGTGAGCTCGGCCAGGATGCGGCCGAGACTCAGGGCTTCCTCGCATAGCGCCGGCCGGACCCAGTCATTGCCTGCCGTCGCGGAAAACCCTTCGTTGAAGATCAGGTAGATCACCTCGAGGACCGCGGCGAGGCGCGCTTTGCGCTCGGCGCCGTCGGGGATCTCGAACCGGACATGCGCCTCGGCGAGGGTTCGCTTCGCGCGGACGATCCGCTGGGCGATGGTCGAGACAGGGACGAGGAAGGCCCGTGCGATCTCCTCGGTCGTCAGCCCGCCGAGGACGCGAAGCGTGAGCGCGACCCGCGCGTCCTTCGAGAGGACTGGATGGCATGCCGTGAAGATCAGGCCGAGGAGATCGTCCCCGACCTCCTCGCCGATCGGCTTGTCCATGTCCAGGCCTTCTTGATCCCGCGCGA
>VBFD01000019.1:0-29903 GCA_005883585.1 Chloroflexota bacterium
CACTGGGCGGACCGGCTTGGCTTTCTCGTTTGGGGTGAGATGCCTAACTTCCATAAGCACTCGCCCGAGGCGGAGGCGCGCCTGGAGGCGGAATGGCGCGAAAGGGTGGTGCGGGATCGCGACCATCCATCCGTGATTGCGTGGGTCCCGATCAACGAAAGCATGGGGCTCAAGAACATGGAGCCTGGTGCTATGGCGCGGCTGATCACGCACCTCTATCAATTGACGCACCGCCTCGATGGGGAGCGGCTGGTGATGTCCAATGACGGCTGGCAGCATGCGATCAGCGACCTGTGCACGCTGCACGATTACGCGGAGGCCTCGACCCTTCGCAACCGCTACGCGAGCCTCGAATCGGCGCTGGATCCCGGCGCCCGCGAACAGCCGCCTTACCTGCCGGGCTTTGAGTACCGAGGCGAGCCGGTCGTGCTCAGCGAGTTTGGCGGCCTCTCGATGTCAGGCGGGGAGATGGGGTACCAGCGCGTAGCCGGCGCCGGCGAGCTCCTCAAAACGTACAGAGAGATGGTCGAGGCCCTGATGCAGCCCGGCCCTGTGGAGGGCTTTTGCTACACGCAGTTGACCGACATCGAGCAGGAGCAGAACGGGCTGCTTACCTTCGAGCGCCAACCCAAGGTCGACGCTGAGCGGCTTCGGGAGGCGACGCTCACCCCGAAGCGGGGCTAACCGCCGTAGATCCGGAGCTTGACCGGCTGCTCGCCTTCGATGCGGTCGGCCAGTCTCCGCAGGCGTGCGGCGACACGCTCGGCCAGCCGCTCGCGCGGCTGCCACCCTTCCAGGCGCGAACGCTCCTCCGCGCTCCTGATCATCTCGTCGTGTCGGTCCAGGAGCCACCTCTCCTGGGAGTACATGTTCACCCGGCGATTATAGACCAATGGCTCTGGTGATAGTCAAGGGCCTATTGCATATGCCACTACCATCTGTTAACATAGCCATTGACCTATGCCAGTCCTTGAAGAGGTCGGTGAGGCGACCCGAGTACGGGTCAGCGCCTCCGCCCCCCTCGAGCTCATGTGGATCCTCCACAACCTCCAGGCCAAGCACGTTCTGAACGGCCCTTACGCAAGCCTCGAGCGCCTGCGCGCGGACATGCAGCCCAAGGTCGCGTCGTTCTGGGCGGACGGCGTCCGCGGCTACACGGAGACCATCGTCCTCGCCGAGCGCAGCGGCACCACGCTCGACCTCGATCTCGATCGCTATTTCGAGAAGCTCGACGACGCGATCGAGCTGATGGACGGCGGCCTGTCGCTGTTGTCGGAGCGCCCGTCGGAGCGCGTCGCCTTCCAGACGCGGGTCAAGCGCCTGCGTGAAGACCGGGCGCTGCGCGCCAAGTATCGATCGCTGCTGCTCTCGGCCTGGGAGCCCTTGCAGGCGGAATGGGAAGCCTCCGGCCGGCGGGCGGCCGGCGATGCCGCCGTCGAATGGGCTCGCATGCTGGAGGAGGGGGCCGGATACCGGACCCTCCTCGACCGGCCCCACGTCTGGCCCGGCCGGCCGGAGCTGGAAGAGCTTGCGGAGTCCGCGCTGGCCGAGGGCCGCATGGTGCTGTCGCCGGGGTGGTTTTTCGGAGTGATTCATGTCGTCGAGGTTGATGGCACCGTTTACATCGGCCGCGGCGTGCGGACGGAGGACCAGGATGCGGTCCGCCGCGAGACCGCTACACGGGTCGCCGGCAACCTGAAAGCGCTCGCAGACCCCACCCGGCTCGGCATCCTGCTCTGGCTCGCGAAGCACCCGGCGTCGGTGACGGAGATCGCGAACCATTTCGAGCTCTCGCAGCCGACGGTCAGCGGGCACGTGCAGCTCTTGCGCGATGCGGGTCTACTGGAGGACAGGTTGGCCGGGCGCCGCTCGAAGCTGATCGTTGCGCGTGAGCGCTTGAAGGGATTGATCGGCGACGCGGAGGAATCTATGCTCCGGCTCTTTCCCCATGAGTAGTCGCAGGTAGCGCGCCGGACCGACTGACCTCGCCGAGCCAGTACGCGCTCGGCCGCGGCCGTCTTGCCAGCGTCTCGCGGTCGACCCCGATCAGCCCGAAGGTGGGCTTGTAGCCGAAAGCCCACTCGAAATTGTCCATCAGCGACCAGTAGACGTAGCTGCGAACTTCGATGCCCTCGGCGATGCAGGCCAGCGTTTCACGCATCGCGGTGTCGATGAAACGAATGCGCTTGGCGTCGATCGCAGTGGCGATGCCGCTCTCGGTGACGAGAATCGGAATGCCGCCCGTGCTCTTCCATGCGCGGCGGATCGCCCCTCCCAGCGCCCGCGGGTAGTACTCGTAGCCCATCTGCGTGGTCTCTTCGGTCTCGGTGAGCTCGCGCGAGAGGTCACTCCATTCGTGCCCGGGCCCGCGCGGCCCCTCCGGCCCGAAGCGAAAGCGCGTGTACGTCTGCACTCCGACGAAGTCGTCATCTCTGGCCAGCTCGAAATAGCGTTCGTTGATGGCCGACTCGAGCTCGAAACCGCTGTCTCCGGGTAGGGCGCCGTCCTCGTACTGCAGGTCGGGAAGAGCCAGGCAGATGCCCACGGGAATTTGGGCGCGCTGCCGGATCGCCGCCGCGCCGAGACGATGGGCTTCGAGCAGATTCTCCGTGGCGGACCGTGCACCCTCGACATCGCCCTTGCGACCAGGTGGGTTCATGCCGAGCACATAGCCGCTGAGACCGAGGCCCTGCGGCTCATTGATGGTGCAGGCGTAACCGATCAGGTCGCCAAGCGCCGCCGCTACGCGGTCGCAGTACCGCTCGAACAGCTCCGGAAATCGCGGCGACGTGAAGCCGCCCTGGTCGTGGAGCCACATCGGCAGCGTGAAGTGGTGAAACGTGAGGATGGGCGTGATCCGCTGCTCGCGGCAGGCGGCGAGCATGCGCCGGTAGTGGTCGAGCGCCGCGCCAGAGAACTCGCCCTCGGCCGGCTCGATGCGCGCCCACTCGATCCCGAAGCGGAATGCGTTGTAGCCCAGGTCTCCTTGCAGCGCGATGTCTTCGCGGTAGCGGTGGTAGAAGTCGCAGGCGTCGCCCGACGGCTCGACGCAAGGCGTCCCCTCTTTGTGCTCCCACCACCACCAGTCGCTGTTGGTGTTGCCGCCCTCGACCTGGTGGGCGGACACGGAGGCGCCGAACAGGAAGCCGGGGGGAAATCGGGTGACGGAGGCCAAGGCACGAGAAGGGTAGCGGCCCAACTCCCGACTTGACAGCGCCAAACGAACGGTATAACTTCCGCTTAAACCGCTTTACTAAAGCGGTTTAAATGTGTGTGGGGGCATGATGAGGGACACGGAGCCTTGGTTCCCTTGGCGGCGGGGCTGTGAGTCGAGTCACCATCGCTGACGTGGCCGGCGCCGCGGGCGTTTCGAAGACCGCGGTCTCCTTCGCGTTCAACAATCCCGAGAAGCTCGGGCAGGCCACGCTCGAGCGGGTGCTGCAGGTCGCGCACGAGCTCGGCTACACGCCGCACCCGGCCGCGCGAGCTCTCTCGCTGCGCCGCAGTGGAACCATCGGCGTTCTCATCCCGCAGCGCCTCAGCACCGTGTTCGCCAACCAGTTCTTGAGCGAGCTGTTCCAGGGCCTAGGCGAGCTGGTCGAGGAGCACGACCTGACGCTGCTTCTCGTTCCGCCCCTCGACGGCTCGCTGGAAGGCGCGATCCGCCAGGCGTCGGTAGACGGTTTCATCAGCCTCGGCCTCGGTCCAGACGACGCGGCGCTGGCGACGCTGGATCGAATCGGGATCCCGACCGTGCTGATCGACTCGGAGGAGTCTCCAGAGCACCCGGCAGTCAACGTCGACGATGCCGGAGGCGCCGAGGCCGCGGCCCGGCACCTCCTCGATCTTGGACACCGCCAGCTCGCGGTGATCATGCTGCCACCGACGCGCTCGCAGTCGGTGCTGACCCCGGCGGCGTCTCGCCGCCTCGCCGGCTACCAGGCGGCGCTCGCCGCCTTCGATGCGCCGGCTCCTTACATGGTCACCGCGGGCGCGACCATGGCAGCCGGCGCGCGTGCATTCGACTCCTTTCCAAAAGGAAAGCGTCGGCCGACCGGCATCCTCGCCATGAGCGACATGGCGGCGATCGGCGTGTTGGGCGCGGCCGATGCGGCGGGAATGCGCGTTCCCGGAGACCTGTCGGTGGTCGGGTATGACGACCTGCCCATGGCGGCATGGACGAGCCCTCCGCTGACCACGGTCAGGCAGCCCATCGTCGAGAAGGGCCGCGTCGCTGCCCGACTGTTGATCCAGCGGTTGCAGGGCAACGTAGTGACCTCGCCGCCTCCGCTCAGCACGAGCCTGGTGGTGCGCGGTTCCACCGCACGTCCAAAGGAGGTGCCGGGCCAGGGCTGATTCACGAGGCATCTGATCGACGCGCCCCGCCGCGCGCTTGCCAAATACACAGAGGGTCATAGAATGGTTCTTAGCTCGGAGTCGAGATCGTCAATAGGGAGGCCGTCGGCCTTCCACAAGTGGGGGATCTAGAACATGCATTCTTCGAGTCTCGTTCGGGCACTGGTCGTCGCGATGGCGGCCGTGTTCACTGCGGTAGCCTGCGGAACCTCATCAACCGGGAACGCAGGTTCGATCAAAATCCTCGCGGCCTGGTCCGGACAGGAGCAGGCGTCTTTCTTCGCGGTGCTCAAGCCGTGGGAGGACAAGACCGGCATCAAGGTCAACTACGAATACAGCCGTGACCTGGATGCTCTCCTCACCACGCGCGTCGGCGCCGGCAACCCGCCCGACCTGGCGGCGGCGCCCAGCCCGACTACGCTGACCAACTTCGCCAAGCAGGGCAAGGTCATTGCGCTTGACGACAAGATCGACATGACCTCACTGAAGGCGAACTATTCGCAAAGCTGGATCGACCTGGGCACGATCAACGGCAAGCTCTACGAGACCTTCTCGTGGGTCGCGGTCAAAGGCCTGATCTGGTACGACCCGAAGAACTTCCAGGCCAAGAGCTACAACGTGCCCAACAGCTGGCAGTCCTTGATGGACCTCCAGAGCACGATCAAGGGCAGCGGCGTGACGCCCTGGTGTGTCGCGCTCGAGAGCGGCTCGGCCTCCGGTTGGCCGGGCAGCGACTGGCTCAAGGAGATCGTTCTCAGCCAGTCAGGCCCAAGCGTGTATGACGGCTGGGTGGCCGGCACGCAGAAGTGGACTTCGCCTGAGATCAAGTCCGCGTTCACGACGTGGGGCCAGGTCCTCGGTGCGAACGACTCAAACGTCTACGGCGGCAAGCAGTTCATGCTCGCCACCAACTTCGGCGACGGCGGCACCCACATGTTTGACAACCCGCCGAAGTGCTACATGCACAACCAGGCGTCCTTCATCACCACGTTCTTCACCAGCGCCGTCCCGAGCCTGCAGCCCGTGACCGACTTCAACTTCTTCCCCCTGCCGGACATCACCGCTCAGTACGCCGGCGCACACGTGGTGGCCGGTGACTCGTGGGCGATGTTCCGCGACACGTCGCAGGCGCGCTCGCTCATGAACTATCTGATCACCGCCGACGCACAGACCATCTGGGTCAAGCGGGGCGGCAAGATCTCGCCCAACAAGCAGACCGCGTTGGACGCGTACCCCGACCCGCTCACCAAGGAGAGCGCCCAGATCCTCGTGGCGACCAAGATCGCCAAGTACGACGCCACCGACCAGATGCCTGCGGACATGAGGGCCGCGGCCTGGAAGGCGGTGCTCGACTTCGTGGGCGACCAGTCGAAGCTCGATTCGATATTGAAGACCCTCGATGGGGTCCAAGCGACGGCATATAAGTGACGAGTTAGGAGACGAAGAGCGTGGACTTCAGCATCCTGCTGTCTGACCTTCCAACGCTCGTAGTCGTCATCGTCGGCGTGCCCATCGTGCTCGCCGCCTACATCGTGGGCGGCGAGTACGTGGTGCGCCGGCTCCCAGACAAGAATCGCCCGCAGGTCCGGCCCTGGATATGGGTCGGACCTGCCATCTTCCTGGTGGCGGCGATCCTTTTCATTCCCGCGATCTTTACCGTCATCCAGAGCTTCCAGGACAACCAGGGCAACTTCGTCGGCCTGCAGAACTACGCGAACCAGCTCGCCGACTTTCCATCCGGCGGCGCCTGGATCGCGATCCGAAACAACATCATCATCTGGCTGATCTTCTACACCCTGTTCGTGCTTGCTTTCGGCCTCGCACTGGCAGTTCTCTTCGACCGAGTGGCGTACGAGACGGTCGTCAAGTCGCTGATCTTCATGCCCATGGCCATCTCGTCCGTCGCGCTTGGCGTCATCTGGAAGTTCATGTTCTGGTACCAGCCGCCTGGAAGCGCTCAAACCGGGACCCTGAACGCCATCGTGACGTTCTTCCACCACGATCCGGTGGCCTGGCTCCAGGATCAGTGGCCGAACGGCCTCGCGATTCTCAACAATCTCGCGCTGATCGGCGCTGCGACCTGGGGCATCACCGGGTTTGCGATGGTCATCCTCTCCGCCGCGCTAAAGGGCATCCCTGGCGAGCTGCTCGAGGCTGCTCGGGTGGACGGAGCGGGGGAGATCACCATCTTCCGGCGCGTCATCTTCCCGCTGATGATGCCGACCATCGTCGTCGTCGGCACCACCCTGGTCATCTTCGCCCTGAAGGCATTTGACGTCGTGTATGTGATGACGAACGGCAACTACAACACAGACGTGCTGGCCTTCCGCATGTACAACCTGCTCTATCTCTCGCACAACCCGGCGGGGGCGAGCGCGGTCGCCATCATCCTGCTCATCGCGGTCGTCCCAGTGCTGATCTTCAATCTCAGGCAATTCCGGGCTGTGGAGGCAAGGCGATGAGCGTCGCAGCAGCGGCAAGGACCGAGTCCACAGCAGCCGTCGGATCGGGGCAGTGGATTTCGCAGCGACTCGGTAGGATCGTGCTCCACGTGGTCGTCATCGGCCTGACCCTTGCCTGGGTCGTGCCGACGCTGGGCCTCGTGCTCAGCAGCTTTCGGCCGTTCTCGGCCATCGCCACGAGCGGCTGGTGGGCGGCAATCTCACCCCCTTATGCATTCACGCTCGACAACTACAACCAGCTCTTCGCGCAAAGCAACCTGGGTACCGCGATATTCAACAGCTTCATGGTGTCGGTGCCGTCGACCGTCATCCCCGTCACCATCGCCGCTTTCGCCGCGTACGCGTTCGCGTGGATGAAGTTTCCGGCGCGCGACTGGATCTTCCTTGCCTTCGTCGGCCTGCTCGCCGTACCCCTGCAGCTCACATTCATCCCGGTGTTGAAGTTCTACGTCGAGCACGGCATCACGATTGAAAACCTGACGGCGCTGAACCTCCCGCCCTGGGTCGGCTTGTGGCTGGCCCACGCCGGCTACGGGCTGCCGTTCTCCACGTACCTTCTCGCCAACTTCTTCCGTGCCCTGCCGAGCGACCTCTTCGAGTCGGCCGAGATCGATGGCGCGGGTACTCTGACGGTATTCTTCCGAATCATCCTGCCGCTGTCGGTGCCCGCCCTCGCATCCCTGGTGATCTTCCAGTTCCTGTGGGTGTGGAACGACCTTCTGGTGGCGTTGATCTACGTCGGAGGGTCCCCTGAGGTGGCGCCCCTGACGGTGAACCTTGCCGGCCTGACCAACTCGCTCGGCCAGGGCTACCAGCTGCTCACCGCGGCGGCATTCTTCTCGATGATCGTGCCGCTCGTCGTGTTCCTCAGCCTTCAGCGCTATTTCGTTCGCGGAATTCTTGCAGGATCTGTGAAGGGGTAATCAGGAGATGGCATCAGTCACTTACGACCACGTTGTCAAGCGCTATACGGCAGACGTTACAGTCGTCAAGGATTTCAACGTCGAGATCAAAGACAAGGAGTTCATGGTCCTCGTGGGTCCATCGGGCTGCGGCAAGTCGACCGCGCTGCGCATGCTCGCGGGCCTCGAAGCGATCACCGAAGGCCAGATCCGCATCGGCGACCGGGTCGTGAACAACGTCGCCGCCAAAGATCGCGACATCGCCATGGTGTTCCAGTCCTACGCGCTCTACCCGCACATGAGCGTCTACGACAACATGGCCTTCCCGCTGCAGATGCAGCACATGCCGAAGCCTGAGATCGACAAGAGGGTGAAGAACGCCTCTCGCATCCTCGGCCTCGACAACTTCCTCAAGCGGAAGCCGCGCGCGCTGTCCGGCGGCCAGCGCCAGCGCGTGGCACTCGGCCGGGCGATCGTGCGCAGCCCGAAGGTCTTTCTCCTCGACGAGCCGCTGTCCAACCTCGACGCCAAGCTCCGAGGGCAGACGCGCATCGAGCTGCAGAAACTTCACCGCGACCTCCAGACGACATTCATCTACGTCACCCACGACCAGGTCGAGGCGATGACGATGGGCGACCGCATCGCGATCATGAACGCCGGCATCCTGCAGCAGGTCGGCACGCCGGGCGACATCTACGACCACCCCGCCAACCTGTTCGTCGCCGGGTTCATCGGCAGCCCGACGATGAACTTCGTCCCCGTCACGACTTCCGACAGCACGGCCAAGGCTTCGGGCTTCGAGGTGAAGCTGCCCAAGTCGGTGCCCGCGGGCAAGGGCACGCTGGGGTTCCGGCCGGAGACCGTGACCGATCGGATAATCGACCCGGCAAGCACCATCGACATGAAGGTGGACGTGGTCGAGCGCCTCGGCTCGGACCAATTCCTCTACGGGCAGGTCGGCGGCGACTCGGTGACCGCGCGGGTCGACCCGAAGCTCAAGGTCGAGCCAGGCGACATGGTGCATCTCGGACTCGACACCCGCGTGCTGCACCTCTTCGACGCCGAGAGCGAACTCGCCCTCTTGTAAGCGCCTCGTGTGGAACAGATACGGGCCGGTGAAGACTTCGATAGCGCGCGCTTCCGCGCCTTCCGGAGGTCGATCCGGAACACCCTGACCGGCCGTGCCAGCAGGCTGGTTTCGCTGGACTCGGTGTTGGACGCGGCCGGCGCCGAGGGCCGCTCGTTCGGCGGCGTTCGCGAGATTCCGATCGACCAGATCGTTGGCTCGGCCGCGTCGCCGGCAAAAGCGAACGATTTCCTCCCCGGCTTCCTTCCAGCCACGCGACGTCTTCGGGATCGATGGACGCGGGTGTACACGGCGATGGTCGAGGGCGGCGAGCTGCCGCCAATCGACGTCTACAAAGTCGGAGAGGGCTATTACGTCATCGACGGCCACCATCGTGTCTCGGTGGCGCGCAGCCTCGGCCGCGACACGATCAATGCCCGCGTCATCGACGTCCAGACCCGAGCGCCGCTGGGTACGAACGTGGATCCAGAGGAGCTGCTCAGGACGGCGGAGTACGCGCAGTTCCTGGAGACCACGCAGCTGCACCGCCTGCGGCCGGACGCCCGGCTCGAGTGCAGCCGGCTCGGCCGCTACGACGAGATCTTCAAGCACATCCTCGGCCACGAGTACTTCCTCGGCCTCGAGCGCGGCCACGCGGTGTCGCTGCCGGAGGCGGCCGCCAGCTGGTACGACACGGTCTACCTTCCGATCGCGAAGGCGATCCGCCGGCATAACGTGCTGGAGCAGATGCCAGGGTGGACTGAGGCCGACGTGTACGTCGAGATCACTCGGCGCTGGCTTGCCCTGAGCGAGGCAGGCAAGCCCGCGGGACCGCATCCAGCCGTGCATGCGCTGCTGGAGGAGGAGGCCAAACGCTGGTGGCAGCGGCGCTGGGCGATGGTGCTGCCCGAGCGCCGGCGGGTCGAACGTTGATCGGGCTAATTTTCGGGCCGCCGGGGAGTGGGAAGGGGACGCAGGCCGGCCGCATCGAGAAAGAGTTCGGGATGTCTCACCTCTCGACCGGCGAGATCCTCCGCTCGGAGGTCGCCCATGGCAGCGCGGTCGGCAAGGAGGCAGCCCGAATCATGGCGGCGGGCGACCTGGTCCCAGACGATTTGATCGACCGCATCGTCGAGAGCCTGCTGCGGCGCACGGACTCTGATTCGAGCGTGCTCCTCGACGGCTTCCCTCGGACGGTGGAGCAGGCAAAGGCCCTCGATCGGATGCTCGCCGACCTCAACCGGAACGTCGACTTCGTCGTCGCGCTCGACGTACCGGAACCCCTGCTCGTGGATCGGCTTCTGCATCGGGCCGCGGTCGAAGGCAGGGCGGACGACACGCGCGAGGCGATCATGGAGCGGATGCACGAATATCGAATGCGGACGGCGGCTGTGCTCGACCACTACCGCCGGAGCGGGGTGCCGGTGGCCGAGGTCGACGGCGTCGGTGCGGTGGACGAGGTGTTCGATCGGGTCCGTGATGAGATCAAGAGCGTGTTGAACGGCAAACCGCAGGCCCGCGGCATATGATCAGCGTTCTCAGCAGCTAGAAATGGCAAGAAAAATCGGCGTCGAAGGCCTCGGACAGATCGTCAAGCCGATGGTCAACGGCGAAAGCCAGGCGACTGTGGAAGCCATGCCCGCCCCGTTCGCGTCGGGCATCGCCAGCGCGTTCCCACCGATCGCGGAGTACGCCTTTCTCTCCGACTGCGAGGTCAACGCCCTCATCGCTCCGAGCGGGCGTGTCGAGTGGATGTGCCTCCCGCGTCCGGACAGCCCCAGCGTGTTTGCGGCCATCCTCGACCGCGCCGCGGGCGCCTTTCGGTTTGCGCCCAGCGGGGTCATGGTCCCGGCAGGCCGGCGCTACCTGCCGGGGACGCTCGTGCTGGAGACGACCTGGCGCACCCGCACCGGCTGGCTCATCGTTCGCGACGCGCTGTGCATCGGCCCCTGGTACCACAGCCAGCGACGATCGGGGACGCACCGGCGCCCGCCGACCGACCAGGAAGCCGAGCACATCCTCCTGCGCACCGCGAAGTGCGTGGTCGGAAGCGTCGAGCTGAGCCTCGACTGCCACCCGGTGTTCGATTACGGAAGGACCGCCGCGCACTGGGAGTATTCGGGGCCCGGGTATGGCGAGGCGGTGGCAAGAGGTGGCGAGGGCGACGTGCCGCTTCGACTGGTGACCGACCTGCGCATGGGCTTCGAAGGGCCCGGAGCTCACGCCACCAAGACCCTGCGTCAAGGAGAGAAGGCATACGTGGCGCTCGCGTGGCCTCGATCCCAATATTCGGCGTCGAGCGAGTTCTGGGCCGAGCACCCGCCTCCGGCCAATGCCGACGAAGCCTTCGCCCGGACCGAGCGCACCGCCGACTTCTGGCGCGAGTGGATCAACCGCGGCGAATTTCCGGAGCATCCATGGCAGAGCTACCTCCAGCGCAGCGCGTTGACGCTCAAGGGCCTGACCTACAGCCCGACCGGTGCGTTGCTGGCGGCGCCAACGACATCGCTCCCCGAGACCATCGGAGGCGAGCGCAACTGGGACTACCGCTACACGTGGATTCGCGACGGCACCTTCATGCTGTGGGGCCTTTACACACTAGGTTTCGCGCGCGAGGCCAACGACTTCTTCTACTTCATCGCCGACGTCGCGGCGGGGCAGCAGGACCTGCAGATCATGTATGGCATCGGCGGCGAGCGCGAGCTGCCCGAGCGAACTCTTGACGACCTCAGTGGTTACGAGGGGTCGAAGCCGGCGCGCGTTGGCAACGCCGCCTACGCCCAGAAGCAGCACGACGTTTGGGGTGCGGTCCTGGACTCCGTGTACCTGCACACCAAATCCAGGGACTACCTGCCGGAGGTCGTGTGGCCGATCCTCAAGCGCAGTGTCGAAGCGGCCATCGAGAACTGGCGGAAGCCCGACTGCGGCATCTGGGAGGTACGGGGTGAGCCCCAGCATTTCACCTCGTCGAAGCTCATGTGCTGGGTGGCGTGCGATCGCGGCGCTCGCCTCGCCGAGCTGCACGGCGACCTCGACCTGGCGAAGCGCTGGCAGGCGGAGGCCGATGAGATCAAAGCCGACATCTCCGCCAACGGCGTCGACTCGCGCGGCGTGTTCGTGCAGCACTACGGCGGGACTGCCCTGGACGCGTCGGTGCTGCTGATCCCGCTCGTTCGCTTCCTGCCCCCCGACGACCCTCGCGTGAGGGCGACCGTGCTCGCAATCGCCGACGAGCTGACGGAAGACGGCATGGTCTTGCGGTACCGCCCCGAGGAAACCGACGACGGCCTGTCCCCCGGAGCGGCCGCCACCTGGGCAACTTCCCACAAGCGTTCTCGCACCTGGCTCTGATCAACGCCGTCATGCACGTGATCCGCGCCGAGAGCGGTGCGAGCAACCGGTTCGGAGGCCCGCTGACTGTAGAGCCGTGAAAGTCGCCTCCCCACCATGTGGGGAGAATCACTTACCCGTGGCGCTGCCCGGATCAGGCTTCAGGAAGATCGCCCCCAGTGGCGGAAGCGTGAGCGTGACGCTGTGAAGATGGCCATGCTTTCCAATCGGCGCCGCGTCCACTCCGCCCAGGTTTCCCTGGCCGCTGCCGCCGTAAATCGGCGCATCGCTGTTGACGAGCTCGAGCCAGCGACCAGGCAATGGCACGCCGATCTGATAGTTGTGGCGCGGCACCGGCGTGAAGTTGAAGACCGCAATGATCAGCTCATCGTTAGAGCTTCGGCGCATGAAGCTGATCACGCTCTGCTCGGCGTCGGTGATGTCAATCCACGCGAAACCGGCTGGGTCGAAGTCAAGCTCGTGCAGCGGTTTCTCGTCGCGCATGACCCGGTTCAGGTCTCCTGTCCATCGGCTCAGCCCGTCGTGCATCGGCTCATCCAGCAGATGCCAGTCGAGGCTCTCCTCGTGGTTCCATTCGCCCCACTGTCCAAACTCGGCGCCCATGAACAGAAGCTTCTTGCCGGGCACGGCGTACATGTACGCGAGCAGCAGGCGCAGGTTGGCGAACTTCTGCCAGTCGTCCCCAGGCATCTTGGCGAGCAGCGAGCCCTTCCCGTGCACGACCTCGTCGTGCGAAAGCGGAAGCATGTAGTTCTCCGTGAACGCATAGAGCGCACGGAACGTGAGCTGGTGATGCTCGAACCGCCGATGAACCGGGTCCTTGGACATGTACGAGAGCGTGTCGTGCATCCAGCCCATGTCCCACTTCATGCCGAAGCCGAGGCCGCCCAGGTAAGTCGGTCGTGAGACCAGAGGCCACGACGTCGACTCCTCGGCGATCGTCTGCACGTCGGGGTGCTCTTTGTAGACCTCGATGTTGAATCGGCGGAGAAAATCGATCGCCTCGAGGTTCTCATTGCCGCCGAACTTGTTCGGCAGCCACTGACCCGCCTTGCGCGAGTAGTCGAGGTAGAGCATCGACGCCACCGCATCGACCCGCAGCCCGTCGGCGTGATAGCGGTTCAGCCAGCTCAGGGCGCTGCTGAGGAGGAAGCCTCGGACCTCATTGCGCCCGTAGTTGAAGATCGAGCTGCCCCAATCGGGATGCACGCCAAGCCGCGGGTCGGCGTGCTCGTAGAGATGCGTGCCGTCGAAGTACTGCAGCCCGAATTCGTCGGACGGGAAGTGCGACGGTACCCAGTCGAGGATCACGCCGAAGGGATGCTCCATGACGGGCATGAACTCGACGTGCGTGAAGCCCAACCGGTGCGCATAGTCGGCCAGGTGTGGCGCGAGCTCGCGATAGGTGAGCCAGCGGTTGTCCTCCTCGGGTACGCGCATCCACGAACCCAGGTGAACCTCATAAACCGACCACGGCGCCTGCCGGCCGTTGGCCCGCTGGCGGGTTGTCAGCCACTCGGCATCGCCCCAGCCATAGCTCAAATCCCACACGACGGAGGCCTGGCGCGGCGGCTGCTCCGCGAACACGGCGAAGGGATCGGCCTTGTCGGCTCCGGTGCGTGTGACGCGTGAGTGGACGTGGTATTTGTACAGCGCTTCATGCCCTACGGCCGGAATGAAGCCCTCCCAGATGCCCGACTGCTCGCGTGGCACGAGCTTGTTCGCGTCTCGGTTCCAGCCGTTGAAATCGCCGATGACGCTCACCCAATCGGCGTTGGGAGCCCAGACGGCGAACGACGTGCCGTCGGGGTCTTTCGAGATGTGGGCGCCGAGCTTTTCGTAGAGGTGGCTGTGCGTGCCCTCGTTGAAGAGGTGCAGGTCGAATGGAGTCAGCAGCGAGGGCGCGATCATGCGGGGTGTACTACCTCCAGAATTCCTCGGAGCGGGATGCGCACCCAGTCGGGGCGGCTGTTGAGCTCGTAGCGAAGCTCGTATAGCGCCTTCTCGAGCAGCATGGTCGACAGCTGGAGGTCGAGGTCCTCGGTCGTCTGGGGCACGAACGAAGCGGTACCGGCCGTGCTCAGGTAGCTGCGCAGGAACGCCGCCGAGACGGAGTCCGCCCAGAACCGCGACCACTCCTCCACGCGAGGGCGGGCGTCGGGCAGCAGCTGGTCCGACCGCAAGGCTGCCTGGCTTGCGTAAGAGAACGAGCGCAGCATGCCGGCGACGTCGCGCAGCGCGAGGCGCTTCAGCCGGCGCTCGTAGAGGGTGCGCGACGGCTCGCCCTCGAAGTCGATGATCACGAAGTCGTGGCCGGTGTAGAGCACCTGGCCGAGGTGGTAGTCGCCATGCACCCGGATACGCGTCGTGGTCAAGCGCTTGGCGAGAAACGCGCGCAGTGCTTGCGCGATGCGCGGCTCCAGCTCCAGCACTCGTTTCGCCTCGTCCTTCGCGTCATCGGGCAGGCGGTTGAGCTGGCTGCGCAACAGCTCCAGCGCGCGAGCCGCCAGCCCGGTGAGGGATTGATACATCGAACGCTGGTCCTGGCCTGAGATGCGCTCCGGCGCAAAGGCCGGGTCGGTGAGGTCGCACGCCAGCGCGGTGTGTAGCTCAGCCGTGCGCCGGCCGAGCAAGCGCGCAGAGTCGAGGTAGGCGCCGATCGTCTTGGCGGCGACCTCGGGCAGGTCCACCGAGCTGGCCTGCAGCAGGTTGCGCGGCAGGACGGGCGGCTCCCCGCTCGCCGGAGCTTCCATCGCCTTCAGATAGTGGGCGAGGGTGGTCAGCGTGTACTGCCACGCATCACCCTGGTTGGGCACGTAACCCTGCAGAACCGCAAGCGCCACCGGCTCACCGCGGTCGCGCCGGTACTCGAGACTGCCCGCCAGCGGCGCGATCTGGGCGAAGTCCGTCTTCTCGGTGAGGAAGCGGCCGACCTCGAGCTCGGGGTTCACACCCTCCTCGAGCCGGCGGAAGACTTTGAGGATGAGTCTCTCGCCGAAGACCACCGAGTTGTTGCTCTGCTCGGCGACCGAAAGCGCGGCTTCGAGCCTGATGGTCTCCGGACCGCGCAGCCGAGCGAAGGCCCGGGTCGTCGATCCGACCAGCATCCCGGTGGAGCTCGCCGCCCGCTTGCGCTTGGCGATGATGTTCAGCAGGCCTTCGGCGAATCCGGGCGGCCCCAGGGCGTCGTAAAGAAGGCCCCGCTGCTCCTCGGCCGGCGTCCTCAGCCAGCACACGGCCGCAAACGGCCATCGCTCGAGCACCTGCGGCGCCTCCGCGGCGTTGGCGTACGTCACGGGCAGCAGGTACGTCTCGGGGTCGCCTTCGGCGTAAGCGACGAGAAGTGTCAGCAGGTAGGCGCTTCGGTCCATCCCGTTGACCTCGATCGCGTCCATGATGGAGACCGACTTCAAACGGCGCGCCTTGCCCGCAAACCATCGGCGATGCCTGATGGAGCTGAGCAGGACGGCCTCGAGCCGTTCCTTGGCCACGCCGAACAGCACCGAGTCCCAGCTGCCCGCGACCTTGATCTCGGGCAGGACCGCAGCCGCCAATCCCCAGTCGGCCGGAACTGTCGACGCGGCTCGGGGCTGCATGGCGAACCAGTAGAACGAATGCGGGCCAAGGGTCAGGAAGTAGGGCGTGTCGCCGACTGCGGGCAGCTCGGTGGCGCCGAAAAGCTCGACCGGCACCATGCCCTTCCACTTGGAAAGGTCGAGCTCGACCACCTGCAGGAAGCGCGATAGGTTGGCCACGCACAGGATCTGCTCGGACTCGTAGGCGCGAACGAATGCCAGCACTTTGCGATTCTCAGGCCGCAGGAGCTCGAGGGAGCCGCGGCCGAAGGCGCGATGCCGCTTGCGGAGCGCGATGAGCCGCCTCATCCAGGAGAGGAGCGAATGCGGGTTCTGGGCCTGGGCCTCCACATTGACGCTCTCGTAGTGGTATTCCGGGTCGGTCACGATCGGCAGGTAGAGACGCTGCCGGTTGGCGCGCGAAAAGCCCGCGTTGCGATCGGCGCTCCACTGCATCGGCGTACGCACGCCATTGCGATCGCCGAGGAAGATGTTGTCGCCCATTCCGATCTCGTCGCCGTAGTAAAGGACCGGGGTGCCTGGGAGCGAGAAGAGCAAGCCGTTCATGAGCTCGATGCGCTTGCGGTCGTTGCCGAGGAGGGGCGCCAGGCGCCGGCGGATGCCGAGATTGATCCGAGCCGCTCGGTCCTGCGTGTACGCGCGGTACATGTAGTCGCGCTCTTCGTCCGTGACCATCTCCAGCGTCAGCTCGTCGTGATTGCGCAAGAAAAGCGCCCACTGCGAGGTGTCCGGGATGGCAGGCGTCTGCGCCAGGATGTCGACGATCGGGAAGCGGTCCTCCATGCGGATCGACATGAACAGGCGGGGCATGAGCGGGAAGTGGAACGCCATGTGAGTCTCGTCGCCCTGGCCGAAGTACGCGACGGCGTCCTCGGGCCATTGGTTGGCCTCGGACAGCAGCATGCGGTTCGGGTAGTGCTCGTCGACATGACGGCGCATCTCCTTCAAGAACGCATGCGTCTCGGGCAAGTTTTCGCCGTTCGTACCCTCGCGCTCGAAGAGGTAGGGAATCGCGTCCAGCCGCATGCCGTCGATGCCGCCGTCGAGCCAGAAGTCCATCGCTTTCAGAACCGACTCTTTGACCTTCGGGTTGTCGAAGTTCAGGTCCGGCTGGTGCGAGTAGAAACGGTGCCAGTAGTACGCGCCGGCGACGTGGTCCCACGTCCAGTTCGAGACTTCGAAGTCTTTGAAGATGATCCGCGCGTCCTGGTAGCGCTGGTTGGTGTCGCTCCAGACATAGAACTCACGCGCCGCGCTTCCGGGGCGCGAACGGCGAGCCCGCTGGAACCACGGGTGCTGGTCGGACGTGTGATTGCAGACCAGTTCGTTGATGACCCGGATCCCGCGCCGATGAGCTTCTTTGATGAACTGATGGGCGTCGGTCAGATTTCCGTACATCGGGTTGACGTCGGTGTAGTCGGAGATGTCGTAGCCGTCGTCGCGCATCGGCGAGGGGTAAAAGGGCAGCAGCCAGACTGCGCTCACGCCGAGGTCCTGCAGGTACGGCAGCTTGTCGATCAAGCCTCGAAAGTCGCCGCTGCCGTCGCCGTCGCTGTCGTAGAAGGCGCGCACGTGCACCTCGTAGATGAGCGCGTCCTTGTACCAGAGCGGGTCGTCATCAAGGGTGAACGTCTCCTTCTTGCGCCGGCGGGGCGCGGCCTTGAGGTCGGGAGGCGGGCTGGGTGAGGGCTCGTTGATCGACGCTTCCTCCGGCTTCTCGGTGATCACAGGAAATACTCGAAGTCGTGTTCGCTGCGGATGCGCCGGCGAAAACGGAAGATTTGCGCAGGCGTCGAGTTGGGGTCGAGCTCGATGTAGTTGCGCGGCCCGTTCCAGATGTAGCGCGCCCCGCTGAGGAGCTCATGCGCCTGGTAGCTGCGCTCGCGGTCGATGCCAAGAGCCTCGAGCGGCAGGGTGACCATGCCGATCTGCCGGTGATGCGGGTCGACGTTGACGACGGTGAGGACCACATCGGCCAGGTCGTCGGTGCTCTTGGTGTAGGCGACGATCTGGTCGTTCTCGGTGGGGTGGAACACCAATCCGTTGTCGCTATGCAGCGCCGGGTTTTCGCGGCGGACCTTGTTGACCACGGAGATCAGCTCGCGAAGGCTGCTGGGGCTGTCGCGGTCCCAACTGCGAATCTGGTACTTCTCGGAGTCGAGGTATTCCTCAGACCCAGGCTCCTTAGCGCGATTCTCACCCAGCTCGAACGCAGGTCCGTAGATTCCGTAGCTTGCGCCCAATGTGGCGGCCAGGACGAGTCGGGCCGCGAAAGCCGGGCGGCCACCGGATTGTAAATATTCGGTGAGGATGTCCGGCGTGTTCGGCCAGAGGTTGGGGCGCAGGAACTCACGTATCGGCGATGACCGCAGCTCTGTGAAGTACTGACTCAGCTCCCAGCTGGTGTTGCGCCACGCGAAGTATGTGTACGACTGGCTGAAGCCCGACTTCGCCAGCCGGTACATGACCTTCGGCCGCGTGAAGGCTTCCGAGAGAAGGATCACGTCCGGATGGTCCCGCTTGAGCTCGCCGATCAGCCATTCCCAGAACGCGAACGGCTTCGTGTGAGGGTTGTCGACACGGAAGATCCGCACGCCCTGGTCGATCCAGAAGACGACGATCGACAGCATCTCCGCCCACAGCTCGCGCCACGCCTCGCATTCGAAGTCGAACGGATAGATATCCTCGTACTTCTTGGGCGGGTTTTCCGCGTACTGGATCAAGCCGTCGGGACGATGGCGGAACCATTCTGGATGCTCTTTGGCATAGGGGTGGTCGGGCGAGCATTGGAACGCGATGTCCAGTGCGATCGACAGGCCGTGCTCGCCGGCGACTCGGACGAGGCGCCGAAAATCGTCCAGGGTTCCGAGCTGCGGATGGACCGCCTTGTGCCCGCCTTCCTCGGACCCGATCGCCCATGGGCTTCCCGGCTCGTCTGGTTTTGCCTGCACGCTGTTGTTGGCGCCCTTGCGATGTGTGCGGCCGATGGGATGAATCGGGGGCAGGTAAAGGACGTCGAATCCCATGCCCGAGATGTACGGCAGCCAGTCTTCGACGTCTCGAAACGTTCCGTGCTTGCCCTGCTTGCCGGCTGACCTCGGGAACATTTCATACCAGGCGCCGTAACGGGCTCGCTCGGCCTCCACGATCACCTCGACCTCGCGGCCGTACGTGGTGGACAGGCTGCGGTCGGCGTGCCGCTCCATGAGCACGGCGAGATCCGAGCCGAGGGCGGCGGTGGCAGCGGCCTTGCCCTTTCGCAGCTGCGCCGCGTAGGTGGCCAGCTTTTCCCTGTCCGGCGTCGCCGCACGAGCGGCGGCCGCATCCACAAGCCGGGCGGCCACCTCGAGCTCCTGCGTCACGTCCTGCCCGGCTTCGACCCGCTTCGCGAACTGGCGGCTCCAGGTCCCGAAGCGGTCGACCCACGCCTCGATGGTGAACCGGTAGGTGCCGAGCTCGGTGACCACGAACTCGGCGCGCCAGCGGTCGTTGGGGAGGGGCACCATCGGTACCTCGGTCGAGGTCGAGTTGCTTTGGTGGCGGTACCGGATGACGCAGGCGAGCGCGTCATGGCCGTCGGCGAAAATGTCGGCCTCGACCGCCACCTTCTCGCCCACGGTCCGCTTGGCCGGGAAGCCCCCCGCGTCGATCTCGGGCGCGACCGACTCGATGGCGACCCGTTTTCTTCCGTCTGGACTCGCCCCTATGGGGGGAGCTCCGGCGCGAAGCGCCGGTGAGGGGAGATCGGGCCTCGTGGACGTCCGCTTGACCGGTGCGCGAGCCACGACTCAATCGTACTAAGGGATCCCCTCTCCCCGAAGGGGAGGCGTGAACTCAGTAATCTTGTGCCGTGGGGATGCTGAGATCGATCGATCCTGCGAACGGTCGAGAGCTGGCCCAGTTCCCTGAGCTGGACGCCGCCGGGATCGAGGCGGCCACCGCCCGGGCCTGGGGCTCTCGGCATGCTTGGCGCGACATCGGCGTCGACATGCGCGCAACTCTGCTGCGTTCCGTGGCGGGGGTCCTGCGGACCGACAAGGCCCGTTACGCGGCGATGGCGACGGCCGAGATGGGCAAGCCCATCATCGAGGCAGAGGGCGAGGTCGAGAAATGCGCGTGGACCGCCGCCTGGCTCGCTGACAACGCGGCCCGCCTGCTCGCGGACGAGCCGATCGAGAGCACCGCGACCAGGAGCTACGTCAGGTTCCAGCCGCTGGGCGTGATCCTGGCCGTGATGCCCTGGAACTTTCCGTTCTGGCAGGCGTTCCGGGCCGGGCTGCCCGCGCTCGCGGCCGGGAACGTGATGCTGCTCAAGCACGCATCGAACGTGCCCCAGTGCGCGCTCGCGATCGAAGAGGTTTTTCGGGAGGCCGGTATACCTGAGGGCGTCTTCCAGACGCTGCTGGTCGGGTCGGGAGCGGTGGAGCAGATCATCGAAGACCGTCGGGTGGCCGGCGTGACGCTTACCGGCTCCGAAGCCGCGGGCGCGCGCGTGGCGTCGACGGCGGGCAAGACGATCAAGAAGTCGGTGCTGGAGCTGGGCGGCTCAGATCCTTTCATCGTCCTGGCGGACGCCGACGTCAAGACCGCGGCGACGGTCGCCTGCCGCGCGCGCAACCAGAACAACGGTCAGAGTTGCATTGCCGCGAAGCGCTTCATCGTGGTCGACGCGGTCGCGGACGAGTTCGAGTCGCTTTTCGCCGGCGCGGTCAGCGCGCTAAAGATCGGTGACCCCAAGGATCGCGGTGTGCAGGTCGGCCCGCTCGCGCGCGCAGACCTCGTCGCCGACCTCGAGCGCCAGGTGTCGGAGTCGGTCCGTTTGGGAGCGCGCCCGTTAGTCGGCGGGAAGCGCGTCAACGGCGAGGGGTACTACTTCGAGCCGACCGTGCTCACGGGGGTGCGGCCCGGCATGCCGGTTTATCACGAGGAGACTTTCGGCCCGGTTGCGGCCGTGATCCGCGTCAGCGACGAGGAGGAAGCGCTCCGCGTGGCCAACGATTCCGACTTCGGTCTCGGCTCGAGCGTCTGGACCGCCGACGTCGAGCGCGGCCGCCAGCTGGCCGAGCGCATCGAGGCGGGCCTGGTGTTCATCAACGGCCTGGTCGCCTCGGACGCGCGCCTTCCTTTCGGCGGTGTCAAGAAGTCGGGCTACGGGCGCGAGCTATCGACGTACGGGATCAAGGAGTTCACCAACATCCAGACGATCTGGATCGGCCCGGTGAAGTAATACGCACTTTTGACGCCAACCGTGCGCATGCCGCGCTTCGCAGACACGTGTTCGGCGTCAGACGTGCGAAATCGGAGTCTTTACAGGGTGGCTGGCGGAAACGCGGTTGTCCGTCCATCCTGCCATGGTGGCCAACACGCCGTGCATTCCGCCCGAGCTGACCTGCAGGCCCTTCACCCTGGATGAGGCGCGCACGGCTGGCCTCACGCTGAGCGCGCTGAAGGGCAAGGCCTGGCGGCGCCTCGGTGCCGAGCTCTACTGCTTGACAGAGCTCGGGACCGATCCGTGGCTGCTGCTGTCGGCCTGGCAGCGTCTGCTCCCGGCGGAGGCTGTCTTCGCCGGCGCTACCGCGGCCTGGCTGTTTGGCCTCGACCTCGAACCTGCCGACCCGATCGAGATCGTGGTGCCACCAGACTCGGGCATCCGTTCGCGCGTCGGGCTCAGCGTTCGTCGCTGTGACGTTTCACCGGGAGAGGTCGTCTCTGTTCGCGGGCTGCGCACGACATCGTTGCCACTTGCACTGGCCAGACTCTGTTTGCAGCGCCCGGCCGTTGAGGCACTGGTCGCCATCGATATGGCGGTCCGCGCAGGTATCACCGACGCTGCCGCTCTCGGTCGGTACGCTGAGGCAGCAAAAGGTCGCGCGGGCGCAGGCAGGCTGCGCTCGCTGGCCGCGTTTGCGGCTCCCGCGGAATCGCCGATGGAAACGCGGCTGCGTTGGCTCCTCATCCAGGCCGGCCTGCCGCGACCAGAGGTCCAGACGAATCTCCGTGACAGCAAGGCGCGGTTTATCGGTAGGGCTGACCTCTACTACCCGGCGGCGAAGCTCGTTCTCGAATACGACGGCGGTAACCATCGTGAGCGCCTGGTCGAGGATGATCGCCGTCAGAACCTGCTTATCAACGCCGGATTCCGGCTCCTGCGTTTCACAGCCGCTGACATACACAGTCGCGCCGAGATCGTCGAGGCCCAGGTTCGGGGGGCGCTGAGCATGGTGCGCGCAAGCGCACGCCTGGCGCCAACCATGCGCAAAGGCAGGGGTGAAAGCAAGCGTTGAACCCAAACGTGCGGAATCGGCCCCGCGAGCGGACTTCGATCGCGGGTGTCACTTGAGCTAGGCCGACTTGGCCGGCGGCCTCTTGGCCGTCTGCAGATGCTTGCGAGCGAGCACCGAGTAGCTGTCCTTGAGCGCGTTTTTCGGATCGAAATCAAGGCTTCTGGCCTTCTCCGGAAGGACCTCGAGCGGTCCTTCGAGCTCGACGAAGGATCCGAACGCGAGCGTGTCGAGGGTGACCGTCACCACGCCATCGAGGATCCATGCGGCGCGGTGCTTGTTGTAGGTGAACTCGACGCGGAATCCGAGTTCGGCGAGGAGGTCGAGGGTGGCGTGCGCGTCCTTGACCTCGACCTCGGTCTCCTCTCTCACCTTGACCCCGCCCACGAACTTGGCAGGGCCCTTGGCGGTGAGCACGCCGCGCGGGCCGCCATCGAGCACGCGAAGCCTCAGCGTGGTGTGGCGCGTCGACTTGCCGGGACCGTCGAAGCGGTAGTTCTCTTCGTCGTACTTGCCCTCGAGCTTCGCGCCGCGCTTGCGGAGCAGGGCACGCAGCCGCGCATGGTCGCGCGGGCCGGCGACGCGGAACTTGAGCTCGCATTCGACGCTGCGGTCACGTGGTCGGTGGTGCACTCGGGCCCTTGCCACGCGAGGAGATTAAGTTAAGCGGCAGTCTTCTTTGTGATTCGGTACAGAGCAGTCGTGACCGCGGTGCACTCGTCCTCGACGTAATCGAGCCCGCCTGCCTCAGCGATCCGCCGCGCCTCATCCGAGCGAATGTCGAGCTGCAGCCACAACGCTTTCGCACCCACAGCCACCGCCTGACGCGCGATCTCCGGTGCATCGGCCGCCGGCCTGAACACATCGACGATGTCGATCCTCTCAGGGACGTCCAACAGAGAGCGATAGACGCGCTCGCCGAACAGGGTGCCGGCGTAAGGGTTGATCGGGATGATTCGAAATCCGCGCTGCTGCAGCCCCACGGGAACGGATCCGCCCGCCTTGTTGGGGTCTCGCGACGCGCCCACGACGGCGATCACCTGGGATGCCTCGAGGATCTCCTTGCCGGTCTTGCTCACGACAACTTCAAGTCCACGGTGCCGGCTTCGATTCCGAGCAGTGGCTGGCCGGCGGCGTAACGGCGGATCTGCTCGCCGGCGAACCGGTAACCGCGCGACTCCCATCGCGTGACCGCGCCCGCGACGTGCGGCGTGATGAACAGGTTGGGCGCGTGCCACAGGGGATGTTCGGCGGGCAGCGGCTCCGGGTCGGTCACGTCAAGCGCCGCGTGAATACGTCCGGACGTCAGCGCTGCAAGCAGGGCGTCGGTGTCGACTGTCCTGCCGCGGCCCGCGTTGACGAACAACGAGCCTTGCTTCATCCGCTCTAGGAATGCGGCATTCACGAACTTCTCGGTCTCGGACGTCAAGGGCAGCAGGTTGACGACAACGTCCGCCTCGGGCAGAAGCCGCGGAAGCTCATCGGCCGATCGCGCGTCATCGCGCGGGTGCCTGGCGACGCCGATGACATGCGCGCCGAATGGAGCCAGCCGAGCCGCCACGGCTCGCCCGATCGAACCAAGCCCGACCACCAACACAGTCGTACCCTCGAGATCGTCGATCGGATGGTGCCATCCATCGCCCGCCTCAGCGATGTCGCGGTTCCATTCGCCGCGATGCTGCAGATCCCAGAACTCGAGCAAGCGTCGGCGCCTCGCGAGGATCACCGCGACCACCCATTCCGAGACCGGCGCGTCGTGGACGCCGACCGCCCTGCACACGACGACCCCGGGTGGCACTTTTGGCAGCAGCCAGTCGACACCGGCGCTGAGGGACTGGATCACCCGCAGCCCCGGGAGCTCGTCGAAGAGGCCAGGCAGCCGGTTTGCTATGTCGAAGTTGAGGATGACGAACTCGACCTCGGGTCCCGGGTCGGCGACGAGCTGGACGCCGTCAGGTAGCGGCTCCAGCTCGCGCCTCAGCGGCCCGTCCGGGACGAGTACTTTCAAACGCCTCCCCACTAGTGGGGAGGTCGACCCCGCCCGCGCAGCGGGCGCGGGCGGGTGGGGACAATCACGCAGCCCGATTGGCGGATTCGCGCTTTTCGAGCGCGAACCCCAGCACTTCCTCGACCCGCCCGGCAAGGTGGAATGTCATCTCCTTGCGGACGCTCTCGGGGACGTCGTCCAGGTCCTTCTCGTTGCGCTTCGGGAGGATGACCTCCTTCAATCCCATCCGGTGGGCGGCCAGCACCTTCTGCTTGACACCACCGATCGGCAGCACCAGGCCCTGCAGTGTGACCTCGCCGGTCATGCCGACTGTGCTCCGAACCGGGCGTCCCGTGAGCAAGCTCACGATCGCCGTGGTCATGGTCACGCCGGCCGACGGACCGTCCTTGGGCACAGCGCCCGCGGGCACGTGGATGTGGAACGCCTTCTCGATAGCGTCGGACTCGATCCCGAGCTCAGCGGCGTGTGACCGCACATACGAGAGCGCGATCTGCGCCGACTCCTTCATCACGTCGCCCAGCTGGCCGGTGAGGAGGAGGCTGCCCTGGCCCTTGGAGGCGGTGGTGGCCGTTGCTTCGACGAACAGCACATCCCCGCCGACGCCGGTCACGGCGAGGCCGGTGGCCACACCTGGCACGGCCGTCCGAGCCGCGACCTCGTTGTCGAACTTGGGCTTGCCCAGGAACTCGCGCACGCGCAGCTGCGTGATCTCGACAGGCGGCGTGAGCGCCCCGGTCGCGACCTTGGTCGCAACCTTGCGCGTGATCTTGCCCAGCTCGCGCTCGAGGTTCCGCACCCCGGCTTCGCGAGTGTGGTCGGTGATCACGGTCATGACGGCTTCGTCGGTCACGGTGACCTCGTCGTCCTTCAATCCCGCCTGCTTGACCTGGCGCTTCAACAGGTGGTCTTTCGCGATCGCGACCTTCTCCTGCTCTGTGTAGCCGTCGAGCCTGATCAGCTCCATGCGGTCCAGCAACGGCGCCGGGATGGTTTCCGACACGTTGGCGGTCGGGATGAACAGAACCTCCGACAGGTCCAGGTCGACCTCCAGGTAGTGGTCGCGGAACGTGTTGTTCTGCGCCGGGTCGAGCACCTCGAGCAGCGCCGCCGACGGGTCGCCCCGCCAGTCACTGCCGACCTTGTCGATCTCGTCCAGCATGATCACGGGGTTCTTTGTGCCGGCTTCCTTCAGGGCGCGCACGATGCGGCCCGGAAGCGCCCCGACGTAGGTGCGCCGGTGGCCGCGGATGTCCGCCTCGTCGCGGATGCCGCCGAGGGAGACACGCGTGAACTTCCGGCCGAGCGCGCGGGCGACCGATTCGCCCAGCGAGGTCTTGCCGGTTCCGGGAGGTCCGACCAGGGTGATGATCGCGCCCGAGCCGCGCCCGCCTAGAACCTCGAGCCCGCGCTCTTTGCGCAGCTTGCGCACCGCGAGGAACTCGATGATCCGGTCCTTCACGTCATCCAGCCCGGTGTGGTCCTCGTCGAGGATTCGCCGCGCTTCCGCGAGGTCGTAGTTGTCCTCGGATCGCACGTTCCAGGGGATGTCGAGCATCCAGTCCAGGTAGGTGCGAATCCAGCCGTACTCAGGGTTCTGCTCGCTGGTGCGCTCCAGGCGGTCGAGCTCGCGATCGACCTCGACCCGCACGCCATCAGGCATGCCGGCCTTGGCAACCCGCTCGCGGTACGTCGAAACGACGTCGCTGCCGCCCTCGTTGAGCTGCTTCTTGATCGCCTCCAGCTGCTGCCGGAGCAGGAACTCACGCTGCGTCTTCTCCATACCCTCGGCGACGTCGGTCCGGATCTTCTCCTTCAAGGACGCGTCGGCCAGGATCTGCTTGGTCCAGCCGATCAGCTTCGCCAGGCGCTCCTCCAGGTCGACCGTCTCGAGCACCTCGAGCTTCTGCTCGGTGGAAAGGTCGGGTGAGTAGCCGGCCAGGTCGGCCAGGTGTCCCGGCGTCCGGGCGGCGCGCAGGAACTGAACGACCTGCGGGACGCCTCGCGACTCGACCAGGTTCTCGAGCAGTGCGCGGTACTCGCGCGCAAGCTCGGTCGCCCGCTCGGTCGGGGGTTCCGGGTCGGAGATGGGGTCGGCCTTGACGAAGAGCGCCCCGCCGATGTCGGCCTGTCCGCTGCCCAGGCGGGCGCGGTACTCGCCGCGGAGCATGAACGCCTCGGCGCCGGTCGGGAGCTCGGTCCCCTCGCCCAGGCGGGCGACAGTGCCGATGGTGCCGTACTGGCCGTCGATCCGGGGCACGAGCAGGATCAGCCGGTTGCCCTGGCGGGCAGCCTCGAGGGCCGCCTTGGCGGTGTCGCCTTCGACGGCGAGGGTGACGGTCATGTGCGGCAGGACGACGACGTCGTCCATCGGCATGACGGGAAGCAGCTCAGACTTAGGCGTTGGCATTTTCAGGGTCTCCTCGGTTCATAACTAGTGAACGTTTTTCCCCTATTGGCTCATTCCCAATCTGGGGAAGGTTCCCTAAACTGCCCCGAACCAGCTCCCCCTAAACCCGGGCGGCACTCCCGGAGGCCGCGCTGCGTCGGGACAGGGCGTCGATCGACACGGCGGCGAGCAGGACCAGCCCCGTCACGATGAAGATTCTCTGCACGTCGTAGTTCTGCAGGTACATGCCGTTGTCGATGGCGCCGATGAGCAGGCCGCCAAGGACGCCGTGGATGACCTTGCCGCGACCACCGAACAGGCTCGTGCCGCCGATGACCGCGGCAGCAACGGCAAACAAGACGAACTGGCCGCCCTGGACGTTGTTGGACATGCCTCCGATGTACGAGGCATAGAGGATGAGGCCGATACCGGCAGTCATCGAGCAGAGCGCGAAAGCGATGGTCCGAACCACGGGCAGGTTGATGCCGGCCCGGCGTGCGGCTTCAGGGTTGCCGCCGATCGCGTACATGGAGCGCCCAAACTTCGTCCGCTCGAGCAGGACGGTCCAGGCGCCCAAGACGCCGAGGACGATCGGGACCACCCACGGCACCCCGGCCAGGACTCCGAAGTTGGCCCGGTTGATGTTTGAGATGGCCACGACAACGATTCCCGCGATTGCGATCACCACGATCTTGAGCACGGTGAGGCTCGGCGGCGGGGCCACGAGCCCGCTCCTTCGGCGGCGCTGATCCGCAGACCACAGGATGGCCGCGAGTCCCAGGACGATCACAGCCATGGCGATCCAGCTCACAGTTGGATCGATGGTGCCCGACATCAGATTGAACAGCACCTGCGTGTCCGGACTGTTTCCGCCCGAGATGAGCGGATAGCCGGAAAAGGGTCCGAGCAGGAGCAGGATCAGCATCACGCCGTTGAAGATCAGGAAGCCCGCGAGCGTGACGATGAAGGAAGGTATGCCCAGCCGGCTGATGATCGTGCCCTGGACGGTGCCGACAGCGGCGCAGAAGGCCAGCCCGGCCAGGATGGCGGCCCACCATGGCCAGGCGGTCGTCACGGGTTGCACCAGCTGGACGGTGATGACCGCGCCGCACGCCCCGACATAGCCGATCGAGAGGTCGATCTCGCCCAGCACCAGGGCGAAGGTCTCCGCCATGGCCAGGACTATGAACACAGCGCTTTGCTGGAAGAGGTTGACCAGGTTGCCCGCCGACAAGAACACATGGTGGGGACTGATGACCTCGAAAACCACCAGGACTGCGACCAGGCCGATGACGACCGGCAGCACGCCACTTTGACCGTTCCGAACGCGAGCTACATATGCCCGCGCGTATTCACCGAAGCTCTGGGCGACGAGCTCTGGCGGAAGTTCGGCCTCTGCCGCCTCCGTCGCGGCGGTAAGGTCGGGCGCTTGCTCGGGCGCGGTCGCCATCTATTTCGCCTTGCTGCCGTTCCGGCTCATGCCGCCGGTGGTCATGTATTCGACGACGCTCTGGCGGTCGAACTTGGACGCCTTGTCCTGGATCACCATCCGGCCGAGATACAGCACGGCAATACGATCGGCGACCTCGAACACATCGGTGAGGTTGTGGGAGATCATCATCACCGCCAGGCCGCGGTCGCGAAGGCGCTTCATGAGGTCCAGCACCTGCCTGGTCTGAACCACTCCAAGGGCCGCGGTGGGCTCGTCCATGATCACGAGCTTGGAGTTCCACATCACAGCCTTCGCGACCGCAACGGATTGGCGCTGGCCGCCCGAGAGAGAAGCCACCGGCTGGCGGATCGACCGCACGGTCGTCACCTTCAGGCCTGTAAGCGTTTTGGCTGCCTGCCGTTCCATCTCGTCTTCGTCGAGCAGCCGGCGACGCAGCAGCTCGCGGCCGAGAAACATGTTCTGGACGATGTCGAGGTTGTCGCAGAGAGCCAGGTCCTGGTACACGGTCTCGACGCCGAGGTGCGCCGCATCGCGTGTGTTGCGGATGTGGACGGGCTGGCCCTCCCAGAAGATCTGACCGTGGTCCACCTGATAGACGCCGGAGATGCATTTGGTGAGGACCGACTTGCCGGCGCCGTTGTCTCCAGCAAGGGCGGTCACCTGGCCCGCCGGAAGGTCGAGATCGACTGCGTACAGGGCTTGCACGGGGCCGAAGTGCTTCTCGAGGCCTCGCACCTTGAGCAGGGGCTCGGTCGCGGAGGGCGAGTCTTCGGTCACCTGCGCCACTTGATCAATTGTGCGCTGCCCGAGACGATGCCGCCGCGCACGGTACGCCGGGTTGAGTGCTGCCCGCCTTGCCCGCTGGAGGCGACGTGGTGCTGTTGACGAGCGCGGCCGGAGGAGTCAGGCCGGCGCGCAGGATGGTCGCCAATGCGACCGCGTCCTGAGCCTCGAGATAGATGGCCTTGTACACGGTGCCGCACTGGTAACCGGAGAGGACGTTTTCAATGCCCCCAAGGCTGGCGTCCTGGCCGACGGTCGGGACCTTGTTGGCAGGAACGTGGTTCTGCTTGAGAACCGTGACGACCGAGTTCGCGAGCCCGTCGTTCGCCTCGATGGTGGCGTTGATCTCGGGGTGCGCGGTGTACTGCTGCTGGAAGATCTGCTGTCCCTTGGCGTTGTCCCAGCCGGGTGCGACCTGGTCACCGACCAGGGTGGCGCCGTTGGCGGTCTTGCCCACCGTCTCTTGCGGTACGGCATCGCCCCAGACGACGGAGTTGTAGCCCTTGGCGAAGTCGATCGCGTTCGGGTCGGTGTCCTCGCCGCCGTTGAGCGTGAAGACCTTCGGGCTGGAGACGTTCCATGCGGTGATGCAGTCCTTGAAGCCCTGTCCGATGAGCTTGCCCACCTGAACGTTGTCGAAGCTCACGTAGTAGGTGTTGGTGCCTGTGAAGATGGCCCGGTCGTAGGCGATGACCTTGACGCCCTTGGCCGCAGCCGCGGCCTGAATCGTCGTGGCGGTCGGAATGTCGAGCTGGCCGACCACCAGGACCTTCGCGCCCTGAGTGATGTCCGCCTGGGCCTGGGCAATTTGCGTGGCGTCGTTGCCCTGCGCGTTGTCGATCTTGAACTCAGTCGCGCTGTATCCCGCCAGCTGGAAGGCCTTCGTCAAGTAGGGAAGGTCTGAGTTGACCCACCGTGTGGACGAGGTGGTGTCGGGCAGAAGGACACCGACCAGGCCGCTTCCGGCCGCGTGCAAGTCCTTCAGCGTGGCCATGGCCGAGAAGCTGACGTCGAACGAAGAAACGCTGAGCGACGACGGAATGGTGGCCGGTGACGCCGTCGAGGTGCCTCCGCCTCCACATGCCATCACGACGAGCCCGGCGAGCATGAGCACCGGGACGAGTTTGGCGAACCTCAATGTGGCTCTCTCCTATCAAAAGCGATTCCTGTTGCCTTCTTCCCGGCCGAGTCCGGGGCGAGAGTGCGCCGGCAAGCAGGTTTCTACTCAGCAGCCTTGGCGGGACGCCGCCGGCGCAGAG
>VBFD01000144.1:0-2171 GCA_005883585.1 Chloroflexota bacterium
TCATCCTGGCCGACAACGGCGCCGATTGGTACTTCGGGGGCACCACCGACGACTGGTGGGGCACCACGGCGGGCAGCGCCGTTGTCAGCGAGCTGAAGACGATCCCGGCGGCGTCGTTCGACGCCGTCGATGAATCAGGCCTTCAGGCTGCCGCGGGCTCTTACAGGGCCCTGGGTTCCGCACGAGCCCTGCCGCAGGACCGCCTTCATTTCGGACTCGCCAACGGACCATCGGACCTCGGCTGGATGACCGCCAGCGGCGTGCCCTGGCGCTACCGGTACCAGTACCTCTCGGGCGGGGTCAACACGGGCACGGGATGGGAGACGTGGAACAGCCCAGCCGGCGCCTTTGCCTCGATGTACATGAACAACTCGAGCAGCAACAACTATCTGCCCGTGTTCAGCTACTACGAGCTGCTGCAGTCGAATCCTTCGACCGGCGCCAACGAGTCGGACCGCGACTTCAGCAACCTCAACAACACGGGGACGATGGCGTCGTACTACGCCAACTTCAAGCTGCTCATGCAGATGGCGGCCAGTTATGGCAAGCCCGTCGTGGTGCAGGTGGAGCCTGACCTGTGGGGCTACTTGCAGCAGCGGGCGGCCGGAGGCGACTCATCGACGTTGAGCGCGAGCGTCGCCAGCTCGGGATTCGCCGACGTCGCCGGCCAGCCCAACACCGCGCAGGGATTCGGCCGCGCGCTGCTCCATCTCCGCGACCTGTATGCGCCGAACGCGATCATGGCCATCCACGCGTCGGGCTGGGCGAGCGGCATCGACGTCAACAGCTCGACCGATCCGGCCGTCAATCCTGCGGCGGTCGCCGATTCGACCGCGGCCTTCCTCATATCGGCCGGCACGTGGGACCTCGTCTTCAACGACCTCGACGACCACGATGCCGGTTGGTGGGAAACGCAGGGCGTCCACAGGTGGTGGGATCCGACCAACGCAACGTTCCCAAACTTCAACCGCTACCTCGCTTGGGTCGCCGAGCTGCGTGCGAAGACTGGCGTGCCGCAGATCGCCTGGCAGGTGCCGGTCGGCAACCAGTATTTCCTGACCATGAACAACACTTGCGGCCACTACCAGGACAACGTGGCGCAGTACTTCACGAGCCATCCCGACTCGCTGTACGCGGCCGGCCTCATCGCCGTGCTGTTCGGCGCGGGGAACGCATGCCAGACCACGTACACAGATGCGCGGGCCGATGGCATCACGAACAACAGCGGCGCGCCCACCACCGACACGCTCGGTTACTGCAGCGCGTGCAACACGCACACGTCGGCGTGGTCGGATGACGATGGCGGTTTCCTGCGCATCTTCGTCGGCCAGTACTACAGCGGCTCAGTCGCATCGGTGACGACCACTCCGGTGCAGCTGAACTTCTCGGGTCAGCCACCGACCACGACGTCCAGCGCACAGACGGTGACCTTGCACAACAACGAGGCGGTGGTGCTCAACGTCACCTCTGCGGCGCTCACCGGCGCGAATGCCGGCAGCTATGTGAAGGGGACCGACACGTGCACCGGCGTCGCGGTGCCGGCCAACGGGACGTGCACGGCGCAGGTGAGCTTCCACCCTGTGACCCTCGGCGGATTCCCGGCGACGCTCACATTCACCGACGACGGCCCTACGAGCACGCAGTCGGTCCAGCTGAGCGGGATGGGCGCGCTCGACAACCAGGGCCTCCTCTACACCCTCGACGGCTATGGCGGTATCCACGCCAACGGCGCATCGCCTGCCATGAGCGCGGGCACGTACTGGCCGGGTTGGAACATCGCGCGCAGCATCGCGCTGTTCCCCGACGGCACGGGTGGCTATGTTCTCGATGGCTACGGAGGCCTGCATCCGTTCGGCAGCGCCAGCGCGGTTACGGGCAACCCGTACTGGTCCGGCTTCGACATCGCGCGGCAGGTGGTGCTGGCGCCGTGGTCGACCGCGTCAAGCCCGGCGGGCTGGACCCTGGACGGCTACGGAGGCCTCCATCCGTTTGGTGGAGCGCCGGCCGTGAGCGGCTACCCGTACTGGGGCGGGTGGGACATCGTGCGCGGCGTGGCCATCCTGCCCGACAGCACACCTTCGTCTGTGGCCGGCTACACGCTCGATGGCTGGGGCGGCGTGCACGCATTCGGCGGCGCGCCGGCGATCGCCAACGCGTCGTACTGGCCCGGT
>VBFD01000026.1:0-6593 GCA_005883585.1 Chloroflexota bacterium
AGGACTCCCGAACCTCGGCCGCCAGGCCCAGGAGGCGGTCGACGATCGCATCCGCCATCCGGCGTTCGCTCGGCTGCCAGCGCAGACGCGAGAACGCCTCCGAGCTGGATCGGATGAGCCGGCGGAGCTTGACCTGGGTCTGGAGCGTACGCATGTTCACAATAATCTTACACGAACAGGCGTTCGGCGTGCAAGTGTAGCTTAACCGGCGGGCGCGCGGCCGATTATCAGGTTGAAGACGCCCGCGAACCAACGGTCAATGGAAAGAACCTCCACCCCGCTCCGCTTGATGATGTCTGCGGTCCGGCGATTCATGTGATCCGCTTGCAGCGCCACCATTACCGGATTCAGGGCTTCCTCGACGAGCGCAACCGGCATCAGGTGGCTCCGGACATGCTCGAGGAACACCATGGGCGCCCCTGGCTTGGCGACTCGCAGGGCTTCTCGGACCGCCGCCCCTGGATCCGGAATCGTGCATAAGCACAGGTTGAAAGCCACCGAATCGAAGACATGGTCGCGCAGCGCCAGGTGCTCGGCGTCCATGACCCCAACGTCAGCCTGACGGCTGCGTTCGCGGGCGAAGCGGCGCCCAACCTCGAGCATCTTCGAGCTCAAGTCGATGCCGACCACCCGAACGTCCGGCGGGTAGTGGGGGATGCTCAGCCCGGTCCCGAAGCCGACGTCGAGGACCAATCCGCGCACGGTCTCCCCCACCTTCCGCCGCCGGCCGCCCGTCAACCAATCCGAGAACCTCGTCGACATCGCACGGTGATACGCGTCGGGGTCCTGGTCGTAGATGCGCTGTACTCTGCGCAGGCGGTCACTCATCCGAACAGCTCGATAGCCAGCTGGTTCCACGGATCCAGGTCGGACGCGAAGCGCCCGTAGCGGTTTGGCACCAGCCACACATGCAGCATCCACGGCGTGTAGTAGGTCGCTGAACCGGGCGGGCAAGCAGGTGCCGCCCCGACGACCTCGCCTCCGGGCGTGAAACACAGATCGTCGTGACGGTGCCAGGGCGTCAGCTGCCCGGCCACGTCAGGGGGCGCCGCGTTTGGATCCTCGAGCGAATACATGGCCGCCAGCAGCACCGGACCGCGCAGCGTGTTCTCGTAGACCAGCGACTCCACGTGCTCGGGGTCGAGAATCCTTCCGTCCTGCATGTAGGCGGGGTTCACGTAGTGGATCAAGGGATCGCCGATCGGGTTGAAGGCAAGGTAGCCGTCGGCACGCGCAGCCGAGAGCGATCTGTACCGGATCGACGCCTCCTCCGTCTTTTGCCACAACTGGTTGGCCGCCGCCTGCTGATCGGTGGTTCCGGTCTCGAGCGCCGGCGCGTCCAGAGCGGTTGTGCCAACCCACGCGATCGAAGCCACGATCGGCAGCAGAGCCAAGGCGCCCAGCCGGCGACTGACGCCGACGCCGATCGCCCACGCTGCTCCAATCGCGGCGACCAGGATGCCGGCCGCGATCAGGTCGTGCGCGGGGCTGAGCGGGTCGAGCGGAGTCTCGTGTTGAGCGAGGCTGGGATACGCGCTATGGATAGACACATCCCATGCCAGGCCCAGCACCGCCGCGGCGGCCCCGCCGAAGCAGACGAGCAGCGCTGTTTTTGGCCCGCGCATTTTTTGGAGGATACTGCCCGGTTACGTAACGGGGGCGGCAGCGTTGGGTAACCGGAGGAGCGGATGTGAGACGCAGACGTGCCGTCTTTCTAGGTGCCGGCGCCGCAATTTTGATATTCCTCTTGGCCGATGCTTTTGTCGCACCACCGGTGCATGACGTGCATTCGGTTGGCGGCATACCGGTCAAGGTCACATTCTTCGAATCCAGCGAGGCTTTTGTCTGGGTGGCGAGTCCAGCCAGCCAAAACCTCGCCCAAATGAAATGCTTTCTGCCCGGCAAAGCAACCCAGTGCGATACCACCACGGTGGCCGCCTACTATCCCAACCTCACCCAGAGCGCGCAGACCCTCTACTTGATTTGGCCCCATTGCGTCAGTTGGTCGGGCGCGGGTGAGATCACTCCGTGGGACGGATACAACTTCGAGTACGTTCCCTCGACCAGGGAGCTCGTCATCCATTGCTATCGTGCGAGGCCTTGGCTGTATGCGCACCAGTACCTCTACGGCGTTGCCGGCACAGGCAGATGGGCGCTCGTAGCCGTGTCGACAGTTGGGATGGATTCTGGAACGATCACGATCACGGAGGATGACCACCTCGAGCATCTGGTCGGCGATCAAAGCGACCAGTACCAGCTCGCGACCGCGACCATCTCCCGGGGGGCCTGAAGTGGACTCGAGGCAACTGCTGACGACCACGATGGCGCGGAGCTACGCCCGGCTGCGAGCTCGTGTCGAAGGGCTCACCGACGAAGAGTTCTTCTGGCAGCCCATTCCAGACAGCTGGACCATTTACGAAGACAAGCCCGGACACTGGACTTATCACTACGCGATTCCGGAGCCCGACCCGGGCGTTGCAGCTCCTCGAAACAGGCCAAACCATGCTCGCGAACGATCTCCGTGCCACGCCAGATGCCCAGCTCGACGAACCGCGCAAGACGAATTGGGGCGACCTCTGGCCGGCCTGGAGGATCTTTACGACGATGGCCGACCACGACGCCTTCCACGGCGGGGTGATCGGCTATCTACGCGACCTCTACTACTGGAGCTCGCTTAAGGGGCAAAGATCCGGCAGAGGCTTTCCGCCAGCGACTCCGCGTCGGCCCCGGGGTGCGTGAGGAAGTACCCGACCGCGTCGTTGACCGCGCCCACAACCGCCCGCCCGAACCCCTGCGGATCCTGGTCGGCGTAGAACTCGTCGTCGACAAGAGCCAGCCGCACCTCCTCCGCGACCATGTGCGCGAACCGCTCCTGCAGCTGGTGGCGCACTTCCTCGACGCTCGCGCTGAGTCCGACCGACTCGACCATCATCAAGCGCGCCACCGTCGAGCGCTTGTAGCACGCCACCACGAACGAGCGGATCCCGCGGCGCATCCGATCGCGATGGTCGACACCGCCGGCCGCGGCGCCAATCACAGCGTGGATCAGGTCGCCGCCTTCCTGCGCGAGGACCTCGCGAAAGCAGTGCTCCTTCGACTCGAACTGCTCGTAGAACGCAGACTTCGACATCCGCGCGCGTGCCACGATATCGTCGACCGACGTGTCGTGATAGCCACGCGCGGCGAACATGCCCAGCGCGGCCTGGGTCAGCCGCGCACGCCGCTGCAAACGTCGCGCCTCGCGCGGATCAAGAACGTCTGATTCGGAGGCTACCGCCCTAGTCGTGGGCAAGGGCTCGCGAAATGACAAGCCGCTGGATCTCGCTGGTGCCTTCGAACAGCGTGTAGATCTTGGCGTCGCGGTGCCACTTCTCGACCGGGAAGTCCCTGATATAGCCGTAACCGCCGCAGATCTGGATCGCCTGCTCGGTGACCTTGACCGCAACCTCGCCGGCCTTCAGCTTCGCCATCGAGCCCTCGGCCTTCTTGAACTCTCCGCCGCTGCGGCCCTCCCACAGCGCCCGCCAGATCAGCGCCCGCGTCGCCTCGATCTCGGTCGCCATGTCCGCGAGCATGAACGCGATCGCCTCGTTCTCGATCAGCGTCCGGCCGAACTGCTTGCGTTCCTTGGCGTACTGCAGCGCGAACTCGAATGCCGCGCGGGCGATGCCGAGCGCCTGCGCTCCAACGATCGGTCGCGACAGCTCGAACGTCTTCAGCGCCACCGACGATCGCGAGTGCGTTCCCGCACGCGCGCGGGCCAGCTTGGCCTCCAGCTTCTCCACACCGCCCAGGACGTTCTCGAGCGGGATCCTGCAGTCCTCGAGCAGCACCTCGGCGGTGTGCGAGGCGCGGATGCCCATCTTCCTTTCCTTCTTGCCCTGGCGGATGCCCTTGGTCCCTGGCGGCACGACAAAGCTCGCCTGCCCGCGAGTCCCGAGCTCAGGTTCGACAGCGGCGACCACGACGTGCACGTCCGCGATGCCGCCGTTGGTGATGAAGATCTTCTGCCCGTTGATGACCCAGTCGCCGTTCTGGCGCACAGCGCGCGTCTTCATCGACGACACGTCCGACCCGGCTTCGGGCTCGGTGACGGCGAAAGCGCCCAGGGCCGGCTTCTCAACGGTGCCGAAACAGGCCGGGATCCACGTCGCGATCTGCTCAGGGGTGCCCTGCGAGAAGATCGCCGCGATCGGGAGGCCGGTGCCCTGGATGGCGAGCGCGATGCCGGCACAGCCCCAGGTCAGCTCCTCGGCGACGAGGGCGGGCATGATGCCGCTGCTGTCGGCGAAGGTCTGCTGAAGGAACTCGACGCCATACAGGCCCACCTCGGCCGCCTTCTTCACGACCGGCCACGGGAACTCCTCGGACTCGTCGTACAGCGCGGCCACGGGTCGGATCTCCTTCTCTGCGAAGCTGTGGACCCAGTCCCTGATCTCACGCTGCTCGTCGGTCAGCTCGAACGAAACCATGTCTCTCCTGTTCTCAGAACGCTCCGGGGGCTTCGATTGTCTTTACAACGTTTCGGTACTGGTACGTACCGGTCTGTGCAACGCAGAACGCTACGCCGCAGCGCGTCATCGTGTCAATGGGCTTAACGGGGTTTAGCCAGGCGGTAGGGCTTTGACGACATTCGCCTTCTTCCACGCGTCCTGACCGAGCCGGAACGCCGTCAGGACCAGGAATCCGCCCCAAACCCGGGCCAGGAGCAGGCCGGGAACGTGAGCCGCGAGCAGCGCCCCCAGGATCGCGCCGACGACCCCTCCCCCACCCATCCAGAGGGCGGGCCCGAGCAGCACGTTGCCCTCGCGCACATGAGTTACCCCGCCGACGATCGCGGTTGGGATGATGGCCGCCAGCGACGTCCCCTGCGCCAGCGCCTGGTTGAATCGAAATCCCACCGTCATGATCGGCACGAAGGCAGTGCCGCCGCCGATGCCGATGAAGCCGCTCAGGATGCCGGCCGCCAGGCCGCCGAGGATGGCCAGCCCATCGCCCCAGTTCACGGCGCGATAACCTCCTTGAGGCCAACGATCAGCAGCACGGCGGCGACGATCAGGGTGACCTCACGCTCCGGGATCCGGTTGAGAATTCGCGCGCCGATGTAGGCGCCGACCACGCTGCCGATGATCAGAAACAGCGCGAAATGAAAATCGACCTCGGGCCGGCTCTGCAGGAAGTAGTAGACGGGCAGGGCCGCGATCGAGATCGGGATGATGGCGATGAGCGAGTTGGCGTTGGCGTGCCGCTGGCTCACACCCGCCCACCAAAGCTGCAACGGAATCATCACGAAGCCCCCGCCAACGCCGAGCAGACCACCCAGGAACCCACCGAGAACACCAATCGTGGCGAAGACTGGGCGGCGCCCGGGTTTTGCTATTCGGGAGCCTTGGGGGTGGGGGGCGCTTCGGGTTGGCTGGTCACCACGGAGTGGTGGCGGAACGAGACGTCCCCAACCGGCTGCACGCCCGACCCTTTGGCCTTCTTCTTCTTTTTGACCTCGCGACCCTGTTTGTTGCGTCCTTTAGCCATGAGACCCAGTTTCTATGACGAGGGCCAGTTCGCGCAAGAAGGATTCGACGTCCGTCACCAGGCCGATCGACTGCCAGCTGCCCCGGTCGGCCAGCTTGGTCACGACCGCCGGGTTGATGTCCACGCAGACCGTGCGTACGCCGGCCGGCAGCATGTTGCCCGTGGCGATCGAGTGCAGCATGGTCGAGAGCATGAGCGCCATCCGGACCCCGCTCAGCGAGGCGCGCATCCGCTGCTGCGCCTCCACCATGTCTGTGATCACGTCGGGCAGCGGCCCGTCGTCGCGCACGGAACCTGCGAGGACGTACTCGACGCCGTGGTCGATGGCCGACTTCATCACCCCGGAGGTCAGCTGGCCGCTCTCGACCATCTGCTTCAGACCGCCCGCGGCCCGGACGCGATTGATCGCGCGCATGTGATGCTCGTGGCCATGCTCGATGGCGAGCCCGCTCTCGACATTGACGCCCAGCGCCGTCCCGAAGAGAGCCGACTCCACGTCGTGGACCGCTAGCGCGTTGCCTGCAAACAGGACGTGCACGTATCCGAGCTCGATCAGCCGGGACAGGTAGCGGCCGGCGCCGGTGTGGACGACAGCGGGCCCGGCGACGACGACGATGCGTCCGCCGGTCTGGCGGATCTGCTTCATCTCTTCGGCGATGGCGCCGATGAGCACCTTCTTGGGCTTCTCAGCTGAAACCTCGCTCGCCATGAACGTGAAGATCTCCGTCTGCCGGGATCGCTCGATCGGGGTTACCCTGACTCCCTGGTGCCCGACGACGATCTCCATGCCCGATCGGGCGCCCTGGAACACAATGCAGCGGGCGCGCCCGGCGTTGGAGTCGACGGCGATGGCGCAGTCCATCTCGATGTCCTCGACCGTCACCCACGTGCCGTCGATGAGAACTTCGGTCGGCAGGTTGCTGGTCGAGTAGAAGCCCTCAGGGAACACGCCGTCCTTGGTCACCTTCTCGAGCTGCGCTGGTAGCTCGGACTCCGCCGTGGCGCCAAGGGCGCGAGCCTGGCGCACGATCCTGTCGAGCTGCTCGGCCGACGACGCAACC
>VBFD01000110.1:0-54393 GCA_005883585.1 Chloroflexota bacterium
GATCGCCTTCAGCCGCTCCATCGTGTCAGGCATGCGCCACCATCCCCACGCGTATTCTCTCTCGGAACGGCGCGCCGCCCCGCTAGCTCAGTGGATAGAGCATCTGCCTTCTAAGCAGAGGGTCGGGGGTTCGAATCCCTCGCGGGGCGCCAACTTGTCTCCCGTCTGCTATATCGGTGACCAATGCTGCGAGGTCGCGCGAGCGTGGCGCTGGGCATGATCTTCATCGCGGTCGTCGCCCTCCTGGCGTGGCATCTGTTCGGTACCTCGTGGAGCAACCATTGCGACCCAGGGAACAAGCAGTTCGATCTTCTGAGGTCAGATCCAGTCGTCTCCTCCCATTTCAGCGGCGAGCTCTTCGTCTGGGAGAACGACGGTCCGGACAACAGCTGGCTTTGCTCCAATCCCACCCTCTCTGTCAGCCACATCGGCGATGCGTCGACGCTATTTCCAGGAGTGAAGGCCGACATGGTCGACGGCCACTGGACGAAGCTGGCGCCGATGCCGAACGAAAACTTCGCCGTCTATCAGAAGGACACCCCGACAGGTATTCGCTTGACGGCCGTCGTACGCAGCCAACCGTTCTGGGTCGAGGTGGACCTCGATGCACCGGGATTGCACCCGGGAGAGAGCGGATTTCAGTAGGAATCCCCACCCGGACCTCCCCACGGGGTGGGGAGGCGTATTTCCAGAGCGATCCCGACGCCGGCTAGCCTTCTCACTGGAGTGTGACCACCGCCTGAGCGAAGCTGGTCATGGCGTTCAAATAGCCCAACCCGAATGTGAGGGTGTATTTGCCCGGCGCGGCGTCGCGCGGCACCAGGAAAACCATCTGGAATGTGATGCTGGCGCCGGGCTGAATTGCGCCTGCCTCTCCACAGTTCAAGGCGTACAGGTGCTTTCCCCCCAGCGGGGGGCTCCCATGCATGATGTCCGCGAACAATTCCTCTTCGTAGTTCGGGCACAGAGACGTGAAATCGCTCGCCTGGTTCCGGTCGCTGGTGAGCGTCACCAAGTAGGGGAGCGCCTGGCCAATATGGCCGCCGGCCGGGACCTGCATCGAGATGGCCGGCAGCGGGGGCGGCGGACCTGGCTGGATGTACACATACGGCCCTTCGAAATCGCCCACCCCGAGACCCGCGCAGGGATAGGCGGAGGGTTCCAGCGGAATCGGGATTTCAACGATCCCGCCCCCGGGGATGGAGATCACCGCGGTGGCGGGCTGAGCCGCCTGTACGCCGGGGCAAAACTCAGGCTGCGAGATCCAATCGATGTTCAGCGACGCCTGCCCGACCTTGAGCTCCACGCCGCGAGCCGGCGCCGGGCCGGGCTCGATGAGCGCGCGGCCCGGGCGCAGCGGCGGAAAGTACGGCGCCTGCTGCCGAAAGCCGATCGAGTTTCCCTTGGAGTCGAGAATTCCGACCGAAGGCGTTCCATCGAGGTAGCAGACCGCCGCGGCTCCGGTGAAACCGAAGGACGTGATGACGTGGCCGGTTGCGCCATTGCTCCCGATCACGTTCGCCGCCAGGTCGTTGGCCTGGCAGGGCGGGGTGCCCGGCGGCAGCGGTGCGGGCCCCAATGCCGGCGCCGGGGGCGTGAGGTCGGGCGCCAACGGGCTCCAGGGGACGACCTGGCCGGGTGGTGGCTGAGGCGGGGAAGAGAGTTGCGCCGATGCCGGCGCCGGCAGCCTCTGACACCCCGCCACCAGGACCAACACCAGCAGCCCGATCGCCGCGCGCGCCATCAACTAATTAATACGGTTGGGGGGACCGACCGTTACGAAACGGGAAGGACTTATTGGTTCATTGATTTACCGGCTTGTCGTGCGGGGCTCAATGTCGGTTGACAGGGCTAGAGTTCAGCCGGGCGATGATCGCGAAGAAGCTGATCCGACTGGCCGGCGAACGTGACATCGTGGCGGCTCGCGAAGCCGGGCGGAAGCTGGCGAAGGCGGTGGGCTTCCAGGACACAGAACTCACGCAGATCGCTACGGCGATCTCTGAAATCGCCCGCAACATCTTTACCTATGCACGCGAAGGCGCGATCGAGATTTCCACCGTCGAGGATGGCCCCCAGAGCGGCATCGAGGTGACCGCCCGCGACGAAGGTCCGGGTGAAGGAACGATGGTGACTTCGAGGATCTGGTTGAAGGCATGACCGCCAAGGTCTTGATCGTTGACGACGACCCGGACAATGTCGCGATGCTCGAGGCATTCCTCTCGGAGGACGCCGAATCGATCCGAAGCGTTACCGACTCGAGGCTTGTCGAAGAGGCCTTCCGCGACTTCGAGCCCGACATCGTGCTCCTCGACCTGCACATGCCGGACCCTGACGGCCTGGAAATACTGCGCCGGCTCAGGTCGGTGCGGGCCAGCCTTGGGTTCATCCCGTTCGTCGTGCTGACCGGAGACACCGGCAAGGTGGCGCGCAACAGCGCATTGGTGCTTGGCGCCGACGACTTCCTCACCAAGCCACTCGACCGGCACGAGGTGGTGCTGCGCGTGCGCAACTTGCTGCGGACGCGACGGCTCTACCTGGACCTGGCTCGAGCCAATGAAGACCTCGAGAGCGAGCTGCGCCGCGGGAGGTAGCTAGCCTTGTGTCGCCGGCGGTGAAGGCGCGGCCGGCACGCCTGCTGCGATCGGGATCGTGAAGCAAAAGCTAGACCCGACACCCAGGGTGCTTTCCACCCAGATTCGGCCCTTGTGCATCTCAACGATCTGACGCCCGATGGCCAAGCCGAGGCCCGTCCCGATGACCTGGTTCTTGGCATTGCCCTCGTATCGCTCGTAGCGCCCGAAGATGTGATCGATGAACTCGGGCGGTATGCCCGGCCCATGGTCGCGGACGCACACCTTGACGTTGCCGCCGTCAAGGCTGCTGCTCAGCTCGACCTCGCCCCCGGCGGGAGAGTATTTGATCGCATTGCTCAGAAGGTTCGCGACGACCTGAACGATGCGATCGGAGTCACCGATCATGGTCGGAATCCCACTACCGAGCTGGACCGTGATGCGATGTTTAGAGCTGGCAACCCGGGCTCGTCCCGCCGCTTCGCTGAGCAGCACGTTGATGTCGATCGGTCCCAGATTCAGTTTCATGCGACCGGCTTCCATGCGGTCCAGGTCAAGCATCTCGGTGATCATCCGGCTGAGGCGTTCGGCGTCGGAGTTGATGTCTCCCGCGAACTCCTTCACCTCCTCGGGCGTGACCGAATCGTCGCGCATGACCTCGCTGTAGCCCTGTATGCCTGTCAGGGCCGTCCGGAACTCGTGGCTGACCATGGTCACGAACTCACTCTTCAACTTGCTCAGCCGCTCCAGGCTGGCGAGGTTCGCCATCGCCGCCGCATCGGCATCGTGATCCGAAGTGACGTCGTCGAACATGGCCAGGAAGTACTCGATCCCCCCGCGAGCGTTGCGGACCGGGGTGGCGCTCCAGTTGACCCAGAGCTTGCTGCCGTCTGCGCGAACGGCCTGGCTGTCCGCCTCCACGGTGTCGATCTCATTGCTGACAGCTGGGATCGCGTCGAACACTTTCGAAACATCGGCCTCGGGGAGGTAGTCGGCAAGACTCGATCCGACGATGACCCGGCTGGGGGCGCGAAAGAGGGTGCAGAGCCGCGGATTTGGATCCGTGATGCGAAACTCGCGACTGACGCGAGCCAGGCCGGCCGGTGTGTGTCCGATGACCTGGTTCAAGAACGCGGTCCGCTCCTGCAGCTGCACTTCAGTTCGCCTGCTCTTGGTGAGCAAGGCGAGCGAGTCGCGATGCGTGAGTAGCTGGCTCACCGTGAGCAGGATTCCAAGCGATGCTCCCGGGAAGGCAATCCAGACATCCATCTTGGCTCCTGTCCCAGTGACGACCAACGTGGTCGTGGCGACCAACACCAGGCTCAGCAGCGGCACTGCCACCTCTAGCAGGCTCGCGGGCGGTTCCTCCTCGGCGTCACCGCCGGCGGGCAAGGGCCAAATCGGAGCGAGCGCGATCAAGATGAAGCCGCTCACCCAGCCGATGTCGTAGAGGTCGACCTTCGCGTGGTACGAGCTGCTGGCGGTGAGGATGGCGTAAGCGCCGTCCGAGAACGCGATGGTCGTGAACCCGCCGAGCAATAGGAGCAGGCGCCCGCGCCTTCGCCGGGTGCTCCTGAGGACGGCCGGAATCAAGACCGTGAGCACCACGATGTCGCCGAAGGGTCGCGCAAGGGTGACCAGGTCGGTCAGCGTCGATTGATGTGAGCTTCGGTAGACCGAGCCAAGGCCGAAGGCCAAAGCCATGAACACCAGCGCCGAGGCGATGATCCCCGCGTCGATGAACGCACGCCCTCGCGTAGTGGTGCTCCTCGGCGCCGTCGGGACTGCCATCACAGCCGCTACCGCGAGCGGATAAGCAATGAGGTATGCGACGTCGGCAATCGACGGGACAGGTGGCCGTCGTTCTAGAGAGACCTCGTACACGCCGGTGATGGCTGCTCCCAAGCCCCAGGTGAAGGCCGATGCTGCGATCAGGGACCAGGCCAGACGCCGGCGGCCCACGGACCGCCGAGCGGCCAGGGCGCAGGTCACGGCGGCGGCCAGCGCGACCAACGCCGGAGATAAGTCGTCGACCGCCTCCGCGGTCGCCTGGCCGACGATCTCGAATCCGACCAGGACGACGATCAGCACCAAGGCCAGGGCGCCCGCGCCTGCAGCGACCGCAAACCGCATCGCCTCGCTCGGCCTCCAATCCAGCCGGGATCGGGCCACAGGAGCGTCGGCCGCCTTCTGGATCATTGCAGTGGCGTGATTATGGTCTGGGGAGAGCGATTCTGAGCCCTCGCTAAACAGCCGGTTAACTCACTTGCTTATGGGCCGATCGCGAACTGATCGCAGGGCGATCAGCTTCGGCCTCGAGACCTTGCCTTGGCTGCGCGTGGCGCGATCGTGCTGGTCGGGTGGGTGATTTCGAGGTGGGCTTCGGACGCCGAGTAAGGGCAGCCTTCGAGGCCGTGAGCCACGACCTGCCCATGACGCCCATTCGCGCCTTGCCGAGGTTGCTCTTCATGACCCAGGCGATGTCGGGATCTGAGGAGCGCAGCCACTTCTCCAGCAGCGGCCTGGCCGCCTCCGGGTTGGCCGCGGCGGCGACGCTCCAGCAGTAACCCATCGCCACCCGGAGCACGCGAAAGCTCTCGTGCTTGCGCTCGCGAGTGGCCGCCATCGAGCGTGTGATGTGATCCAGGATGCCAAGCACCCGCTTGACCTCGTCGGGTTTCTTGAGCAGTGGCGGCTCGCATAGGGCAGCAGCCGCGGCCCGCTGCACGAGCGGGCCGGCCTTCGACCACGCTTCCATCTCGGTGATCAGCCGCGCCATGTCGGATCTTCCAAACCTCTGCAGGGCGATGGCCACTCCCTCGCGCACCCGCCACCTCGCGTCTTCGGCCAGCTCCTTGAGCCACGGCAGGACGGAGTCGTCGCTGCGTACCAGGCGCCCGAGCCCCGCCGTACCGCACAGGGCCAGGAACTCATCGCTCGACGCTGAGAGGCGCCACAGGAGATCGGCGTCGGCCTCCTCGCTGACCGCCTCCACCAGCTCGAGGTTGGCGCGCGGGCCGGGGAGCCCTGAGTTGGCCTTCAGGTAGGTCTCCCAGTCGCCACGGCGCTTTTTCAGCTCCGCTCGGTAGTGCTGCACGCGTCCAGCCATGTGGGGCGAGAATAATCGCTCCATCCCCCACCCACATAAATGGAGGGCGACCTGATGTTTTCCAAGATCCTCGTCGCGGTCGGCGGCCCGGATGATGCGGAAGAGACTCTATCGGTCGTTTCGGGGCTGGCCAAGGCATTCAACTCAGAGGTCTTGGTGGTGCATATGCGGGAGAGGGTTGTCACGTCGGCGGCGACGATCGAGAAGGAGACGATTCCCGAAGCGTTTCGATTCGGAGTGAAGATCGCTGATCAGCTGGTCCAGGCCGGCATCAAAGCCAAGGCTGACATCCGCGGCCATCGCCCGGACCGGCTGGCGGAGTTCATCCTCGACGAGGCCAAGAAGTTCAACGCCGAGCTGATCATCATCGGCGGGCACCACGCCCACGGCATGCGCGACCGGATATTCGGTGACATAGGCAAGACGCTGGCCCATGGCAGCGAGTGCCCGCTGCTCTTGATGCCCAGCGGACCTCAGTAGAAAGAAAGGAGGAGAGGCAAATGGCGGAAAAAACGGAAGTCGAAGAGCCCCCGCACCGACGCGAATCGGACCGTGCTCAGACCAGGGCCGCGCTGCACGTGCCCCGGCTCGTACAGAGCAAGGAAGTCCACGCCGACGTCCACGGAACGAGCGTGGTCGGGCAGTTCAACAGCCGTCTGGCCGTCCTGATCACGAAGAGCGTGGGGACGATGTGGGCGGCTTACCTGTTCGTCCTCATCGGGTTGGTTTCGCTCCCACAGGCGTTCCACGCCTTCATAACCGGAGACACAGTCACCGGGGTCGCCTGGTTGAGCCAGTCGTTCCTCCAGCTGGTGCTGCTGCCGATCATCATCGTCGGCCAGAATGTGATCTCGGCAAGCCAGGACGCGCGGGCCGAGGCCGACCACGAAACCCTCACCGCTCTGCACACCATGAACGTGCGCCAGCTGCAATTGCTGGAGCAGCAGGAGAGGATCCTGGACATCCTCCAGCACCGGAAGGTGTAGCCCGGAAATCGGCGGGATAATGACTTCGATGAACGACAAGAACGAGCACCTGGACGGCCGCCCGCCGGCGAACGGCGCGACCGCCAAGCCGGCGGGCGGCCGGGAGAAGCGCAGGCTCATGGTCACGCAAGTCCTGCGGAGCCCCGTCCTCAGCCCGGCCGGCGAGGAGCTGGGGAGGCTCGAGGACCTGATCGTGAAGCTCGACAGCGGCGGCTATCCGCCCGTGACCGGGGTCAAGGTCCGCATGGGCGGGCGCGACGTGTTCGTGAGCAGCACGAACATCGAGAAGCTCGCGCCGGGCGAGGTTCGGCTCAATAGGCAGGCTCTCGACACCGGCGCCTTCCAGAGGCGGCCGGGCGAGGTGCTCCTCGCTGCGGACGTCCTCGGCCGGCACCTCATGGACGTTGTTCGCGGCCGCATCGTGCAGGCGCACGACCTCGTGCTGGCCCACAGCGAGGACGGGTGGCGCCTTCTGGGTGTCGACCGCAGCCCGCGGGCGATGCTTCGCCGCCTGGTTCCACGCCGTGGCCGGCCCGACCTTCGCAAGCACGCGATTCTTGACTGGAAGGACCTGCAGCCGTTCGTCGGTCACGTGCCGACCGCGAGGCTGCTGGTGCCTCTGCAGCGGCTGCGCCGGCTGCACCCCGCGCAGATCGCGGACCTGGTCGAAGGGGCGTCGCACGCTGAAGGCGAAGAGATCCTGGACGCGGTCGAAAGCGACAAGGAGCTGACCGCCGACGTCTTCGAGGAGCTGGACGCCGAGCACCAGGTTGAGTTCCTCAGGTCCATGTCGAACGAAGAGGCCGCCCAGGTCCTCGAGCGTATGGCGCCCGACGATGCGGCCGACCTGCTCGGCGACCTGGACCAGGAGCGCCGCAAACCGATATTCGACCTCATGTCAGCCCAGGCGCAGCACAAGCTGCGCAAGCTGCTGCAGTACCACCCCAGCACCGCCGGCGGGATGATGAGCCCCGACTACGTCTGGGTGATCAAGGGCGCGACCGCCGCCGAGGCGCTCGAGGCGGTGCGGATCGACGACAAGGCGCCGCATCAGCTGCTGAATACGGTCTTCGTGACCGACGCGGACGGCAAGTTCATCGGCAGCATCAGCACGGCCGACCTCCTGCGGACGGAAGCCGGCCGCAAGGTGGAGGAGCTCGAGCTCGCCGACTGCCACGTGGCGACGGGCGCCGACGTGACGGACGTCACCCTCACCATGGCCGACTACAACCTCATCGCGCTGGCGGTGACGGACGCCGCCGGCAACCTCCTTGGAGCCGTCAGCGCGGACGATGTGATCGAAGCCATCGTCCCAGAAGAGTGGCGCGCCCGCGTCGAAGCAAGCACCGGCGTTTAGACCCTAATGTCCGAGCGCGAGCCGCAAAAAGACGCCCCGCGGCTCGTGCCAACATCGGCCGTTATCGACGAAGCGCACGTCGGCGACATCCATGGCGCCTTCGGGACCATCCGGCTCAGCGATGTCGCTCCGCGCCGAACGTGGCGCCGCCGAATCCTGACGCTCGCGGCGATCATCGGTCCCGGCCTGATCGTCATGGTCGGAGACAACGATGCCGGCGGCGTCTCCACCTACGCGCAAGCGGGCCAGGACTACGGCTACTCGCTGCTGTGGACTCTTGTACTCCTCGTCCCGGTTCTCATCGTCAACCAGGAAATGGTGGCAAGGCTGGGAGCCGTAACCGGCGTTGGTTACGCAAGGCTGATCACCGAGCGCTTCGGACGCTCCTGGGGTTGGTACTCGGTCGGAAATCTATTCCTATTGAACTTTCTCACGATCAGCACTGAGTTCATGGGCGTCACACTGGGCGCGGAATACTTCGGCTTCAACAGATACATCGTCGTTCCGCTCGCGGCGATCCTCTTGATCGCCATCACGTTGAGCGGCAACTTCCGCAGTTGGGAAAGGGCGATGTTCCTTTTTCTTTTTGCGAGCCTACTGGTGATCCCGCTCGCTCTATTGAGCCACCCGAGTCCTGGCGCCGTCCTCACGGGTTTTCTGGTGCCTGGCGTTTATGGCGGCTTCACCTCGAACGCAGCCCTGCTCATCATCGCCGTCGTGGGCACCACGGTGGCGCCATGGCAGATGTTCTTCCAGCAATCGAACGTCGTCGACAAGCGCATCACTCCGCGATGGCTCGAGTATGAGAAGGCGGACACGGTGCTCGGTGCAGTCGTGGTCGTGATCGGTGCCGCCGCGATCATGATGGCAACCGCCTCGGCGTTCACAGGCAATTCCGATTTCGGTCACTTCACCGACGCATACGGCGTTGCGCGCGGGCTGCACCTGCACATCTCTCCGGTCGTCGGCGCGATATTTGCATTGCTGCTCATCGATGCATCGATAGTGGGCGCGTCTGCGGTCACGCTCACCACCTCGTACGCGTTTGGAGATATGTTCGGGCGCGGCTTCTCGCTTCACCGCGGCTTCCGCGAAGCCAAGTTGTTCTACGGGATGTACGCCGCGATGGTGGTGCTTGCGGCCGCCATCGTTCTGATCCCGCATGCGCCATTGGGCCTCATCACGACCGCGGTGCAGGCCCTGGCCGGCATATTGCTGCCCAGCACCACGGTGTTCGCGGTCCTCCTGTGCAACGACCGGGCCGTCCTCGGGCCGTGGATCAATCGACCGTGGTTGAACGTGCTCGCCGCGATCATCGTCGGAACGCTGCTGCTGCTCTCGCTCATCCTCGTCATCTCGACGGTCGTGCCATCTGTCGACGTCACCGTGCTGCTCAAACTGCTGGCGCCGGTCATATTGATTGTCATCGCCGTCGGCGGGGTGGTGATGTGGTGGGGGTCCAGAAGGGCTCAACCGATTCCGCCCGCCTCGCGTTCGGAGCGTGAAGGCTGGCGGATGCCGGCCCTGGCATTGCTCGAGCGTCCGCGGTCGTCGCCGCTGCGGAGGTTTGCGATGTTGCTCCTGGGGAGCTATGTCGCGTTCGCTGTGATCTTGCTTGCGGTGAAAGCCGTGCAGATCGCCCTGGTTCACCGGTAACTGGCGGTCGTCACCTCGCTATAAAGCTGAACTCCGGGCACGGGTAACAAAACTCCCGTTTCTCGCATTGATTGATGTGGAGTGACGGCGCGGACGTTTTCGCTAGACTGTTGGCCCGTGCTCGGTATCAAGCCGGGCCGCCGCGCTAGAGCTTCGCGCAGGCGCCTGAGTATCACCCGAACCGCCGTCCTTGCTGTGTTCGCAATCGCGCTGTCGGCGATGGCGGGCACTTTCGCGTACTTCCTCCCCTCTGCGAAGCTCGCGTGGGACGCGACCGGCCAGGTCGTGAGCATCCCTTCGCCCACACCCTCGCCGACCTCGTTTTCGTCCCCGTCCCCAAGCCCGATTGCCCAGCCGAAGGACGCGTTCACGGTGCTGCTGCTGGGATCGGACGACGACGACAAGTTCTATGCGGAGCACGTCCTGACGCAGTCGATGATCCTGGTGCGGGTCGTGCCTTCGACGCATTCGGTGACCATGCTGTCGATTCCGCGCGACCTCTATGTGCCGCTCTCGACCGGTGGGACCGGGAAGATCGACGGCGCCTATTCATATGGCGGCGCCGGCGCCGCGATCGCGACGGTTCAGAACGATTTCGGCGTTCACATCAACGACTACATCTGGATCGGTCTGCTCGGGCTCATCAAGCTCATCGACGCGATCGGCGGCATCGATGTGGTGACAAGCAACCCAGTTGTGGACGACCTCTACCCGCAGGACATCTTCAGCAACAATCCCTATGGGTATGAACGCGTAGCGGTTCTGGCCGGACCGCAGCACCTGGATGGCATCCATGCGATGCAGTACGTGCGGTCGCGCCACAACGACCTGCAGAGCGACATCGGGCGCTCGAAACGTCAGCAGCAGGTTCTGCTTGCCATTCGGAAGAAGGCGAAGCAGACATCACCGGCCGACGTGCCCAACATCGCGGCCGCGCTGGGCGGTGAGATCAAGACCAGCATCGGCCTGGACCGCGTCGCCCAGCTGATTCCGCTGGCATCCAGCTTCGACAACCCCGACAACATCACCCAGCTGATCATGCTTCCGCCGCTCTGGCATGGAGGCGGCCCCGGAGGCAGCCTCATGCCCAACTGGCCGGCAATCCTCGCCTTCGTGCGGCAGTACTTCCCATGATCGCCAGGTTCTTCCTCGGACTCGGACTCTGCGTGCTGATGCTGGTCTCGAGCTTCGGCACATACATGTACCTCGGAGGGCGCCAGTCGAAGTCGGCGCTCCCGGCCGAGAAGCCGACGGTCGCGGCGCCACGTCCGACCGCGTTCAGGCTTCCGGGCACGCTTTATCTCGCACAGTCGGGCGCGATCTACAGCCTGAGCATCGGGCGCTTCCATCAGCTCACGCCCGAAGGTGGATGGACCCAGCCTTCGCTTTACCCCGACGGCAGCCAGCTGCTGGCGGTCCGGCGATTGGATTTCTACTCCGACGTTTTCGTTCTCGGCCGTTTCGGCCAGGTGCTTCGGCAGATCACGAACAACGCGGCTCCTGGGAGGAGCAACGACACCACAGCCATGCACTGGTCCTTCTACCCGCGGTTGAGCCCAGATGGCGGCACCCTCTGGATGAGCTACGACGAGCCCAAGTTCGGATATGACGTGCCGTTCTCCATCTGGGCGATGCCGATCGGCGGCACGATCCGCCAGGGCAGGCTGTGGACCAACTCGCATGACTACACCGGCGGCGACATGCAACCGATCCCGCTTCCGAGCGGCGGGATCATGTACACGAAGTACAACTCCGATCCCAACGACAACCTGACCGGACAGCTCTGGCTAACCACCCGAGCCACCCCCGGCGGCAATGAGGGCCGGCCGCTGACTCCTCAAAGCGACGACTGCTCGGAACCGTCGCTGTCCGGGATCGCATACCTGGCGCCGACGGCGGCGACGGGTCCCTTCCAGCTGTGGTTCCTGCCCAAGAACGCATACAACCCACCACCGCCCAGCCCGACCCCGGTCCCAACGCCGACGCCAGGCGGTCCTTACAAGGGCACGCTGCCCAGCCCGACTCCGGCGCCGCCGGTGACACCGCCTGTGATCAAACCGATTCAGATCACGATGAACGCCGGGTTCGACGCGACATCGCCGCTCGCCTGGGCCGGCTAACAGGTCGGGTTGGGTTGTCCGCCGGTGACGAGGACCGGCTCCGCGTTCGCCGCCAGCGCCTCGGCCGGAGTGATGTAGTTCTCGGAGATCATCAAGGCCAGCACCTGGGCGCGCCGCTGCTCAGCGAGCTCGGGATCGACTGTGGGGTCGTACACGGATGGGGCCTGCGTGACGCCGGCGAGCAGCGCGTACTGGCCTAGCGTCAGGCTCTGAAGGGGCGCCTGGAAATACGCGCATGCCGCGGCGCTCACCCCGCGGCGGCCGAGCCCGGTGGTGATCTCGCTCAGGTAGTCGGCCATGATCTGCTGCTTGGTGAGGACGCGCTCGACCTTAAATGCAAGCGCGATGTCGACCAGCTTGCTGTAGCCGCGGTCGGAGCCGCCGAGGTACACGTCCTTGACCAGCTGCTCGGTGATCGTCGAGCCGCCCTGGCAGAGGCACCGATTCGACACGTCATATATAAGGGCGCGCGCGAGACCGAGCGAATCGATCCCGTGGTGCGTGTAGAAGCGTTCGTCCTCCGTGGCCACGACCGCTTTCGCCAGGGTCGCGGGGATGTCGCCTGGGCCCAAGAGCATGATGCCGTAGTGATGGGTGAGGTCCTCGACCCGCGCCTGGACGTCGGCGCCGGAGGGGGTGGAGACCCAGAGCGTGGTCACGCTGGGGCCGAGCACGACCGCCACCGCCAGGAGGGCCATGGCAATACGCTTGAACGTGGCCCCCACGCTCCAGAGAACGCCGGTTAATGAGGGGCCGTTACGCATGTTCCATGGGAGAATGCCGTCTCGGAAGAAGATGACGATCCGATGGAAGGTCGCCCTCATCGAGGATGACCGCCGCCTTGCGCGGGCGGTCTCGGCCGGTCTGGGCGAGGAAGGCTACACCGTGCGCTCGGTCGATTCGGCCGACCGCGGCCTGCAGCTCGTGCGCCAGTGGAATCCCGATGTCGTCCTCCTCGATCTGATGCTTCCCGACAACGACGGCCCCGAGCTGTTCCAGACGTTCCGTGCCGAAACCGACGCCGCGCTGGTCGGTATCAGCGCCAAAGCGTCCGTGAGCGACCGCATCGCGGGCCTCAAGCTGGGCGCCGACGATTATGTCGGTAAGCCCTTTGCCCTCGAGGAGCTGATGGCTCGGGTCGAGGCCGTCATCCGGCGCCATCGGGGCAACGGTGGCTCGCGGCTCGTGGTCGGCGATGTATCCCTGGACCTTAGCGAAGGTATCGCCGAGCGCGGCGGCCGCGCGCTTGGGCTGACCGGGATCGAGTTCCGCATCCTGGCCGCACTGATGCGCAACCGCGGCCGCCTCGTCACCTACGCGCAGCTCGGTGAGGCTGTGTGGGCGCAGGACGCGGGGCCCGAGTCGAACTCGCTCGAGGTGCATGTTTCACGCATCCGTCAGAAGCTGGAGGCTGGGGGTGAGCCACGGCTCGTACACACCGTTCGTGGGATCGGTTACAGGTTCAACCCGGAGGACTGAGATGAGGCTCACCAGGATCGTGCCGGCGGCGATGATCGCCGCCGCGCTTCTAGTCGCGGGCAAGGCCACCGCATCGGCGAACGTCGTGTGGTGCCTCTACGACCCGCCCATCCAGGTGGTGACGCCGGGCGGCGAGATCCTGGTCGTGAACAACACCATCTACCTGCCTCCATACGAGCGCCATCTGGCGAAGCACTTCGTCGCCACGGCGACGGCCGTTTCCAACGGCCACGGCGGGACACACATCACTGTTCACGTCCAGATCGCTTCCGGAATCTCTTCGGCGCACGTCGTCTCGTCTGTGAATCGCTTCCAGGTCTCGTCCGGTGGCGGCGGCACGGGAGGGACGGTCGTGACCACTGACCTGGACGTGCCCGCCGCCTGAGTTCGAGCTTGGCTCGGGGATTCGGGGCTCTCAGCCCACCGCTTCGGGCGGTGATCCTGGGCGTTCCCGCACTGGGTGTCGCGCTTGCGGCCGTGGCGGCGCGCGGCGGCCTCGCGGCACCAGAGCCATGGCGCTGGGCGCTCGTGCCCATGTGCCTGGTGGCGATCGTCTTGACGGAGCGGTTCCCGGTGAAGATCGGCCCCGAGCAAAAGGTCAACCTGGGTGCGCTCTTCTGCTTGCTCGCGGCGCTGCTCCTGCCCCCTGCCATCGGCCCCGCCACGGCGGCGGTCGGGGCACTGGCCGGCAACCTGACGGTGCGCCGGACCTGGTGGGAGAGCACGTTCAACGCCGGCAACGTGCTCGCGTCGAGCGCCATCGCGGCATCGATCGGCGCCGTCGGCCGTGACCTCGATGTGGGCATGGACGCGCGCGCGGCCCTGGCCGCGCTCCTCTACTCGACCGTCAATCTCGCGCTGGCGATCCTTCCGGCTTCAATCCACACCGGGCGCCCGTATCTGGCGTTGCTGCGCCAAGCGGCAGCGGCGTCGTGGACCGCTTCGCTGTCGCTGGCGGCATGTGCCGTGAGCGTGGCGCTGCTGGCGATCGAGGCCCCGGTGGCCGCCCCGCTGCCGCTGATCGTGCTGCCGCTCATCTACCGGATGAACCTGGCGATCCAGGCCCAGGGCAAGGCCAACGAGCAGCTGGCCGGCGTGCTCGCCGCGCAGCGCAGGTTCTTGACCGACGTCTCGCACCAGGTCGCGACCCCGCTGGCGACGATCATGACCAACCTGTCGATCCTCAGCCGGGCGCAGCGTGGCACCGGACCGACGAGGGAGGCGATCACCGACAGTGTCGCGGAGGCCGAGCGCATGAGGAGGATGCTGGCGCGCCTGCGCGCACTCGCACACGCCGACGAGGACATCCCGCTGCGCCGCGAGCTGGTGGACCTCGCCGAGCTGACTGCCGACGTCGTGCACGCCTACGCGGCCCAGGCCGGCACGTCAGGAGTCGAGTTCGTGACCGAGGTACGCATGCCGGCCCGCATCAGCGCCGACAAGGACCTGCTGCGAGAGGCCGTCGCCAACCTGGTCGACAACGCGGTTCGCGTCAGCCCTCCTGGCGACGCGGTCACGCTGCGCGTCGGCAACGGCGCCGTCGGTCCGTCGATCGATGTCATCGACCACGGGCCGGGCATCGACGACGAGCGGTTGAAGAACCTGTTCGATCGATTCCAGCGAAGCGACTCGGGCAGCGGACTCGGCCTGGCGATCGCGCGACGTGTGGTCGAGCGTCACGGCGGCACGATCCGGGTGCAGACCAAGCCCGGGTCGGGCAGCACGTTTACGATCGAATTACCGCCTGGATAGTTGCGACTCCCCACCCGGGCCTTCGGCCCGACCTCCCCAAGTGGTGGGGAGGCGAATTCCTCCTAGCGGAGCAGGCCTCCCGCCCAGGGCTGGCCGGCCACCGCGTTCAGTCCGCAGACCCACCTGAACACCTGCGCGCCGTTGCCTCCACCCTGCACGGTCATGCTCGCCACGATCACCGAGCCGGTGAACTGCGGGCTCGAGTTACCGTCGCTCACGTAGGCGCTCTGCGGCAGGTAGATGATGCCGCTCATATCGGTGCCGGCGTGAGGACCGATGGTCACGCCGCCGGTGTAGCCGGTGGGGCCGTTGCCGCCGAAGACCACGAAGTTATGCGTGCCCGCGGGATCGCGCGGCCCCGTGTTGGTCGTCGCGTACAGGTCGTCGAGGCCGTTGAGGACGGCCTGGCTTAGGTCGAGCGCACCGGTGTCGGACGAATCGAGCACGATCGCGACCGCGTCAGCCCCGTTTGACATGCCTGACGGTTGGTGGACGGTGTTTGTGATCGCACCCAGCGCCAGGCTGGGCGAGTTGATGATCCTGTACACGCCGCCATTCATGAATCCGCCGCTGGGCGCGAACCCGTCATAGATGCCGGGCTTCCAGTTGCCCGATGCATCTTGCGCGGCGGCCGCGGTGAAGTAGCGCGGCCCGGGCGGGGCGACCAGAGGCGAGGCGTTGTCGTAGTTGTACGGCGGTGCCACGTTCGGGTTGGTCAGCAGCGGGTTGCCGTCGGTGGTGTGGTAGTTGAGCCCGTTCGATCCGCCGCCATTGTCGACCTGGTTGGTGAGCGGACCCGGACAGGGACTGCCGTCGTAATCGGTTTGCTGTGAAGGCACGCCCGTCGAGTGCGGACCGTTGTTGGCGCCGAAGCTGCCGTACGCGTAGACCGGACCTGTCACCGTCTGGAACGCGGCGCCTCCACCGTTGATCATGGCGTCGCCGCTCAACGCGGCGACCGCATAATCGGCGCCGTTGAACTCGGGTCCTGGCTTGGTCGCGCGCGCGGACGCGCCGGTGTTGACTACCGAGTAGCCCACCATGCGCGCGAAGATGCTCGGCTGCTGGTGCTGCAGCAGCACGTCGAGAACGCTCGGGTAGTTGAGGATCCCGCCCACGCGATACCTGTCGGCGAGCTGGACCGTGTAGCCGGTCACGTAGTAAGTGCCCGCGGGGCAGATGGTGGGCCCTCCGCAAGCGCCCACCGGGACTGTGAAACCGAGCGACGGCGCGAGGTATTGGAGCGCGACGTAGTTTGCCCGGGCGGGGCCCGCCGGCCCGAACGACCGCGACCCGGCGAGCGCGGCGGCGTCCGCGTACGCCTGGAGGTTGCGGCGGTCCGACATCGCAAGGCCAACGTCGAACACCATGGTGCCGAGGATGGTCAGCGCGATGATCATCGCTCCGACGATCACGATCGCCTGGCCGCTCTGCCGCTCGCGACGGCGTCTGTCCATCAGCTCAGTACTCCGCAACCATCGATGTGGAAGACGCGATCCTCAGGAAGTTCGGCGTGGCGCTGCCGAGGAAGGGGACGAGCGTGTTGTAGCGGTAGATGACGGTCACGACGATCTGGAAGCAGCCCCTGTACTGAGGGCTGCTGTACTCAGGCGCGCGCGCTCCCAGCTCGCCAGGGGCGGGGTCGCGGCCGAGCGCGCTGCGCGCGGAGGCGCAGCTGACGTAGCTGCCGGCGGCGCCTTGCTCGGTTGGATAGATGCACACCGACGCGTGGCCTACTGCCGGATTGGGGCAGTTCGCCGGGGACGCCTCGGCGAGGTTCGTGCCGGAGCTGAAGCCGCCGAGCACATTGGTCACCGTCTGGTAGACCCGCGCGCTCGTGAGGCAGCCGCTGCCGTTGGCCGCGTTGACCTGAGTCGTGCCGGAGCACGCGCCTGCTGCGGTTCCGAAGGGGTTGTCGTAGGGATCGGCGTTGGCCACCACCTGTCGAGCACCCTGTCGCGCGGCTTCGGCGACGGTCGTAGTCACCCAGTCGACGCGGAACAGGTCGATGGTGAGAGCCAGCAGAAAGAAAAGGATGGGGAACACCAGCGCGAACTCGACGAGCGCCTGGCCCTTCTGTCTCGACATCAGTACTCGCTCCGCTGGAACGAGCTCACCGTGATGGATATCTGCGTGCCGATCACCGGCCACAGCAGGGGCGTGATGATGCGCATGGTGTCGGTGATGGTCGCGGTGATCGAATCCGCGCCCGCGCTTTGAGGCCCGCCGCCGTTGGCGTTGGCGTTCGTGACGGCGGCGCCGTTGAGGCAGTGGAACGTGACTGACAGCGTCGCGCCCGCGATCACCGAGCCGGCGGGGGTGCCGTTGTTGGAGCTCTCCAGCGCCGCCTCGTTGGCGATCGTCGCGATGGAACCGCCTGAGGGCGGAATCGGCGAAGTCACCGTGACGGCCAGCGGGCCGCTCCCGGTGCCGGAGCAGATGGCGTCGGCGGTGGCTTGCTGGCTCGGGGATACCGCCACGCGCAAGGCCTGCCGCGTCGAGTTGGTGACGGCTTCGCGGTAATAGAAAGCGCGCCCGATGTCGGTCACCCCCAACGCGAGCAGCAGCACCACGGGCAGCGTGATCGCTGTTTCGACCAGCGACTGCCCACGCATCCGCCGCCGCGCCAGCCAAGCGCACGAGTGCATGCGAAAACCCCCTCTCTCGTGGAACCGAGCGCCTCCATCGGGAGCCCGTTCACTTGACACTTAAAACGAGCCCGCGCGGGGTGTCTTGCAGCCCGCCGGCCGTCTTAACCTTCAGTGAGAGTGGGCCTTAAGGAAACGACTTACGACGAGCGTGTGCTGGCCAACTTCGTCGATCCCGGCGGCCATCTGCTCGGAATTCCAGCGCAGCGCAAGAAGCGCCTCGCCGTGCTGCGTTGGTTGGTGGAAAATTTCCAGCCCGGCCGCCGCTACGCGGAGGCGGAGGTGAACCGGATAATCAGCCGCCGCCATCCCGACTTCGCGGCGCTGCGCCGGCTGCTGGTCGATGAAGAGCTGATGCAGCGGCGTCGCGGGATCTACTGGCGCACGGGAAGCGTGCCGAACGTGGGGCACGACCCGGCCTCGTGGCCGAGCCCGCCTTAATCTTTAGGTCCCTTGGCGATCATCGTCTGCCCGCAGCCGGCCGCGGCCGAGATCGGCCTCGAGGTCATGAGGCGTGGGGGCAACGCGGTCGACGCTGCCGTCACGTGCGCCTTCGTGCAGGGCGTCCTCGACCCGCAGATGTGCGGCATCGGCGGCTGCGGGGTGATGCTCGTGCACGGTCCGAAGAGCGGCGACGCGCTCCTCGAGTTCTATGCGACGGCGGGCTCGCGGGCTCGAGAGGACCAGTGGGAGCACCTTTTCGTCCGTCAGGCCGCGGATCGGTACGGCTATGTGCTTCAGGGATGGGTGAATGACGTCGGCTATCAGTCGGTGGGCGTGCCGGGGACCGTGGCGGGGCTGGCCGAGGCGCTGACCAGGTACGGCACGATCACGTGGGCGCAGGCGATCGAGCCCGCGATCCCACTCGCGCGTGATGGGTTCCCGGTGACCGGGTACATGCACGGCTACTGGACGACCGACTACGGACCGGACGTGGTGCCGAACCGGCTGCGCATCCAGGCCACGCCCGCCGCCAGGGCGATTTATATGCGAAATGGTGAACTATTCGATATTGGCGAACCATTTGTGCAGACGGACCTCGCCCGGACGCTGGAGAGGCTGGCGAACGAGGGACCGGACGTCTTCTACAAGGGCGATATCGCCGATCGGATCGCCGCCGACTTCGAGGCCAACGGCGGGTTCATCACGAAGGAAGACCTGGCCGGCTACCGGGTCAACGTGACCGAGCCTCTGCGAGGGACGTATCGAGGGCTGTCCGTCATGGCGGCGGGACCGCCCGCCGCCGGAATCACCCTCCTGCAGATGCTCAACTTCCTCGAGGGATTCGACATCGGCTCACACGGATGGCCGAGCACGGAGGCGGCCCGGCTGCTCATCGAGGCGATGGCATGGGCGGTCGCCGACCGCGACCTTCACGTCGCCGACCCGCGCTTCATCGACGTGCCCACAGGCGCGCTCGCCGACAAGGGCTACGCGGCCAAGGCGCGTGAGGTGGCAGGGATGGCTGTTGGTGCAGGGAGTGCAGCGGGCGGGGTCCAGGATCGGCCCGACACGACTCACGTTTGCGTGGTCGACGACATCGGCAACGCGGTGTCGCTGACGCACACGCTCGGGTCGGCGAGCGGTGTCGTCACGCCAGGCCTCGGCTTTGGCTTCAACGACTACATGAACTGCTTCGACCCGCGCCCCGGGAACCCGAACTCCGTGCGGCCGGGCAAGACACGGGCGACCAGCATGACGCCGACTCTGGTGTTCGATGGCGACCGCTTGCGCGTCTGCATCGGTGCGCCTGGCGGCACCAAGATCGTGACCGGAATCCTGCAGGTGCTCGTCAACATCCTGGACCACGCCATGACGCCGGTCGAAGCGGTGAGCGCGCCGAGGATCGATTTCCAGGGCGATGTGGTGCAGCTCGAGGCCCGCATCCCGCCGGCGGTCGGCCGCGGGCTGGAGCGGCGCGGCTACGCGGTGACCCGGCGGACGCTCAACTACGACTCCTACTTCTCACGGCCGCAGGTCATCGTCGGCGAGAAGGACGGTTTCCTCCACGGCGCGTCGGACCCGCGCAAGGACGGTGGCACCGCGCTGGACACGGAAACCGAATGAGGTTCAAAGACCGGGTCGCCCTAGTCACCGGAGGAGGGCGCGGAATCGGCGCCGCCACGGCACGGCTTTTGGCGGCGGAAGGCGCGAAAGTCGCGGTCTCCGACCTCGACGAGGCGCCCGCTCGCGAGGTGGCCGACCCGATCGGCGCCCTCGCCATAGGCTGTGACGTGAGCGTTCGCACCGAGGTTGAAGCGATGGTCGAGCTCACTGTCAAGGAGCTCGGGGGGCTCGACATCCTCGTCACGTGCGCGGGGATCATCCGCGACAACCTGCTTTTCAAGATGACCGACGAGGATTGGGACGCGGTCATCGACACGCACCTGAAGGGCAGCTTTCTCTGCGCCCGCTCGGCCCAGAAGCACATGGTCGAGAAGAAGTACGGAAAGATGGTGTTCCTCTCGTCGACGTCGGCGTTGGGAAACCGCGGGCAGGCCAACTACTCAGCAGCCAAAGCAGGGCTCCAGGGCATGGCACGCACTCTCGCGATCGAGCTCGGGCCGTTCAATGTCAACGTGAACACGGTCGCTCCAGGCTTCGTGGAGACCCGGATGACGCGCGCCACCGCGGAGCGCATGAGCATGGACTTCGAGACGTTCAAGCTCGGCGCGGCGTCGCAGATTCCGCTCCGCCGGATCGGCCAGCCGGAGGACATCGCAAACGTGATTGCGTTCCTGTGCAGCGATGAGTCGGGATTTGTCTCCGGGCAGACGATCTACGTGCGCGGGGGACCGTAGCGCCGCAGTTCGAACTCAAGCAAGGTTGGGCGGCCACCGACCGTTGTACCGCCCATGAAGCTGCGCCTCAGCTTGCTTTCCAAGCGGCGTCGATCCGTTTTGGCCGTACGAACTTTCGTACGCGCGAACGCCAAAAATCGCGCCAATCTTAAGCTGGACGTGAGTTCGGTTGGGGGAGGCGAACTGGCGTTCGCTCGGTTGCGGGTTGAGTCCAAGCGGGTTGACGGACTTGGTGGGGGTCTGCTACGGTGACCGCCGTTCTCTGGGGACCCGGCCGCGCCCGCGGGTTGGTTCACAACGATCGCAACGTTTAGGGGTAGACATTTGCGAGTCCATCGATATCTGACACATGCTGTCGTGCTTGCGATAGCTGTGGGTATTTCGTCATACGCGTCGATGGACCGCCACGTCCCCGCTTATCTCACCTCCAGACTCGGAACCGTCGACGCTCAGGCGGTGGTCGCGACCGAGGGCGGCACAGCGGGCGACGTGTCGCTGGGCCGTTACAGCACGATCATCAAGCCGGTCGCCATCCCGGCCGCGGCGCCGATGAGCCACAAGTCGTTCGGCTATACGGTGGCGGCCGGCGAGACGCTCTCGTCGATCGCGACCAAGTTCCATGTCACCGTCAGCCAGATTCGCTGGTCGAACACCAACCTGTTCTCGAACGACTCGGTCTCCACCGGCGACCAGATCGTGATCCCGCCGATCCCCGGCGTCGTGGTCACCGTCAAGGCGACCGACACGCTCGACGCCCTGGCCACCAAGTACCAGGTGGACGCCCAGAGCATCTACGACTTCAACCGGCTGCGCAGCACCGAGCTGGCCGCCGGTTCCACGCTGGTCATCCCCAACGGCGTGGGCGGCGCATTCCCGCCACCGCCGGCGCTGTACCAGCTGCTGATGCGCTCGGGCACGGGCGGCGGCTACCCGGTCAAGGTGCTCGGATGCTGCCTCGGCCCATACACCGCCAACGGGTTCCCGGTCGGCTGGTGCACCTACTACGTGGCGACGAAGCGCAACGTGACGTGGCGCGGTGACGCGGGCTACTGGTACCAGAACGCGGCGGCGCAGGGCTACCCGGTGGGCCCGACTCCAAGGGTCGGTTCGATCATGGTCACCTGGGAGAGCTGGGCCGGTCACGTGGCCTACGTCGAAGCCGTTAATGCGGACGGGTCTTGGGTGGTGACTGAGATGAACTGGGTTGCGTTCGACGTGATCGACGAGCGCACCATCAGGCCCGGTCAGCTCGGTGCCCGCCTGGTGGGCTTCATCTACTAAAGAGCGGGCGCGGGTTCTCCTGGTTTGGCTGCCCAGGCAGCCTCCATCGTCTCGGTGTCCGGTTTCACAGTCCTCAGGCCGGTCGATGCCACGATCGCGGCCACGACCAGCAGCGTCGGCGAGGTGATCAGCAGCGCCAGCTGAATGCTGTGGACGTGGTCTGAGATCCAGCCCACGTCGAATGTCGAGTGCGAGTCGCCGAACACGTGTGAGACGAACAAAAGCAGCGTCACGGAGCTGGCGCGCAGAGCCGGAGACACCACGTTCTGCGAGACGGCGGTGAACGGGCCGGATTGCAGATAGAGAGCGATGACGGTGATCAGGAAGGCAGGCACGAAAACCGGAACCGGCCCGACGTTGAGGGGCGCGATGAGCGCGATCGTGATGAAGACGGCGCCGATGAGAAAGCCTGCGATCCCAACCTCGAGGTGAGCGGCCGGGCGCGTGCGGGCAAGGCGATCCGCGATCCAGCCGCCGGCCAGCGTGCCGATCAGCCCGCCGACCACGAGGACGCCGCCCGAAAGGAGGCCGGCACCCGTGACCGACATGTCGAACCGCCGGTGCAGGACGGTCGGCAGCCAGAAGGCGTTGGAGGCGAGCACGAAATACAGCACTGTCTGCGACAGGATCGCGGCGCGCAGTGTCGGGATGCGCATCAGGTTGACGAACGTGCGCGCGCTGGCGTCGGTGGTCCGCCTGACCGCGGACCCGACCTTCTCCATGCTTCCGCGTAGGGGCTCGCGCATGGTGAAGGCAAGAATCGCGAGGATCAAGCCGGGCAGCGCGGCGATGAAGAAGGCGGTGCGCCAGCCGTAGTGGTCCGCGACGAACCCGCCGCCTGCATAAGCGGCAGCGATTCCGATCACGCTGCCGGCACCCCAGATCGACATGACGCGGCCGCGCTGTTCCTTGGGGAAGTAGTCGGAGACCAGGGACGTGCCGGCGGGGTAGTAGCTGGCCTCACCGATGCCCACCGCTGCGCGGCTGAGGAACAGATGAACGTAGTTGGCGGCAAGGCCGGAGAACAGCGTGGCGAGGCTCCAGATCGTCACCCCGACGCCGATCACGGTCTTGCGCACGGAGCGGTCGCCCAAGTAGCCGAAGGGCAGGGCGGCGATTGCGTAGACGAGGAGGAAGGCGGTGGCCAGCAGCCCAATCTGCGCGTCGTTGAGCTGGAACTCGGTTTTGATCGGCGTCACGATCGCGGCGCCGACGTAGCGATCCATGTAGTTGAGGAAGTTGATCGCGACCATCACCGCGAGGACGTAGCGGGCGTAGCCTCGCGACACGAGGTGAATTATGGCGTTGGGCTACCATTTAGCCCTACGGTCTCGGCTGGTCTTCGCGGCGCGGGCATCGTGGGTCGGCTGGGCATTGGTGAGCCTAACGGTCTGTAAAATCGCCTCCGAAAGGATGTGGCAGTTCGAGTCTGCCCCGGCCCACCATCCGAACCCTTTTCGAGTGTTTTAGCCCCTAGTTTCGCCGGTGGGCGACTATGCCTTGAAGCCAACCGGTCAGCTCCGCTCCCGCCATGGAATTGCGCTGAAAGATGGCGGCCACCTGGCCGTTGAGGGCTCTCTTGTCATCCTCGGTGAGGGTTTTCGCGGTCAACACCATGATCGGTATCGAGCGCGTCGCTTCCTCGCCTCGAAGCGCCTCGACCACGTCGAATCCGCTGAGGCCGGGCATCATCAGGTCGAGCAGGATCAGGCTGGGCATCTCAGACCTGGCCATGTCGATTCCTTCCTGCCCGCTGCCTGCCTTCAGGACCCCAAAGCCCGCCGGTTTGAGGAGGGCTTCTAGCATGTCCAGGTTCGCCTTCTCGTCGTCCACGACCAGCACCTGGACCGGTTCGCTCTTCACCTTGGTCGTGAACGTGTACCGGCTCAACCGTGACAACAACGCCTTCCCGTCCACGGGCTTGACGAAGTAGTCGAACGCGCCGAGGGCACGGCCGAGCAGCGGTTTGTCGACCACCGAGACCACGACCACCGGGATGTCCCGCGTGGCCGGGTCGGCTTTGAGTCGGCTCATGACCTCCCAGCCATCGACCTCAGGCAGGAGGATGTCGAGCGTGATCGCCACCGGCTTCAACTCGCCGGCCATGCTCAGGGCTTCAGAGCCGGTACGCGCGACCTCGGTCCTGAATCCGCCGGCTTCCAGGTGCCGCGACAGAATCTCCGCCGCCTGGGGATTGTCATCGACCACCAGGACCAGCGGCCGATCCAGGTCGATCGATGCGACGTGCAACGGGGCGACCGAAGCCGGCACTCGAGACACCCGAGGCGCTGGTGTCTGCAACGGTAAACGCAGGGTGAAGGTGCTTCCCTTTCCCAGCTCGCTCTCCACGATCACCTGGCCGCCATGCAGTTCCGCAAAACGTTTAGTCAAGGCGAGGCCCAGACCGGTTCCTTCCTGCTGCCGTCCCGGGCCGGCATCCAGCTGCTGGAACTCAGCGAAGAGGCGGCCCAGGTCTTCCTTCGCAATCCCGATGCCGCTGTCGCTGACGGCAATCTCCACCCACGACTCGAGCCGGCGGACTCGAATGTCTATGCGGCCGCCGCTGGGCGTGAACTTGATCGCGTTGGAGACTAGGTTCAAGAGCATCTGTTTCACCTTCGCCGAGTCGGCGATCAGGCTGAGCTCGCGAGATGACTCGGTGTTCAGGACTATCGCCTTGCTCCTGGCCAGAGGTTCGATGCTCGCCCGAACCTCCTGGACCAACTCTCCGAGCTCAACCGATTGAAGGTGCAGCTCCATCTGTCCGGCTTCCACTTTCGAGAGGTCGAGGATGTCGTTGATGAGCTGTAGCAGATGTTGGCCGCTGGTATGGATTTGATCCAGAAATCGGCGGCGCGTCCCCTTGTCGAACTTGTCGCTCGTGTCGTCGCTGAGCAGCTCCGAGAAGCCGAGGATCGCGTTGAGCGGGGTCCTCAACTCGTGGCTCATGCTGGCGAGGAACTGACTCTTGGCCTTATTGGCTCGTTCGGCCTCCGCCTGTGCCTGCAGCAATGCTTCCTGAACGATCCGGGCCTCGGTGATGTCTTCGGAGATCCCCAGTAAGAAGGACGGCTCGCCGGCTGCATCCAGGATGGGAATCTTTTGCGTATGCAGCGTTCGTGCGCCTTTGTTCCTGGTCTGGATGGTCTCCTCCGGGATGTCGACAAGCCGCCGATTGCGCAGCGTCGCTCTGTCCGCCGCGACAAAGAGCTCCGCCTGGTCGGCGGGGAAAAAGTCGAAATCGTTCTTGCCCATCAGCTCATCGCGTGAAAAACCGAGCAGCTCCTCGCCCGCGTGATTGATGCGTACGAATCTGAGTTCCTTGGCGTCCTTGACGAAAATCATGTTCGGGATGTTTTCGATCATCGAGTCGAGGAATTGGCTGGTCGCGCTCAATTCCCTCGTGCGCTCCGCCACATTGGTTTCGAGCTCGCTCGCGGTCATCCTCTGTTCGCGCATGAGCTGCGCGATTGCGATCGCGCGCGCGGCTCGCGTCGCCAAGCTCTCCAGAAGCTTGAGGTCGTCCTCACCAAGGGGAGCGCTTCCCTCCATGCGATTGAGGTTGAGCCCACCCACGACTCTGTCGCCGGCGACCATCGGGATCATCGCCGCCTGCCGTATGCGCCACTTCGAAATGTGACGTGCCTGATGCGGAGCCATGTTCGCGGGCAGGTGATCGGGATCGATGTCGATGACAACCGGCCGCCTCTCGGTGAGGACTGTTTTCCATGGCCCCGCGGCGTCGAGTTCCATCGGTACGCCGAGGCGCTGGGCTGCGTCTTGCAGCACTGCCGGATCCGGGTGAAATGCGGCTACCGGCTCGATTTGCCGGCCATCACGCGAGAGCAAAACCACCGAGCAGAAATCCCCGGTCGTGCGCGATATTTGCTCGGCGACGATGGCCAGCAGGGCCTCCATGTCTGGAACCGCATCGCTGAACGCGGCCGATGCGGCCGCGATCGCAGCCAGGCGGCCGGCGTCGTCGATCTGGCCCTCTGGCTCGCCACTTGACACGACGCAAACTGTATTCCCACGTGCTTGGCGAAATGCTTCGTTAAGTCAAGAGTTCGCACGGCCCATCAGCACCGCTTATCGAGTGTTCCAGCCTCACATTTCAGGACGGAGCGTGAAACCGGTCCCCTTCTTGTCCAGCTCGGTCCCGACACCCCCCCAGGGCCACCTCGACCAGGCCATCGCCGAAGACGTAGAGAGCAAAGAATCCTGGACTGCCCTTTTGCAGGAGCTGTTTGAAGCGATATGTGTACAAAGTCGGGGTGAATTCTGGGACAAACACGTGAAAAGAGATGGCGCTCACGCCAATCACGTAGACTGATAAACCTCGGCCGGCTTTGCCGGCCCGCTCGCTCGGGTCCTCTCTCCCGTCATTTGGACGGTGTCCTGATCGCCGCGCCAATACGACCCTGGAGAGGATCAGGAGAAAAACGTTGCAGTCATTCGCAGACGCGGGCGTGCGCCCGCATACACTCGCGGCCCTGGCCGCCCTCGGCATCACCGAACCGGTTCCGGTTCAAGCGCAAGCCATCCCCCTCATCATTCAAGGACGGGACGTCGTCATCGAGGCGCCGACCGGGTCGGGAAAGACGCTAGCGTTCCTCATCCCGATGATCGAGAAGCTGCCCCGGCGTGGCGCCGGACCAAGGGCTCTCATCGTCACACCGACCCGAGAGCTCGCACTGCAGGTGGAGAAGGTGCTCCGTTCGCTGGCCACCGATCTGCGCTCGGCCGTGCTCTATGGCGGCGTCGGCTATGCCACCCAGCGGGTCGCCCTGAAGAGCGGAGTCGACGTCGTCGTCGGGACGCCGGGCCGGATCCTCGACCTGGTCACGCAGGGCAAGGTCTCATTGTCCCGGGTCGAGTACCTGGTGCTCGACGAGGCGGACGAGATGCTCGACGCGGGTTTCGCGCCGGCGGTCGAGAAGCTTCTCGGCCTCACCTACGAGCCGCAGACGGTGCTCGCGTCGGCGACGATGCCGGCGTGGGTGACCCGGATGATCGACAAGCACACCCGCGACCACGCTGAGGTTCGCGTTGAAACCGAGAAGGAAGCGGACCTCGAGCACGGACTTCTAAGGGTGCACCGTGACCTCAAGCTGCAGACACTCAGCCGCGTGCTGAAGCGCCACGGCGGCTCGGCGATCGTGTTCGGACGCACCAAGCACGGCGTGTCGAAGCTCAACGGACATTTACGCCAGCTCGGCCACAACTCGGTCGAGCTCCAGGGCAACCTGTCGCAGGCCATTCGCGACCGCGCCATGGCTTCGTTCCGCGAAGGCCGGAGCCAGGTTCTCGTCGCTACCAACGTGGCCGCGCGCGGCATCGATGTCGCCGACGTCGGCCTGGTCGTCAACTTCGACATGCCCGATTCGGCGCAGTGGCTCACCCACCGGGTCGGTCGCACGGCCCGTATGGGCGTCGCGGGACGAGCGCTGACCTTCGTCACCCCCGAGGACGAGCTCGCCTGGGTCAAGCTCAGCCGCCAGGGCGCTCCCGACATTCGAGAGCTGGACGCGAAGCGCTTCCTCGACGACGGCAGCTGGCAGTACCAGGAGCACCGGCCGGCATATTCGTCGCGGCCGGCCCAGCCGCGTCCTGTTAACGCAAGAAGCCGCGGGAACAATCGCGGCCGGCGATGGCCTTCTCGAAGCGTCGCTGCCAGGTAAGTGCCCTAGACTCTTCTCAACCCGACACAACCCGACAGGCTGGCGTTTCCTCCCGTGAACCTGCCGATCCCTTAACCAAAGAAGGAGATAGGAAGTTTCGCGCATGGAAGCCAATCACATCGCTCTGCTGGTCGATGACGAGCCCGCCTCGCGCTCAGAACATCAAGTGCGTCTCGAGGGTCAGGGATACACCGTGTTCGTGGCCCTCAATCAGGCCGACGCCTTGAGCCGGGCCAAACAGACCGCGCCGAAGATCATCTTCGCCCACCTCGGAGCGTCGGGTCTCGGCAACCTCGCCTTGATCCAGGCTCTTCGGTCCGATGACACGTGCCGGCACATCCCCGTCGTCGTCGTCAGCGACCCGCCGGCGGTCGCCCCGAAACCTTCGAAGCTCCGCGCCGTCCAGCACGACAGCTGGTAGACAGCCAAATTTCGCCAAGGGCGGCTAGGATACCCGCGGGACGGGACCCCGACCACATCGGAAGTCGGGGCGCATACAAAAGGGGGTAGGCGCCATGGCTGTGGCATCTGCTGCGCGGGAGCGCGACATCGTCTATCCGGAGGAGCGGCTGCCATGGCCGCAGACCATCCTCCTAGGGGTTCAGCACGTGATGGCGATGTTCGGCGCCACGGTACTGGTCCCGCTGATCCTCGGTTTCAACCCGAACACCGTGATCTTCTTCAGCGGCATCGGGACGCTCATCTTCCTCATCGTCACCGGCCGCAAGGTACCCAGCTACCTGGGCTCGTCGTTCTCGTTCATCGGTGCGGTGCTCGCGATCCAGGGCGGGCCCGGCCAGCACCAGGGATTGGCGTTCGCCGGGATCCTGGTCGCCGGCGTCATCTACTTTCTGATCGGAGTCGTCGTCCACTTCGCCGGCATCAACGTCATCCGATTCCTGATGCCGCCGGTGGTGACCGGCACGGTCGTGGCCGTAATCGGGATCGCGCTGGCCGGCGTTGCCGTCACCAACTTCCAGAAGGAGCTGGTCACCGGCACCATCACCTTCCTCGCCGCGGCCATCGCCTCCGTGTACCTGCGCGGTTTTCCACGCTTGCTTCCAGTCCTCATCGGTGTCGTGGTCGGATATCTGGTCGCGGGGCTGGACCAGGCCGCCGGCGGCGCATGCGCCTCGGCCGCCGCGGGCTGCCACGTCAACACCTCCGGAATCGGCAGCGCCGACTGGCTCGGATACCCAAAGCTCACCTTCCCTGATTTCAGCGACCCGGTCCGGGCCTTCAGCCTGTTCTGGTTCATCCCCATCGTCCTGGTGGCCGAGAACACAGGCCACGTCTTCGCGATCGGCGGGATCATGAAGCGCGATCTGTCCGGCTACCTCGGCCGCACCTTCATGGGCGACGGCCTCGCCACGATCGTGAGCTCGATTTTCGGCGGCACCGGCGAAACGACTTACGCCGAGAACATCGGAGTCATGGGCATCACGCGCGTCTTCTCGATCTGGGTCTTCATCGTCGCCGCCATCACCGCCGTCCTGCTCGGATTCATCCCCAAGTTCGGGGCCCTGGTTCTCAGCATCCCGATCAGCGTCCTGGGTGGGATCGAGCTCTACCTGTTTGGCCTGATCGCGGTGATCGGCGCCAAGATCTGGGTCGACGCCCGTGTCGACTTCTCCAAGCGGGCCAACCTCGCCGTCGCGGCCATTCCGCTCATCCTCGCCGCCGGCGGAGCGGACCTCAAGATCGGCTCATTCGAGATCAACAACCTGGGCATCGGGGCGCTGGGCGCGATCGTCCTCTACCAGATTCTGCGGCCGGGCCACGTGCGCGACACCGAGGCGGAGCCGGCTGAGGTGGTCGCGCCAACCTGAAGTCACCGAAGCAGCTGACGAAAAAGGACTACGAGAAAGAGCTCAGGCGCCTCCAGGTCGAGCTCGTCCAGCTCGAGGAATGGATCCGCCATCGAAATCTGCGCGTGGTGGTCATCTTCGAAGGCCGCGACACCGCCGGCAAGGGCGGCGTCATCAAGCGGATCATGGCGCTGCTGAACCCGCGCTTCTGCCGCGTGGTCGCGCTGCCCGCGCCGACCGAAAGGGAGCGCACGCAGTGGTATTTCCAGCGCTACGTGGAGCACCTTCCCTCAGCAGGCGAGATGGTCCTGTTCGACAGAAGCTGGTACAACCGCGCGGGTGTGGAGCATGTCATGGGCTTCTGCACGGACGCCGAGTACGAAGAGTTCATGCGCACGTGTCCAGAGTTCGAGCGAATGCTGGTGCGCTCCGGGATCGTCCTGATCAAGTACTGGCTGTCGGTCAGCGACGAGGAGCAGGAGCGCCGGTTCCTCGGCCGGATCAACGATCCCAGCAAGCGGTGGAAGCTGAGCCCGATGGACCTGCAGGCTCGCGCCCGGTGGGTCGACTATTCCGAGGCGAAGGATCGGATGTTCGCGAGCTGTGACATCAAAGAGGCGCCGTGGCACGTCGTCGAGACCGACAACAAGCGCGCGGCGCATCTCAACCTGATCACGCATTTTCTCAAGCTCATCCCACATCAAGAGGTTCCACACGAGGACATCAGGCTACCGCCGCGGCAAAAGCGCAGGTACAACCGACCACCGAGGAGTGGCCAGCGAATGGTGCCGGTCAGGTATGAGGTGATTTGAGTGAAGGTTAGAGACGTGCCGCCAGGGCGCCTGCTCTCAGTCGAGCCACAGACCAGCCTGGCGGAGGTGGCGAAACGCATGCGCCGCGAAGACGCCGACTCCGCCGCCGTGATGTCCGGAGGCCGCTTGGTCGGGATCATCACGGAGCGCGACCTGGTGCGCGCCATCGCCGACGGGGTCAACCCTCAACAGGCCAAGGCCGACGTGATCATGACCGGCGACCCGGCGACTGTGAGCGCCGATGAAGAGGTGGCGGTGGTGGCGTTGAAGATGATGACCCTGGGCATCAGGCACTTGCCCGTGGTCGATCAGCAGGGCAAGCCGATCGGCCTCATCTCCGCGCGCAATCTCGTCGCCGTGCTGGAGCGGGACAAGAGCTAGATTTTCCTCATGGCAAGGGGGGTGGTGGGCTCGCGTGAGGATATCGAGGCGGTCCGCCGCCGGCTCCGCACGGGGATTCTTCCGGTCGAGCTGCTGCCGGGCGGGAAGCACATCGCTCTGCGGACCGCAGATCGCCAGCTCACCGGGGACGAGCTGAAGGCCCAGGCCGAGCAGGTCGGCGGCGGCCTCCGCGACCTCGGCGTCGCGCCCGGCGACCGGATCGGCCTTTACGCCCTCAGCTCACTCGACTGGGTCATCGCGTACCTCGGCGCCCAGCGGGCCGGCGCGTGCGTGGTACCCATGAACCCCGACTACCACTCGGCCGAAGTCGAGCACATCGTCGGCAACGCCGAGCCTTCGATCGTGATCGCGGACGGCGAGCGCGCCGCGGTCGTGCGGAAGCTGGGCATCCGCTCAGTAGACGTGCACGATCCCCCGCGCGGCGCACCGCCCGCGATGCCTGACCTCACGCCCGACAGCCCGGCCGCCATCCTCTACACGTCTGGGACGACCGGGCGGCCGAAGGGCGCCGTCCTCGACCACGGGGGTTTGCTGGCGCAGGCGCGCGGCGCGATCGAGATGTGGCGCTGGACCGCTCGGGACATCCTCGTCCACGCCCTTCCGCTCTTCCACCTGCATGGCCTCGGCATGGGGCTGCATGGCACGCTGCTGAGCGGCGGCAGCGCCACCCTCATCCACTTCTCGCCCGATGGCGTCGTCACCGAGCTGACCCGAAACGACGCCGACCGCGGGACCATGTTTTTCGGCGTGCCCGCCATGTACCAGCGCCTGTGCGACTGGCTGGAGGAACACCCCGCAGACCTCAGCCACGTGCGCCTTTTCGTTTCGGGATCCGCGCCGCTGCCCCCGGCACTTTTCGAGAGATGCGAACGCTTGCTGGGGCAGGCACCTGTCGAGCGCTACGGAATCACAGAGGGCGGGATCGTCGTCACCAACCCTTACGAAGGCCCGCGCCAGCCTGGCCGGGTCGGCATTCCGTTTCCCGGCGTCGAGGTGAAGCTCGGCGAGAAAGACGAGGTCTTGCTCAAGGGCGGCCAGGTGTTCAGGGGCTACTGGCGCAACGACGCGGCGACCAAGGAGGCGTTCACGGCCGACGGGTTCTTCAAGACGGCCGACGTCGGCGAGATCGGCCACGACGGCACCCTCGCCATCCGCGGCCGGTTGAAGGAGCTGATCATCTCCGGCGGGTTCAACGTCTACCCGCGCGAGGTTGAGATCGTCCTCGAGACGCATCCCGCCGTCGACGAGGTGGCCGTGACCGGAGTCCCCAGCGAGGCCTGGGGCGAAGAGGTCACCGCCTTCGTGGTGCCATCGAAAACGCAGCAGCTCGACGAGAGCGAGCTCATCGCCTTCGCGCGCGAGCGCCTCGCGACCTATAAGTGTCCACGCCGGGTCGTCGTCGTCGAGCAGCTGCCGCGGAACGCGATGGGTAAGGTTGAGCGATCGAAATTGCGCACACCCGAACAAGCCAGGTGAAATTCATCGACCTCACCCAGGACTTCTCGCTGCATACTCCCGCGTTTGCCGGCTACGCCGGGCCCGCGATCCGCTGGATCAAACGGCTCGCGTTCGACAAGGCCGGCGGCCAGGAGATCACGATGACGCTGCACGTCAGCACCCACCTCGATGCGCCCGCGCATTTCCTGTCGGGCGGCAAGTTCATCGGTGAGCTGCCGCTCGATTTCCTGATCGGCCCTGCTTGCGTCGTAGACCTCGAGCGGATGGGCCTGGGCGACTACGACCTCTACGGCCCCGAGCATTTCGAGCGCTGGGAGAAAGACACGGGCCACCGCATAGATCGCGGCGACATCCTGGTCATCCACACCGGCTACCACCGCCACTATCCCGAGAACTGGGCCGACCGCTCCCAGGTCGACGAGACGAAATACTTCATCCGCCACCCGGGTCCGACGCACGCGTTCGCCGAGTGGGTGCTGAAGCGCGGCGTGCGGTGGATCGCGATCGACGCCGGGAGCGCCGACCATCCCATGAACACGGTCATCCGCCGCATCCGGGCCGACGAGGCCGAGGAGGCGGAGAAGAAGCTCGGCCGGAGCCTCGACGAAGTCTTTCCGAAGGCCGATTACCAGATCATGCACACGCTGCTTTTTCCCCACGATGTGATCCACGTCGAGAACCTCGGCGGCCACATCGACGAGGTGCTCGACAAGAAGATCACGCTGGGCTGCTTCCCGTGGCGATTCCAGGGCGGCGAGGCATCGCCGTGCCGCGTCGTGGCCATCATCGAGTGAAGCCGGCACCGTTCGAATACCACGTACCGGCCTCGGTCGAGGAGGCGTGCTCGATGCTCGCCTCGCTGGAGGACGCCAAGGTGCTCGCCGGGGGCCAATCGCTGGTGCCCTTGCTCAACTTCCGCCTCGCTCGGCCGGCCCACCTCGTCGACATCAACCGGATCCCGAACCTGAACCGCATCTACGAGCAGGACGGCGGCGTGGTCGTGCAGGCGCTCGCGCGCCAGGCCGAGGTCGAGGATTCCAGGCTGGTGGGGCAGAGGTGCCCGCTGCTCGGGCTGGCCGTCCGGTTGGTGGCGCATCGCGTGATTCGCAATCGGGGCACGGTGTGTGGAAGCCTCGCGCACGCCGACCCGGCATCGGAGCTGCCCGCGACGCTGCTGGCGCTCAACGGCCACGTCGTCGCTCGCTCGACTAGGGGAACGCGCATCATCCCGGCCGCCGATTTCTTCACCAGCGTGTTTGAAACCGCGCTCGCGCCCGATGAGCTGCTGGTCGAATCCTGGTTCCCGGCGTCGACGGGCAAATACGCGATCGCCGAGGAGTCCCGCCGCCATGGTGACTTTGCCCTCGCCGGCGGGGTGCGCTACGGAGACCGGCTCGCTCTTTTCGGGGTGGCTCCGACCCCGGTGCTGGCCGATCCCAAGAACCCCACAAGCGGGCTGAATCCCAGCGGCGACCTAGAAGCCACGCCAGAGTTTCGACTGCACCTCGTCCAGGTCGTGACCGACAGGCTCTTCGCGGCATGAGAGTCAACGGCACGGTCCACCCGGCCTCCGCCGATCCGCGACGCCTGCTCTCCGATCACCTGCGCCACGACCTCGGCCTCACCGGTACTCATGTGGGCTGCGAGCACGGCGTGTGCGGCTGCTGCACCGTCCTGTTCGACGGAGCGCCCGTGCGGTCGTGCCTGATGCTCGCCATTCAGGCCGAGGGTCACGAGGTGACGACGATCGAGGGTTTGGCGGCCCCTGGCGCGCGCCTTCACCCGGTGCAGCAGGCGTTCCACGAATGCCATGGCCTCCAGTGCGGGTTCTGCACGCCCGGCTTCGTGATGTCGGTGGTCGGCCTGCTCGGTCAGCATCCGAACCCGACCCCCGAGCAGGTCGATGAAGGCATCTCTGGCAACCTCTGCCGCTGCACCGGTTACGCCTCGATCCGCCGTGCGGTACATCGCGCCGCCGAGCTGTCCAAGTGACGACGCGTTGGTTCGGGGCGAGGGTGCAGCGCGTCGAAGACGACCGGCTGCTGCGCGGGCGCGGCCACTTCACCGACGACATCGATGAGGGTGCGTTGGAGTCGGTGCTCGTTCGCTCGCCGTTCGCGCACGCCCGCATCAAGTCGATCGACGTCAGCGCGGCGCGGGCGGTGCCCGGCGTGAAGGCTGTATACGTGGCCGCCGACCTGCCTTTCGGCCACACCGACCTCCCCATCCTGATCCCGCATCCCAACCTCACCCACGGCCGCACCCAGCGTTGCCTCGCTTCGGAGGTCGTGCGCTACACCGGCGAGGCGGTCGCATTCGTGGTCGCGGAGAACCGATACATCGCCGAGGACGCGGCCGACCTGGTCCAGGTCGAGTACGAGCCGCTGCCGGTCGTGATCACGCCGGAGGTTGCCGCGGTCGCGGAGCACCTCGTCCACGCCGACGTCCCCGGCAACGTCGCGGCCGAGATGCTGCAGGAAGCGGGAGACGTGAAGTCCGCGCTCGCCGCCGCGCCCGATCGCAAGCAGCTGCATCTGCGGTTCGAACGGGGCGCCGCCAGCCCGATGGAAGGCCGCGCCGTGTGGGCGCGCTGGTCGGAGGCCGAGCACAGGCTCACCGTCTTCGATTCCACCCAGTCGCCGACCTCGATTCGGGGCGGCCTGGCCGTGCTCTTCGGTCTTCCCGAATCGGATGTAGACGTCATCGCTCCAGACGTGGGCGGCGGCTTCGGACCGAAGATCATGCTGTTCTACCCCGACGAGCTGCTGGTCCCGTTCGCGGCGATGCAGCTCGGCCGGCCCGTCAAATGGACCGAGGACCGCCAGGAGCACTTCACCGCGGTCAATCAGGAGCGCGGGCAGGTGCACGAGGTCGAGGTCGGGTTCGACGGCGACGGGCACGTCCTCGCGCTCGACGTCGACTTCATCCACGACGGCGGCGCCTACACGCCGTACGGAATCATCCTGCCGATCATCACCGCCGCCCAGGTGCCCGGGCCGTATCGCGTGCCCAACTACCGGGTGCGGTTCCGCGATGTGTACACCAACGCCATACCCACGTCGCCATATCGCGGCGCGGGCCGCCCTCATGCCTGCTTCGTGATGGAGCGAACCCTCGATGCGATCGCCGCCGAGCTCGGACTCGACCGCATCGAGGTCCGTCGCCGCAACCTCATTCAGGCCGACCAGTTTCCGTACGAGGTCGGCGTCGTGTGGCAGGACGGCAATCAGGTCGTGTACGACAGCGGCGACTACCCCGCGCTTGTACAGCGGGCGCTCGAGATGCTCGGCCCGCGACCCGAGGGCGATCACATCGGCATGGGCCTCAGCCCGTACGTCGAGGGGACCGGGGTCGGGCCGTACGAGGGCGCGCACGTGCAGGTGCTCGTCTCGGGCAAGGTCGTGGCGTCCACGGGCATCCCAAACCAGGGGCAGGCCCATGCCACCGTCTGGGCGCAGATCGTCGCCGACCAGCTGGGCGTGGACATCTCCGACGTCGAGGTGTCGAGCGGCGACACCCGCAGATTCAAATGGGGCGTCGGCACGTTCGCGTCCCGAGCCGCGATCATGGCCGGCAACGCGATGGCGGTGGCCGCGGGGATGGTCGCGGAGAAGGCGAAGGTCATCGCCGCCGAGCACCTGGAAGCTGATCCCGCGGACCTGGAGCTTGCGGGCGGCAGCGTACGCGTCAAAGGATCGCCCGATCGCGGTATCCCGCTCGCCGCGGTCGCGGTGCTCTCCAACCCGATGCGATATGCGTTCGGTGGCGGCACGGAAGCAGCGACCCAGTTCACGCCCAAGGCACGGCCGGGGCCGCCGCTGCTGAAGGGCGAGCAGCCGGGATTGGAGGCGACCGGATACTTCAGCCCGGTCGGGTCGGCGTGGGCGGCGGGCTGCCACGCGGCGTACGTGCGGGTCGACCCGAAGTCCTACCGGCTCGAGATCCTCAAGTACGTGGTCGTCCATGACTGCGGTCGGTTGATCAATCCACTGGTGGTGGAGGGCCAGATCGAGGGCGGCGTCGCGCAGGGGATCGGGGGCGCGTTCTACGAGCGACTCGCGTACGACGCCGACGGCCAGCTTCGCAACGCGTCCTTCATGGAATTCCTGATGCCCTACGCGACCGAGATTCCGAAGATCGAGATCGACCACATCGAAACCCCATCGCCGCTCAACCCACTTGGCATCAAGGGCGCGGGGGAGGCGGGGGTGATCCCGGTCGGTGCGGTCATCGCGTCAGCGGTCGAGGAGGCGCTCGGGGTGGCCATCACCGAGATGCCGCTGTCGCCGCTGAAGCTCTACGAGCTGGCTAAGTCTCGGTCCTGACGACCGCGGCCACGATGTTTCCGCCAGGCGGCCCCTGGTGCGAGTTGCGCTCCCCGCCGCTGACGTAGTTCGTCGTGCGACCTGTCACCGACGCCACGAGCATCCCACCGAGCGCCTTGCCGATCTGATAAGCGTCGGCGTCGTCCAGAAGCGTGATCCTCTGCCCGCGGATCTGATCGCTGCCCGGTATCACGGACTTGGCGAAAACGTGAACCAGGCGCGACAGGTCGGTTTCGGATGGGAGCCCGTTGAATTGAAGCCCGGCGGCGCGGAGAGCGTTCCGCACGCCTTCGGCATCGATGAAATCCTTGGTGACGGCATGGCCGATCCGCAGCGGGCTCCGCGACGCGGTCGAGTTCCCGAAAACGACGACCTCGCCATGGCGCTTCTCTCCGCCCGATGAGGTCATCGCCACCTCCGAGTACAGGTCCCAGTTGCGGCGCACGATGGCGTCCGACAGAGACGCCTCCGGGACCTCGCCGAGAGCCATCGCGACTCCAAGCGCCGCGGCGTCGTTTGCGTACACGCCCGCGCCCTCGGGTCCGAACGTGAGGTCATGCGACACCACCGTCTTGCCGCGGGACTCCGCGTCTTTGATGCTCGCGGTCGTCAGCCCCGGCACCTTGACCATCACGAGGTGGACGTCCTTGGGATCGGTCAGGCCGGCGTCCGCCATCGCTCGGTGCGTGGCTTCGGCAACCTTGCGAATCTGACCCATGCGGCCGACTTCCTCGGGCGGCATCGGTTCGGAGCCGGCCCTGCCGACGACGAGCCGCTTGTCCTGGCTCTTCTCATCCGGCACTTCGACCCATTCACGCGTCACTGCCGCGATGTGCGGCGTGATCACGCCAGGGCATCCGCCCGAGAGCACGAAGATCACCTCTTTGGCCACGTCGCCGGCGGGAATGCCAAGAAACCTGCCCGTCCACTCGCGCAGCACCACGTCGGCCCACACGCGGCCCCAGTCATCGTGAAAGCCCGTCCCTTCGGTCTTTCCCACCAGGGCGACCAGCGTGTCGGGCTTGATCTTTCCCTCGTCCGCCAGCTTCTGCAGCCCGGTCGTGTCAGCCGGCGTGGCCATGGGCCGGACGAACAGTTCCACACGCTGAGCCTTCATCCGATCACCTCATTCAAGACCTGGCGGGCGCTGAAACCCGAAACCGGGCATCTTCTCGAGCTCTTCAGCGAAATCGAGCAGCTCATATTCCTGCGCAAAGCGTCCCACGAGCTGGACGCCCACCGGCAGGCCGTCGTGGAGGCCGGCCGGGATCGAGATCGCCGGTGAACGCGAAAATGTGACCGGCAGAACGAACTGCGTGTAGCGCGCCCATTCGTCGCCGAGGAAGGCGGGCACGCGCTCGATGGGCATCGGAAGCATCCCAAGAGTGGGCGTGAGCAGAAAGTCGTATCGCGTCTGCAGCGGCACGCCGACCGAGCGATTGGCGGCGTCGGTCGCCGATTCGAACGCTCGAAAGTAATCCATCGCCGTGAGCCCGCGGCCCTGCTCCGCGAGCTGCCGTATCCCTGGTCCGAAAGTCGAAAGGTCGGCAGGGAAGCTGGCCATGCTCGCGCGCCGGACCACTCCATAGCCCTCGGCGACAGGCTGCGGGTTCCATGGAATCGTCTCGACCTCGTGGCCCGCCGACTCGAGCGCGGTGGCAGCTCGCCGGCACGCGTCGCGGCAGGCATCGTCGACGCCGAAAGGGCCGGAATCCGCCATCCCGATCAGGCGGCGCTTGGAGTTGAACCTCCCGTTCGGGCTCGTCGCAGTCATCACCGAGAAGAGAAGCCTTGCGTCCGCGACCGATCGCGTCATCGGGCCGCGGGACTGCAAGACCGTCGCGTCGACCTCCTCGATCGGCACGCGCTCGGGCGTCGGGCGCAGGCCGACGACCCCGCAGCACGACGCGGGAATGCGTATCGACCCGCCGGTGTCGCCGCCCAGCGCCACGGTCGCCATGCCCGCCGCCACCGCCGCACCGCTCCCGCCGCTCGAGCCTCCAGGAGTGAAGCCCTGACGCCATGGGTTTTGCGTCGACCCGAACAGCGCGTTGGCGGTGCCGATGGAGGCCGCGAGCTCGGGGAGGTTGGTCTTGCCGAGGATCGCCATCCCGGCCGACCGAGCACGCGCCACCGCGACGGCGTCGTCTGTCGCGATGCGGTCCCGCCACGAAGAGGTTCCGTACGTGTACGGCATGCCGGCCACCGGCTGGCTGTCTTTGACCGCAAGGGTCACACCCGCGTACGGTCCGGGTGACGACCGAGCTTCACGATCCACGTGGATGTAGGCGTGGATGCGGGGGTCGAGCCGCTCGATCGCGGCCAGATGTGCGCGCACCACCGCCCGCGGCTCGAGCTCGCCCGCGCCAACCAGGCGGGTTATGTCAGTGGCGGAGAACCAGCGAGCGTCGTCATCTGCCATCGGTAAGCGCATTGTCGGTTGACTCCGAGAATTCAACGGCTGTAGAATTCAACCGACGTTGAATTAGAAGAGGGAGTGCCATGAACATCCAAAGAAGACTCGAGCCGTTTCTGCCCCCTTTGGTCGTCGGCCTGCTCATCGTGATCGTGCTCATCGGCCTCATTGGAACCGCGATCAAGAACCCGCAACCTCACGACATTCCAGTCGGGTTGGTGGGCCCCGCTCCCGCCGTGCAGCAGATCTCATCGTCGTTTGCCACAGCTGCGCCGGGCGCTTTTGACTTCACGACGTTTGCTTCGGAGAACGACGCACGCGCTGCGCTCGACACGCGGACGGTCGACGGGGTCCTCATCCTCGGGAGCGCGAGTCCGCACCTGATAATCGCCGGCGCTGCGGGGGATGGCGTGACGGGGGTCATCACAGCTGCCTTTACGAACGTCTTCAAAGCACAGGGCGCGACACTGACCGTCGAGACCGTTCACCCCTTTGCAAGCGGTGACGCTCACGGCCTGATCCTGTTCTTTGTCGTCGTCGCGACACTCATCAGCACTCTGGCGTCGCAAGCGGTGCTGTTCGCCACCGGTAGGAATTTGCGAATCGGCGCGAAGCTCAGCCTCATCTTTGTTTATGGCGCGCTGGTCGGGATGACAGCCATGGGGATGGCCGCCTGGATCGCGGGCGGCTACGGCGACGGATTCTGGGCTGCTGCCGGCCTGGATGCGCTGGCCTCGATCGCGATTGGCGCGGTGGTCGCAGGTCTGGTTCGGCTGCTTGGAGCGCCAGGCATCGGGCTGGCGGCGCTGCTGATGGTGCTGAGCCTCGTCTCGTCCGGTGGACCCGTGGGCAGCCAGCTGCTGCCCGACTTCTACCGGGCGCTGGCGCCCTGGACGACCGCGGGCCAGCTGTACGGCGCTCTGCGGGATGCGCTCTTCTTCGACGGCGCGGCGCTGGCCACACCCATCGCGGTCTTGGGCGGGTGGCTGGTTGTCGGGCTGTTGCTCATGGTCATCGGCGAGCTCGCCACTCGCAGCCGGAAGGCCGCGGTGCCGGCCTGATTGGCGCGAACCGGTAGGCGTCCTGGCGCCGGCGCCACGAGGGAACGAATCCTCGCGGCCGCGCGTCACGACTTCAGCAAGTCAGGCTTCGACGGCACCACGATCCGAGCCATCGCGGCCCAGGCCAAGGTCGACCCGGCCCTGGTCCTGCACTACTTCGAATCGAAGGACGGCGTTTTCCGGGCCGCAATCACGTTTCCGGTCGACCCGGCGGAGTTCATTCCGGGTTTGGTCGCCCCAGGCGTCGACGGGCTTGGAGACCGGCTCGTGCGTTTCTTCGTCGACACCTGGGACTCTCCCGCCGGGAGCGCGATGCTCGGCGTGATCCGTTCCGTGGTCGGTAACGAAGACGCCGCGGTGCTCATGCGCGAGTTCATCACGCGCGAGGTTCTGGGACGCCTGGCGAAGGCGGTCGACCTTGATCAGCCCGAGCTGCGGGCAAGCCTCGCCGGCGCCCAGCTGATCGGGATGGCGATGCTGCGTTATGTCGTCAAGGTGGAACCGATCGCGTCGGCGGACGCCGATCAGATCGTGGCGTGGCTGGGTCCTACGCTTCAGCGCTACTTCACGGACCCAAGCGTCACCAAAACAAGACCGGCGAGGCGATCACGCCGGAGGCGGTAGCGGCTTCTGAGTGAAGTTGAAGCAGTCCGCCATCCCATCGTCGGCGGCGGTGCGCGCGTTCAGGGATGGAAGTCCGAACGCTTTCTCGCAAAACCGAAGCAGGCTGACATGCGAATGCTGGGCGTGCGAGATGAAGCCGGCCTTCGCATAAGGACTCAACACCAGGCACGGCACCCGGCCGCCGTATCGAAACTGGGTCCCGTCCGTCCACTTCTCGACCTCCGGTGGATTGACGTGGTCGTACCAGCCGCCCCAGTCGTCCCACGTGACGAAGATCGCCAGCTTTGGCCACAGCCCGCCCGCAACGAGCGCGGCGACCTGGGCGACGGTCCACGCCATCCCTTTCGTCACATTGCCGCCGCCGGCTGCGCGCTGGACAGGAGTGTCGGCGGGGTGCTCTGAGAGCGCGTCGTCGGCGTAGACCCACGACACCGTGGGCAGCTTTCCGGCAGCTGCATCGACCGCAAATTGGTCCGGCGTCTTCTTGTTCTTGCTGTTCGTGTACTTGATGTAGTCGAAGGCGTAGCCGCCGTAGTTCGCCCAGCTCAACCCTGCCTTGTCCAGCTGAGCGGGCAGTGACGGCAAATCGAACAAGGGCGCCGGGTGTGGGTTCTCGATGATGGGCGAGTCCGCGGCGATCACCATCAAGTGATTGGGACTCGAAGGTCCCGCGACGTCGGTGAAGTACGAGTCGCACAGTGTGAAAGACCGCGCCCACGCCCAGTACTTGGGGATGTCGGCCTCGAAGAACTCCACGCGCGGCGCGGTCTTGGCTCGCGTCAGCCACGCGGGATGGCGGTGATCAGGATCCCTCCGCGGAGGGTTCGGGCTGCGGGGCATGGCCATTCCGTTGGCGCCAGGAAACTGGCCGAAGTAGTTGTCGAACCCGTGATTCTCTTTGAAGACGATGACCACGTGCTCGATTGGCGTTGATACGGCCATTCAGATGCAGGTGCCCTGCTGGTTCGACCATTCCAGCTGAACAGTCCAGTTACCCAGCTTTCTTGTCTGCCACGAGCAGATGTCGCCGATCTCCCCATTGGTGTCGTCATACCAACCCTGGCCCGGCACGGGATCGGTGACCGCTTCACAGAGCTCGTGCGAGCTGGTCGACGTGAGTGCATCGAGCAGGTGCAGGCCTCCGACGCAGCCGGCACAGTCCGGATACGGCATGACCGCGTAGTAGATGGAGCCGCCGATGCTGTCGTGGTAGCCGCAGAAGGCCGAGCACGACAGCTGGCCGCCCAGGTCGACTGTGACGCCGGGTGGCAGGTAAACGTAATACAGCGAGTTGGCGCTCGACGTCGGCAGCTTGGTGTTCGCGATCTCGGTCTGGATCAGGTTCTGGATGTCTGCATCGGTCACCGTGCTGCCAGGCTGCGTGTCGGTGAGGATCTCGGTGCCGGCGAGGGATCCATGGCCGATCTGTGTATCGGGCACCGAGTACTCGCCGAGCTGGTCAATCAGCGGACTGTCCAGGATGTACAGGAAGAAATCGTTGATCTGGGTCAGGAGGGGAGCCTCGTCCGCCAGCCACTCGGCGCCCCAGAATGCGGTGACCACCTCCACCGCGCCGAGCAGGGGGCCTCCGCGGTATGTGAGCTGAGCCTGGGTTACGAGTGCGGCCGCCGGCCCGGGATGCAACGGAACGATTCGAATGGGTTGAGCAATCATCAACTCATCCTCCGCCTCTTGACCCGCGTGCTGCAATCGACTCCATCAAGGACGACCGCTGCACGAGCGAGCGGCGATAGCCGAGCGCCCGCAGCATTCCGATCTGCTGGAACCGAGGCCTGGAAAGATGAGCAGCCCGACCTCGGGGTCGGAGGGGCGGTGCTCTCCAAGGTTTCTGGTTGGAGACGGTAGACCAGAGCTGTGCCAAAAGGTCTCCGCGAACTCTAGACTCGGTGCGAGTTGAAAGCGAATCCCGAGGTCGAGCGGTGGTTCGCGGCCAAGAAGCTGCCCAACGAGACGGCCATGCGCCGGGTGCGGGAGATCCTTCTCTCCGCAGACCCACGGATGAAGGACTACATCAAGTACGGGAGCTTGCTGCTCGGCTACGAAGGAGACCTGGTGAGCTTCGTGCAGGTGACGAAGAAGAACATCAACTTGATGTTCAACAACGGGGCTAAGATCCCCGGCAAATTTCCACACCTCGAGGGCAGCGGTCCCAACGCGCGCTTCATACGTTTCGCTGACATTGCGGAGGTGAACGCACGCGCCGCGGAGCTGACACGAATCGCGAAGGCCTGGTGCCTCCTCAAGACCCCGCGCTAGCTCCGCTAGCTGCTTCCTTTTCGCAGTCCTGAAAAAGCCGAGGCCACCCGTGCCGCCATCCGGGCGTTGTTGACGACGAGGTCGACGTTCAAGTCGAGGGATTTGCCGTTCGACAGCTCGGCGACCCGGGCCAGCAGGCGCGGTGTCAGATCGGGTCCGCTGACGTCCGCGAGCTCGCGAACGGCGCGCTGCACGAGCTCCTCCGCGCCTTCGAGCTCGGCAGGCGGCGGTACGGCGATCACGACGCCGCGGGTGCCGGTCGCCCACGATGCCTGCAGCACGCGGGCAACGTCGACTGGCTTGTCGACTCGCGCGCTGACCGGGCAGCCGCTGTGCTTGGAGTAGAAGGCGGGAAATTCGTCGGTGCCGTAGCCGAGCACCGGGACGCCGAAGCTTTCCAGCCGCTCGAGCGTCAGCGGCAGGTCGAGGATGATCTTGGCGCCGGCGCAGAAGACCGCCGTCGGCGTCCGGCTCAGCTCCATCAGGTCCGCGGACACGTCCTCCGGGTGGCCGCGATGCACCCCTCCGATTCCGCCCGTGGCGAAGAATCGGACGCCCGCCATCGTCGCGGCCCGCATGGTCGCCGCCACGGTGGTCGCCCCCGCCTGTCGCAGAGCGATCGCCCAGCCCAGGTCGCGTGAGCTCACCTTGACCGCGCCGGCGGCAATGCGTTCCAGCTCGGCATCGGTGAGGCCGACGTGCAGGCGGCCGCCGAGCACGGCCACGCTCGCGGGGACCGCGCCTTCCTGGCGGATCGCGGCTTCGCTTTCGCGCGCCGCGCGCAGGTTGTGCGGATGCGGAAGGCCCTGGCCGACGATGGACGTCTCGAGCGCCACCACAGGGTGACCGTGCGCGAGCGCGTCGGCGACCTCGTTCGAAACGCGGAGCAGGTCGCTCATTTGGGTCGCGCACCCACTTTTGCAGCGGCGTGCGAAGCCATCTCCACGGCTTTGCGCGCCGCATTGATGTGCGGGGCGCCGTTGAGATAGGAGACGCAGAAGGACGCGGCGAAAGCGTCGCCGGCTCCTGTGGGGTCGATGCCTTTCGTGCGCGGCGCGGGGACGACGTCGCCGAACACGCTGCAGCCCGCAGCGCCCAGCTTGATGATCGGCACCTTCGCCAGGCGCTCGAGGTCTTCCATCGGAACGCCGAGCGCTTCGGCCTCTGGCTGGGTCGCAAACAGCAGGTCCGGCCGCAGGCGCGACAGCTCCCCGGCCATGCGGGCCCCGCCGTATTCCTTCAGGCCGGCGGCTGACGAGAGGTCGATGGAGAGGACTCCGCCCTCACGCCGGACCAGCTCGATGGCGGCTCTGGCGGCCGAGGCGATGGGCTCCACGAACAAGGAATATGCGGGCACGTGGATGAGGCGCACGTCCTGAAACCATTCTTCGCGCAAGTCCTCCGCGCGGAGGCCGGTGCTCGCCCCCCGCTGGGTGGCCATGGTGCGCTTGCCTCCGGGATCGACGAGGACCGCGATCACCCCGGTGGGCTCGGATGCATATACCGGCCGCACCTCCACGCCGATCGCCCGGAGCTCCGCCACAAGGCGGTGGCCGTTGTCGTCATCGCCCACCCTGGTGATCAATCGCGCCGGCTCACCCAACGATGCGGTCCAGGCGCAGAAGTTGGCGGCCTGGCCGCCGCCGCCGATCCGGATGCGGGATGGATTGTCGTCGTCGACGCGTAGGGGCCCCTCCGGCACGATCGTGACGTCGACGACCAGGTCGCCGATCGAAAGCATCATCTGGCCACGAGAATAGAGTGGTGAGGATCCAGGATGCCTAAAGAGATTCGGCGTGAAGAGGTTCGCAAGCTGGTCGCGGCCGGTGCACAGCTGGTCGAGGTGCTGCCCAGCCCCGAGTACGAAGAGGACCATCTCCCCGGGGCGATCCACGTGCCTTTGAGGAAAATCGACTCAGACGCGCGCACCGTTCTGGACGGCGATAGGCCCGTGATCGTGTACTGCTGGGATACGGCTTGAGACATGTCGCCCAGGGCCGCGTGGCGGCTCGAGAGCCTCGGGTTCAGCGAGGTTTACGACTATGTCGACGGCAAGAACGACTGGATGTCGGCCGGCCTGCCCACCGAAGGCACCAATGCGCAGCATCCACGCGCGGGCGATGTTGCGCGAAAGGACGTGCCCACCTGCGCCTTGACCGAGAAGCTTGGGGATGTAAAGGCGCGGGTTCGCGCGCAAGGATGGGATGCGGTCGTGGTGGTCAACGCCTCGCGAGTGGTGTTCGGCTTGCTCCGCGCCAAGGAGCTGGAGAAAGATCCCGAGCTTCTGATCGAGCAGGCAATGCGGCCGGGGCCCAGCACCTTCAGGACGTTCGTCGCACTCCACGAGATGCTCCACAAGATGGTCGATCACAAGCTCGAGAGCTCAGTGATAAGCACTTCTGACGGGAGGCTCGTCGGCCTGCTTCTGCAGGAGGACGTAGCGGCCGCGCTGGAGAAGGACAAATGACCGATACCGCCGCCAAAGAAAAGTGCAAGGGCTGCAACCGGGAGATCGATGTTTGCGCTTTCTGCCAGGAGCCTGGGTGCCCGGCCGCCATCTGCTACAGCTGCCAGAACATCGAGCTCAAGCAAACCCTGCCGCACCCGCATACGCACGGGGGCTAACGGTTAGCTCGGCTCCAGGATCCTTATCGCGACGTCGATGTTGCCGCGTACGGCGTTCGTGTAAGGGCATCGCTTGTCCGCTCCCGCGACCAGCTCCTCCGCGACCGCCCGGTCGTGGATCGAAGGCAGCCTGACGTCGAGCTCGGCGGTGAGGCCGAAGCGGTTCTCGATCGGTCCGATCCCGATCCTCGCGGTGACGATCGAGTCGTCGACCCCCGAGATGTTCTTGCGCCGGGCGATGCTCATCATCGCGTTCTGAAAACAGGCGGCAAACCCGGTGGCGAAGAGCTGCTCGGGGTTGGTGCCTGGACCTCCATCGCCGCCCATCTCGGTGGGGGAAGAGAAGTCGACGTCGACGCGGCCGTCGCTGGTGCGCCCGTGGCCCTTGCGTCCACCGGTCGCCGTGGCCTCTGCCGTGTACAGGACGCGAACGGATTGACTCGGCGTGGTGCTCATAAGCGAAGGATAGGATCAGCCGAATGGTGATGACAGTGCAGGCTGTCCCTGAGACGGCGCCGGCGGTTCTGGAGATCGGCCTTCTGCTCCTGCTTGCGGTGGCGGCAGGCTGGCTGGCGCGCCGGATCGGCCTTCCCGCGGTGCTCGGGTACCTCGTGGTCGGCCTCATCGTTTCGCCGTTCACGCCTGGTTATGTGGCGGATCGCCGCCAGCTCCAGGTGCTTGCTGATGTTGGGGTGGTGCTGCTCCTTTTCGAGGTCGGCATCGAGATCGATCCGGTGCGGCTGATACGCAATCGGAGCGCCGTGTTGTGGACAGCCCCTGTGCAGGTCTTCTTGACCACGCTGGTCGTGGGCGGGACAGCGCTCGCGCTCGGGCTGGCCTTCAGCGGCGCGGTGCTGGTCGGCCTGTCGGTCGCGATGTCGTCGAGCGTCGTCGTCGTCAACATCACTCGGAGCAGGCGCCGCACCACGAATCAGGGGACCGATGAAGCGCTGCTCAGCTGGAGCGTGATGCAGGACATGATCGGGGTTGCTCTCGCGCTGCTGGTGATCGCCATTTTCGGCCTCGGCTCCCGGCCGCCGCTCGAGGCAGCCGGCGGTATCGTCGGCTACTTACTCGTGGTCGTCGCCGCCGCGTGGGTGCTGCCAAGGCTGCTCCATGCCATCAATGCCGAGCACGATTTGTTTCTGATGCTGTCGGTCGGCAGCGGCCTGGCGCTGGCGGGACTTGGCGCAAGGTACTTCGACGTCCCGCTCGCGCTGGCGGCTTTTGTGTCGGGCCTCGCGATCGGCGAGAGCCCCGCCGCGGCCGAAGCGCGGCAGCGCATCCTGCCCTTTCGAGACCTGTTCGCGGTGCTGTTCTTCGTGCTCCTGGGCAGCCTCATCGATCCTGGAGCGCTCCCCCGCGCACTGCCCTGGATCGGTTTTCTCGTCGGAGCCGTCGTCGTCGCCAAAGCGCTTCCCGCCGCCGGCCTGAGCCGGCTTGCCCGCCTGCCCGACGTCCGCCACTGGCAGCTGGGCATCGGCCTCGGCCAGGTGGGGGAGTTCAGCTTCGTTCTCGCGGGCATCCTCCTCGCCCGGGGACTGATCTCTTCAGCGCTGTTCACAGCCATGCTGACGACGGTCGTGCTGACCATCGCGGCATCCGCCGTTATGGTTCGGATGGGAAAGCGCCCGGCCGCCGTGGCCGCCTAATCCGGCCCGCGCGGAAGGCGTTCGAATCCAGTCTGCGGCGGAATCGTGAGCATCCGCGCGTCATCGGTGCGCACGATCTGCCAGCCGCCCTCGTGCACCATCCAGTGATGCCGGTAGCAGAGAAGGGTGAGGTTCGGAAGGTCGCCGGGGCCGTTATGGATCCAGTGCACAAGGTGGTGGCCTTCGGTCATGCTCACCGGCCGGTCGCATCCAGGCCAGGTGCAGCCACCGTCGCGGACTTTGAGCGCTTTGCGTTGGGGTCCGGAGATCGTCCGCTTGGCGCGCCCGACGTCGATAACCGTTGAGTCGGAGCCTAGGATGATGCGCGTCACTGCACAGTCGCACGCGATTCTCTCAACGGCCTTGGCCGAGATCGGCAGTGAGAGCTCCATGTTCGCCCCGGGGACGCCAGGCAAGCCGAGCAGAGTCTCCAGCGAGGCTGTGACCTGCAGATGCGCACGCTGCGGCACCAGGCCGTTGTCGAGCGCACGCATAGAGAGGTCGACCAGAGCGTCAGCCATGCGCGTGTCGCGAGTCCGGTCATCGCCTTTGCCCGCGCGCTTGGCCAAAGGCTCGAGCGCAGACCGCACGGCGGCACCGCCGACCTTGTCGAGGTAGCCGTTGAAGTAGACCGTACCTTCGTCGCCGTCGGAGATTTTGAGGCTGCGCGCCTCCACGTTCTGGGCTTCTTCAGCGGCACAACCCTTGGGGTCGGCCGCGTGGCGAGCGTGGTAGCAGTCGTCATGAAAGCGAGCGATGGTGTGCTTGCGAGCTTGCCTCAGCAGCCCGGTTTGATCAAGACGCTCGCCCACAGCGGCTGATGTGCGGGCGATCAGGGCGAAATGGGCGAAGCCAATCTCGCCATTTGCCATCGCTGACGAGCTCTGGTCCAGACTCGCCAACTGTTCGCCGACGCAAATGCGATCACCGGCAGCTCCGCCACTCATGTGGCAATTGGCCTTGATCCACGAGATCGGGCTATCAAAGCCCTGCCAGTCGTACTCATCGGTCTGCGCGAACGCGGCGGCGAGGACCGAGAACTCGAGCTCGTCCTGGTTGATCTTCTGACGCCGGCGGATCAGCTCAGTAGCGATCTCCTCGCCGGCTCTAGGTGCACTACCCCCCACCCCACTCTCCATGATGAGATTGTACGAACAGATGTTTGGAGAGTCAAGAAAACGTTGGTGTTAATTTCGCGGGGCCCAAACTCCCGCGTGCGTACCGCCTGCGGACCCGCGCCTACACCCTTTTCCCAGTCTTCTCGTCGTCTGTTACGTGCCGATCTCGACCCTTACGCCATGCGGCACCACGCCGACCTTGACGCGCCCGCTGTCGACCGAGAAGTCCAGCCGATGCCCACCGAATTGCAGGCCGTTGACTTCGATGCGCTTCCACAACCCGGTTTCCACCGGCGCGATTTTCAGCACGCCGCGCATCGCGTCGGCCTCGAGCCCCAGCAGCGTGTGGATCATCTGGAACGCGGATGCGGCGCCCCAGTTCTGGGGGCGGCAGCTGGCTTCGTAGTCTTCCGGAAGCCTTCCAGGCACCCGGTCGGCGCCTGAGAAAAGCTCTGGCAGCCGGCGATCCGAGTACGCCATGCCTGATTCCAAAATGGCCCGCGCCACCATCTCGGCTTCGGCGGGAAAGCCCGACGTGCGCAGCCCTGCGGCGGCGATGGCGCTGTCGTGCGGCCACACCGACCCGTTGTGATAGCTGCGCGGGTCGTAGTTGATCGCACGCGTGGACAGTGTGCGGATCCCCCAACCGGAGAACAGCTCCGGCGAGACCAGCCGCTCCGCGACGGCGCGAGCGCGCGCGGGCGGCAGGATCCTGGTCCACAGGCAGTGGCCTGGGTTGGACGTGATCGCTTCCACTCGTCGCTTGCGCCCATCGAGCGCCTGGGCGACAAAACTCTCGCGGGGCATCCAGAAGTCGCGGCCGAAGCGGTCCTTCAGGTCGGCGGCTCGTGAAGCGAGCTCCGGACGTTTGCGCGCCATCCCTAACAGCGCGCGATACAGATATCCCTGCACCTCGCACAGCGCGGCCGGGCGAAGCACGTCCGTGCCATCCACGTTCGTCAGCGAGTCGTTCGAATCCTTCCAGCCCTCGTTGCGCGCTTCCACACCGATGCCGTATTCGAGGTAGCCGTCGCCGTCCTTGTCGCCATACGACCCGCACCACGCGAGCGCCGCCTCCGCGGCGGGCCATAGCTCATCGAACAAGGCCGTATCGCCCGTCCAGTCGAGCGTCTCGGCGAGGACGGAGAGAAAGAGCGGGGTCGCATCAACGGTCCCGTAGAGGATGTGAGGCCACAGCCCGCGCTCCACGACCTCGCCGTCGCGGACCTCGTGCAGGATCTTGCCCGGCTCCTCTTCGGTCCTCGGGTCGACCCGCCGGCCCTGGTGCTGCGCCAGGAACCGCAGCGCGCCTCGCGCCACGTCCGGGTTCATCGGCAGCGTGAAGGACGACGTGAACAGCGCGTCGCGGCCAAATGGCACCGCGAACCATGGCATGCCGCCGGTCGGGTAGATGCCCGTCGGGTAGGTGTCGAGCAGCATGCGCATGTCGTCGCGGCTCTGCCCCAATAGTTCGTTGAGCAGCGTGTTGTCGGTCTCGAAAGTCGCGCAGTCCGCGGCCCAGGACCGATACGAATCGCGAACACGGCCGAGGCCCGCGTCGAAGTCGGAGTGCTTTGCGCTACCCTCCACCGGCGCATCAACGAGGAAGCTGAGGGACTCGCCCGGGCCCAGGTCGATCGGCTGCCCATCCCCTTCGAGGACCCGGACCCCTTCGAGGACCCGGACGGCCTGATCTCGCCGGGGGCCGCCTGGATAGACCCTGATCTCAACCGCCTGGCCTGGTGAGGCCGGAGACATGCGAACGATGCCGCGGACAGCGAGCATCGCCGCCTGGTCGACGCCAAAGTCGAAAGCAATGGTGTTGTGCACCGCGGACGAGGAACCGTTCGTGATCGTGATGCGCTCGTGCAAGCCCTCGTCGACATAGCGCTCCCGCGTGATGCGCAGATCGCCGGTCGCTACCTCGAACTGGAGCGAACCCGGCGAGCCCTTCAGATCGACAGCCTCTGGTTCGCGTCCATCGACCAGGAGGTGGAACTCCGAAACCACACGAGTATCGCCGTGCCAGAGCCCGTGGCCGTCTGGGCTCGCGGCGGTCATCTCGCCGTTCGGAGCCGAAACCGCGAACCAGCGGTTGTTCTTGAGGACGGCGCGCTTCGCGGCCAGCAGGTTGGTCAGGACGTGCGCGCCTGGAGCGGCGAAGTCTGCGCGGCGGCGTCGAAGGCCGGCCTCGAGCCGACTGAATAGCCGGTCCACTGGCCGCGGGCGAGGAGGTCGACCGCCATCGCTTCGAGGTCGCGCACGCGCTGGTTGGCGCGGATCGCCTCGCGGATCGAGAGGATGCCTACCGCCGGGTGTCGCTTCTCGATCACATGACGAAGCATGTTGAGGTGCGCGCTGTCGGGCACGCCCGGCTCGCGAATCCGGCGGACCGCGGCGCGCACCGTCGCCTGCGTGCCATCGATGGCCTCGCCTCGCCCGAAGTCGAACTTGTAGCTAGGGCTGCGGCCGCCGGCGCGGCGCTCGCCGCTGAGCTTGATCCACTTGGCGTTCTCCGCGCCCTTGCCGACGTCGATGACCAATCGCACCGAGCGACCGTGCGACGGAAAGGTGCCGTTCATGCGTGCGTAGCTCTCGCGCTGTCCTTGCAATCCCTCGTGCCTCCCGACCAGGAGCGGCGACTCGGCGTCGAGATGGATGTGGTCGATGGGCGTGAGCAGCGAGATGATCGCGAAGGCGTGCGGAATGAGGTCGGCGATGACGCCGATGTCCGCCGCAGCGCCGGTGAGCGGCTGCTCCTCCAGGATCTCGATGCGGATCTCTTCCACGCTTTCGAGGAAGTCACGCAGCGTCCGCTCCTCGGTAAGGAGGAGCTGCAGCAACCGGACCTCGAGCTTGAAGTAGTAATGGTCGGCGGCGACGATCTCGACGCCGCCCGGCGCGGAGTCGAGGAACTCGCGGTATGCCTCCGGCGGCGCGCCCAGCGGCTTCTCGATGAGGATGACGTCGCTGAGGTCGTAATAGAGGGCGACGGTCGGCAGGTGCGTGGCGGCCGGCGTGGCGACGTACGTGATGACGTACGAGCTGGACTCGAGCTCGCGCTCGAGCTGGTCGCGCGCCGGCGAAGCGGGGCTGTCCCAGTAAAACGCATCACCGTGGCCGCGCACCTCCTCGTCCTTGCCGGCGATGCGCTCGCGGGCTCCGGCCGAGTCCTGCTCGACGACATGGGTGCGGAAATTGAAGAACTGCTTCAGCGTGAGCAGGTGCTGGTACGCCTTCTGTCCCCACTGGCCGAAGCCGATGAGCACGAAGTCTTTCTGAAGATGTCGTTCCTCCTCGGCGAGCGCATGGAGCCGCGCGTTCTTGATGGCGACCGCGGCCTGCAGCGCAAGGCCCTGTGCGAGCTGGATCTCCTCGGTCGTGAAGGCGCGCTCCCGGTCGCGTTCCGCGAGCACCGCGGCGCCGATCGACTGGCCGTCCGCCAGCAGGGGCAGTGCCAGCAGCGAGCGCACGCCAAAAGCGCGCGCGTACGCCGGACTCACCTGCGTGCTCGCGCTCGTGTCCTCGATGACCACTGGCTGGCCGTGGTCCAGCACCTCGAACAGGAACGATGGCTCCGATCGCTCGCCATGCTGGCGCCGCCAGACGTCCTCCTGGTCGGAGGCGGCGGCGCCGAACCAGCCCTCGCGATCCTCTTCGTACAGCGCGATCTGGCACATCGAGGCGTCGACCAGCCGCGCCATGTTCTGCGCGACGAGGCGGAGGGTTTGATCGAGGTCGATCGAGGATGCGATCGCGCGGCTGATGTCGGCGCTCAGCTCGAGCTGCTCGCCGTGTCGCCGTGTGTCTTCGTAGAGTCCCGCGGTCTCGACAGCCATCGCCACCTGCGCCGCGGCCGCCCTCAGCGCTTCGATCTGACCCCAGTCGGGCCGGCGCTCGTAGGAGCGGTGGTAGCCCACCTCCAGTGCGCCCATCGCGATGCGCGATAGATCGGAGCCGAACGGAAGGAAGATCCGGATCAGGTCCGCATGGCCTCCGCTCTGGAACACTTCGCCCGCGAGCGTGAACGGCGCCTGGCCGCGAGCCGGGCGGCGGTCGTCCTTTCCCTTCGCCTCGCCGATGAGGCAGGCGGCGACATGCGCCATCGTCGTGCCGTCGCTCCACACGACGGGGATGTCAAACCACGTCGCGGACTCGGGGATGGCGCCGCTGATGACGTCGCTTCGGTCCGATTCGACACCGGCCGCCAGCGCGCCGACGACAGCGGCCTGCCTGGTGCGCGCGACGTAGACGAGGACGTCGTCGGCAGCAAGCTCTCGCTCTTCTTCGAGCGCCCATCGAGGAACGCGTTTCTGGGATGAACCCGCCGAGATGATGGTCGAGGTCGTGGCCGCTCCGGCGGCCATGCGCACGACCGTGGTGCCATCGGCCCGCTCGTCGAGCAGGTAGACAGTCGCAAAGTTGAAGTCGAACTCCGGCACAGACGCATCGGTCAGGTGCCCGGCGACGGCGTCGAGGACGTCCTGCTTGCCTGAACCCGGTCGGAGCATCGCCGTGGTCATGTTGCCGAGCGCTCCAAGCAAGCGGTTGCTGTGCTCGAGGCCGGCAATCAGAATCCGGGTAGCGAGAGACGCGCCGATGAGATCGGCGGCAGCCTTCAACAAGAGGTCGGTAGCCGGCGGGCGGCGGACGGTCGCGAGCGGATCTCGGCTGAGGACCACGAGGAATCCGTGCGGCTCGTCCTCGGTACCGAGCGCATATGTGGCGACGACGTGAAGCTCGGCGGACGCGGTTCCCGCGGCGACGGATTTGCTGAGCACGGATTCCCAAGCGGTGCCGGCGTCGTGCCTGTCGATGTGCGCCGGAGCAGCTACTGGTGCGTGTGCGGTGACCAGCTCGAGGCTCGTGCGCTGCGCCGCGAACTGGTAGATGGCCGCGGCGTCGAAGTCACTTGCGAGCAGCAAGTCGGCCAGGGCGATCGAAAGAAGGCGGCGCAGCTCCTTGGCGTCGGTCTTGGGGTCGCCGATCGGTCCAGTGAGCAGCGATGTCAACCGGCCGAGACCTTCCAGCGCCGTCCGCTCCGAGTCGGCGAGCACCGTCTGGATCGCCCTCGCCGCAGCATGGGCGCGGCCCTCCAGCGCCTCGAGCTGAGCGGCGTCCGGGACGCGCTCGCGCGTGCGGTAGTTCAGATAGACGAGGCCGAGCAGCCGGTCGCCGAACAGCAGCGGCAGCCCGATCGTCGCCTGGACCTGATATCGCCGGATGAATGTGCTGTCGATCTCCGACGGCGCGTCTCGCGCGACGAGCTTCAGCCTGGTCACGGTCAACCAGACCGTCGAGCCGTAGTGATGCACCCCCAGCTCGTCGGGGACCTTTCCCTGCTTCTGGTCGCTGAGGTAGCGCTCCAGCTGTTGAGTCATGTCGGCGAGCGAATCAAGCAGGCTTTCCTGCGGCTGGCCGGTCGCAAACGGTGCGTAGTACTTCCGTGTCGCCTCTTCGTAAAGGAAGATGGACACGATGTCAGCGCCCGAAGCGTGCTGCATGTCGGCGACCACGCCGCGAAGGACTGCTGCGAGGCCGGACGCTGTCTCTAGCGGCGGATGCATCCTTGCCCCCGCATCATAGGTCTGGCGTCCCGAGGCCCGAGTATCCGCGCCCGACGCTGCACAGGCGCGACTGGGTGAACCTGAACGGCGACTGGGAGTTCAGCGTGGGTGATGCGCGGAAGTTCGACCGCCAGATCGTCGTCCCTTACGCGCCGGAATCGCAGCTGTCCGGAATCAGGGATTGGGAGCCGGCTGACACGGTCTGGTACCGGAGACGATTCGATGCGCCCGCAGCCGACCGGATGGTGATGCACTTCGGCGCCGTCGACTATCGGGCTGTGGTTTGGGTCAACGGGGAGGTGGTGACCCGGCACGAGGGCGGGCATACGCCCTTCTCCGCCGACGTCACTCGGGTCGTTCGCGAGCATGACAACGAAGTCGTCGTCCGTGCCGACGATCCGCTCGACGATGGGAGCCTTCCGCGCGGGAAGCAGCGTTCGGGAGAGATGCACGGTCCGTGGCACTACGCGAACACCACCGGCATCTGGCAGACCGTCTGGCTCGAACCGCTCCCGCACCGCGCCATCGAGCTCCTCCGGATCAAGCCGGACTTCGACGCTCGCGAGGTTGAGTTCGACATCGGCGCCGAGGGACAAAAGCACTTGATCGTCACGTTCGATGGCAGGCCGGTCGGCGAATGGAGCGGAGACGGGACGAAAGCAAGGATCGCGCTGAACGAAATCCACGAGTGGAGCCCGGAGGACCCTAATCTCTACGTGCTGCAAGCACGGCACGAGTCAGACCATGTCGCGAGCTATTTCGGCTTGCGAAAGGTGGAAACAAAGGACGGCCGCTTCCTGCTCAACGG
>VBFD01000034.1:0-44351 GCA_005883585.1 Chloroflexota bacterium
ACCAGGCGCGAGCGTGAAAGCGCTCCCGGGGCAGCTGCCTGATATGAACGCGAAATCGATTGGCACATAGACCTGGCTGAAGTCGACGACAACACCGGTGAGCGGCGAATCGCCGGTATTGGTCAGGACTACGTTCTGGGTTGCTGACTGAAGCCAGGCGACTCCCCCGAAATTGAGCGAGCTCGTACTCAGCGACGCTTGAGGTCCGCTTGCCGCGGCCGGGGTAATCGGTGTAATGAGCATCATCAGGGCGGCCGCCAGTGCCCACATGAAGCATCGCTTTGGGACTGAACGCAACCTCGACGGCAACGGACTCCGCAACCCGGGATAAAAGTAGCCAGTTAACGAGTCAAATCGCGGACAACACCAGTCAGTAAATAAAGACGATCCGGCTACACCCGCTCAATGTTTGTCTACGCGGCAGCTTCGAGACAACCGACCGAAGAAGACTTTGAGAGTGTTCCTTGATTGAAGTCCCGGAAGCGATCCGCCACTGCGCTTAGCGACGAGAGAGAAGCTGCAGGTTGCTTTCTATAAGAGGCAACTATCGCGACCTCCCCACGATAAGATCGCGCGCGTTCTCTATTAGTGGAGCGACCGAAGGTAGCGGGTGTGGATAACCCACGGCAATGAGGAGGCGTGTTGGCTCACATTGGGTCGGTCGCACCGCAGGCTCGTGCTCGCAGGCCTGCCGCAGCGGAAAGATTGGCGCGATCCTCTGCCCTAGAGGAGGCCCGAAGACTAGCTTCGGCGGGCGGCGCTTCTTATCCAGCGGACAGGTAGGGCGCGGCCTGGTTTCGCCGGCCGCGTCCGACTACTGTCGCCCTCCAGCCCGCATTTCTGCACCCGACAGGTCGGCTTCGTCCGCTGAGTGCTGCCGTCCAACACGGAGCAGCCAAAGGCAGCCAACTCGTTGAAGGCCCGACGAAAGCGGTTACTTGCGGGACCTGCTAAGGAATCGGCGTGAACGCGCGGGGAGCGGCCGCCGGGCCGCCCCCCGCGTCAATGAAGACCGAGTGTGAGCCGCGCATCACGGGATAACGACGTCGGTGATCACGACCGGGTTGTGCAATGTGTAGTCGAGCTCGTCGCTTTGCAGCACGCCCGGCGGCGTCAAGACGTCCATTGCTTTAGGTACCGTCGACGGGTCGACCGTGCAGTGCGGATCACTGCTCGGCGGTGCGCACACGCCGAACTGGTAGGGCTGGGGTGTGGGCGCGAAGCTCCGAGCCTGGTCTGGGCTGAATCCGTCCTGCCCGGTCAGGACGACGGCGAAGCCCCATCCACTTCCAGGATGACCGAGGCTCGATGCCGGCACGCTGAACGTGATGTAGCGCGAGATTTGGTTCGCCCGGATCGAGATCGTGCCCAGCGTCGTGGCGTGCGCGTCGATGTATCGCTGACCGAAACCCTGCACCTCGATCAGCCGACTCCATGCCGCGGACGGCGCGATCTGATAGTTGCGCTGAGGGAATGATGCGGCCGTCGAAGTGGCGGAAGTTGCGGCGCCCGGATCATGGACGTAGACATCGACCAGCTGAGCTCCGAGCGGGCTGCCGAAGGTGGGAGAGAGGTCGCGCATCTGGACGCGGATGATGATGTTCCCGCTGCCGGCACTGTCGTCGTAGACCTGGAAGTCTGTGATGTCGAACGCTCCTGCGTGGAAATCGCTCGCGGTCGGATAGGCGTAATTGCCTGGACCGTTGTCATCGCCGGTCGGGTCGCCGACGTCGAGGATCTTGGTCCCGGGAACGAAGTCCCACACGACCGTGCGGCTCGCGTGAGCTGTGCTTCCATCGGCCGCTCTCGCCGCGACCGTGATCACGGTCGTGCCCGGCGAAACGGCGACCGAAGCGCTGAACGAGCCATCGGCGGCCGCGGTCGTTTCCGCCGTGGCGGTGGTGAACGACGTGTCGACGTTGGTCGCCGCGACCGAAACCTCGTTCCCCGCCGCGGTCGTGCCCGTGACCGTGACCGGCGATCCGCTGATCGCCGACTGGTTGGCGGGTGAGGTGATGGCGAGCGTCGTGGTGCCCTGGTGGTGGGTCACGTAGCGGTCGGTGGTGTTGGCCGGCTGATCGAGCGTCGTGCCGGCTCCGATGTCGGCGGCCAGCCGGACGAACGCGCCCGCCGACCATGTGAGCGGTGCCGCCGATCCCGCGGGTTTCCCGTCGACGAATCCGATCGAGGCGACCGTGGGATCGGTGCCATAGGGCGAGGGTGCGAGGTCAGGCAGTTCCCAGTCCTGCTCCGGGATCAGGCCGACGCCGGAAGCGAAGCTCTGCATGTCCTGCAGGAGCGCGATCGCCTCCGTCGCGTCGCCTGTCTGAAGCCCGTTCTCGCCTCGCTCGGCCGAAAGCGCCGGCCAGAGGTGGCCGGTGCCCTTGCCGCTGGGCGCCCAGGGGTGACCGTCACCCGAACCGTCACCGTATCCGTCTCCGTTGTAGCGGTGCCACCCCGGCCCGCTGGGCGTGATGCTCTCGATGTTGGCGTCGACCACGGGCAGCGACTCCTGGATCGCCGAGTCGGACGCGGCCAGCTCGCCCAACCGCGACAGCTCGAGGAAGCCGGCGTCGATGACCGTGCGCTGGTCGAGCGTCGGCCCGCCGTTGCCGAGGTTGTACGAGATCGCAGCGTTGGGGTCGCCGGTCTTCGAAAGGCGGATGAAGTACGGGTGCGATGCGAGCGGCCCGGTCGTGGTCACCGTCCAGCCCTTTATCGAGCGCTGCCACTGGTCGGCGGTGGCCCGGAACACGCGGGCCGAGGCCGCGTCGCCATTGACTTCGGCGATGTCCGCCGCGGAGATCAGGCCGGCGATCTCCGCTGCGATTGTCGAGGGCGAGAATCCACCCTGCTCCTCCCACCGCTCCGGGCCGAAGCTCGGACCATGTGAGACGACGAAGTACGCGGCCGCGCGGATATGCTGGGTGTACAGCGCCGAATCGGTCATCCCGAGCGTCCACGCCATCAGGATCGGGTACGAGCACTCGTCCAGCTGTGTGTTGAAGGAGTCGGGCGCGAGCTTGCCGTTGATCAGGCTGTTGCGCGGCATCGAGCCGTCGGGCTGCTGCTGCCGATCGAAGAGGAACGCCACCGCGTCCCGCGCGGTGGCAAGGTCTCCGTCCGCCACCAGTCCGGTCCACGCTTCATACAGGTCGCGCGAGAACACCTCGCGGTACGAGCCGAAGAAGGTGTTGTTCGGATCGCCGGCGGAGACCGCTTGGCCCCACGGAGACGAAAGACTCGCCACGATCGCGCCCGAGAACGTCTTGTCCTCTGAAGCCTTGATCACGTTCGCGCTCAGGTAATACTCGCCGGCCAACTGGTGCACGGCCGCCTCGCTCAGGCCAGAGATGTTATGCGGTGGCGGACTGAGTCCGGCGTCGTAGGCCTGCCAACCCACTTCGTAAGAACCGCGTACGGTGTCGAGGTTAGAGTTCAGTGATCCCTCTGCGCTCGCGATTGCGGTGGTCGCGTCCCGGCCGAAGCCCAGTGCGAGCGTGACCGACCCGTTGGCGCGCGGTGACAGCGCGAGTCGTCCGGTCTGCACCACGTCGCCGTTCACAGCATCTTTGTAGAGCCGCGTGAGACCATGCGAAGCGTCGAGTTCGCTGAGTCCGTCGCTCGTCGTTCCCACGAAGCCGCTCGTCGCCTGGTCGAACGGACCGTCGAGCGCTGCGAAGACCGGCTGTGCGTAGTCGCGGTTCACGGCATTGGTCTCGGTCCGCGTGTCGTATGAGACGAGGACAGCATGGCCGGTCGAGCTGTCGACCGTCGCGGAGTCGCCACCGCCATTGCCGGCGCCGCCTCCTCCGTTACCGTTCACGCTCGCATCGAAGCGCACGTAAACCTGGAGGTCGGAGTGCGTCAAGTTGTGGACGCGAACCTTCATCAGGAGCGTGTTGCGACCGGGGTCGGGGAAGTAGTCGGTGACGATGCGGTATGCGCCGCTCTTCGCGGTCGCGGTGACCTGGCATTCCATACCACCTGGGTCTACCGCGCGCACGCCGTACGTCATGTCACGGCTCTGCAGATCGGTGAACGTCGAGCCGTCGGTGACGATGTACTGAAGCGTCTCAACATTGGTGTTGTCGATGGTCGGGTAGTAGACGTCGCTCAGGACGCCGCCCGCGACCGTGTACCAGACCTTTGACGCGGTGTCGGCGGCCGTGCCGAGACAGTCCTTCCGTGCCAGGTCGAAATGAGAGAGCGCGCCCGGGCCCCCGGGAGCGAGGGTTAGTGGAGCGGCCGAGGCGGTCGAGAGCGGGATCGAGACCGTCAGTGCAAGGCAAGCTGCGCCAAGGGCTGATGCGACCCTCAGAAAGCGTCGGTTGAACATTCGCATCGGTTGTTCTCCTCGACTATCTGCCTCTGCCAGCCACATCCAGCTCCGGGCTCAGGGAGCCCCCGAAGGCGATAAGGCCAATGATGCAGCTATCGGGAGCGGTTGGGAAGGGCCGCTTTCGGCGGCAACGGAGATGACCGGCGCGGCGCAGGTTAGAGGCGGCCCCGTGACAGCCGAACTGACAGCCAACATGGCAACCGCGGCGGATACGAAGATGCGCATCGGCGGATTTCGCGGACGTCTGGAACCCTAAACGGACGCTAGAACGTCGATCTTCAAAACCGTGGGACGGTGGAACCTCCCCGCACGGTCACGGGCAAGCGCGCCTCGTACAGCAACGCCGGTGGCAAACGGCGTCATTTGGTGGCACTCAACGGCGTCCAGCGAATTCGGATCGCCGCTTCTGAACGGGCTTCAGCGATCTGTTAACCGCAAGGTTCAGGGTTCGAATCCCTGGTCCGGAGCCAAATCTTTGTGCTGATTCGGCCCCGGATTCAAGTGGTGAGTGCACCAATCGCGAGCGACACATGATTGCCGCGAACAGGAGGTTCGATGAAGCACGACAAAAGCGTCCCGCGTGATGCCTTCTGAAACTGACGGAGTTCGTTGACACTGAGGTCCTCTCCTAGTTGAAGGGAGGTAACCGAGTTGACCGAACGAGAGTTAACACGGAACGCAACTCGGCGACGGAAACGTGGCATTCAGCGACCGTTACTACGCGCCACCAGGGCGAGCTACTACAAGTGGCTCCGACGCAATGAGAAGCAGGGAGAGGAGGGCGAGGTATGAAGCCCGAGGGATTTCCCTGGCGCGCGTAAACTAGGTCCACTTTCTACGGCGGTTGGAGTGGAGGTGGGGATCCATGTCTGACGAAAGTAGCCGTCCTTGGTCATCCAAGCTCACGCGCCGTGACGCGCTCAAACTGGGCGCCCTGGCCGGGGTCGGAGCATCGGTCGCCGGGCTGGCGGCAAACGAGATCACCGCCGTGTCCGCGCCCAGCGAACTCAACGAAAAGACGATCGTCGAACTCCAGGTGCTGATGAGCAAGGGAGAGCTAACGGCTGTTGGCCTCCTTGACTTCTACCTGAACCGGATCGGGAGTCTGGACCAGGGAGGCCCGCGGGTGAACTCCATCATTGAGCTGAACCCTGACGCCAGGGCGATCGCCCGCGCCCTCGACCAGGAGCGGCGTCAGAACGGACCGCGCGGGCCGCTTCATGGCATTCCTATCTTGCTCAAGGACAACATCGACACCCACGACAAGATGCAGACGGCGGCGGGGTCGTTGGCGCTTGTCGGAATTCCGCCACCGGTGCAGGATTCCATGGTCGCGGCGAAGCTTCGTCAGCAACCCGTACATCATCGACTGCAACCCGTCGGGCTCCAGCTCCGGCTCGGCGGCAGCGGTGGCGGCGAACTTCACATCCGTGGCGATCGGCAGCGAGACCGACGGCAGTATCGTCGGGCCGGCGAACAACTGCGGGGTGGTGGGCATCAAGCCGACCGTCGGGTTGGTGAGCCGGGCCGGCGTGATTCCGATCTCGCATACCCAAGACACGGTAGGTCCCCACGGGAGGACGGTGGCTGACGCGGCTGCTGTGCTGAGCGCGATCGCCTCGTCGTCGTTTGACGGCCGTGACACCGCGACGGGCGGCGTGCCGCTTGGCTGGAGGGGTACCGGTCGGACCAGGCCTACTATCCCGGCCGATTACACCGAATTCCTCAATCCAAACGGCCTCCGTGGCGCGCGTATCGGGGTGGCGCAGCAATATGACGGGCCAAACCTAAAGATGGCAGCGCTCTTTGACGCCGCGCTTGCGACTATGACAACCGCCGGCGCGATTCTCATTCCGGTTGACTTTCCGCACTTCGACAGCATCTTCTCGTTCGGGGATGAGATCGTGGTCCTCTTCTTTGACTTCCACAAAGACCTCGACGCTTACCTTGCGTCGAGGATCGGAACCACGATCCACACCATCGACGACGTAATCGCTTTCAACTCTGCACATGCCAATCAAGAGCTCCAGTTCTTCGGCCAGGAGTTGATGATCGCGGCGCGCGACACGGACATCACGGATCTGGCAACGATCGCCGCTTACAATGCCTCGCTTGACAATGACCAGTTATTCGGTGCGACCGAGGGAATCGACACCTTGCTCGCGGCGAACTCGCTGGACGCCATCGTGGCACCGACTGACAGTCCGGCCTGGACGACGGACCTCGTCAACGGTGACCACTTCACGTCGTCGGGAACGCCCTCACCGGCCGCGATCGTCGGGTACCCAATCATCAATGTGCCCTCCGGCATGAGCTACGACTTGCTACCGGTCGGAGTCTCGTTCTACGGTACGGCGTTCAGTGAACCGACTCTGATCAAGGTCGCGTCGGGCTTTGAGCATGCAATGCAGGCGCGCCGGCAGCCCAAGTTCCTGCCAACGTTCCCGTCTACATCAGCGGCGGGCGGCCCCGACCGGGGTAATGGACACGGCCGCGTTAGGCTAGAAATCGCTCGAGCGCGCATGATCTGACCAGGTCTTTCGGCCAAGCGGAAATGATGATCGTCTCGCGGATCTCGGTCGTTGGCGCCAGAACGAGCGTTCGAAGAGCTTCCCCTAAGGGGAGCCAAAAATGCACGCTGATTCGGTTGAACAACGATAAAAGTGGTTCGGCTGATGCCTTACACCCGGTTCGGTTGATGCTTGACACTCCCGCGCATGGCGGAGGTGAGCGTGGCTGAGGACATTGGAGGTCATCGTGCCCGTCGGGAGAGGACCACCACTACCGAAATGGCTGCGAGACTTCGTCCAACCGCTGCAATGTAGCCTCGGAGAGACTCAGCCCCACCGCCTTCGCCGTTTCCATCAACTGGTCGGGCCTGGAGGCGCCGATGATGGGTGCGGTCACGTCCGGCTGCGCCAACAGCCAGGCCACGGCAAGCTGCGCGGGCGTGCAACCGTTCTCCCGGGCGAGCTCCACTACCGCGTCTGCAACGTCGAACATGCGCTCACTCCAATAGCGGCCCTGGTACATCTTTCCGTAGTCGCCTTGTGCGAAGCGGGACTCGGCGGGCGGCTCCTCGCCGCGCTTGTACTTGCCCGTCAGCACGCCGGCGCCGAGAGGGTTGTATGGCACCACGCCCATGCCCGACGCCCGCGCCAGCGGCAGCAGATCGCGCTCGTACGGTCGGTTGAGCAGGTTGTAGCGAGGCTGTAGAACCGCGATGCGTGCCAGGTTGGAATGCGCGATTGCCTCCATCGCCATCGCGACCTGCCAGGCCTCGAAGTTCGAAACGCCGATGTAGAGGACTTTGCCGTCCCGCACGAGGCGGTCAAGGGCCTCGAGGGTCTCGTCCATTGGCGCATCGAGGTCCGAGTGATGTAGGTAATACACGTCGACACGGTCAGTCTTGAGACGTCGCAGGCTGGCCTCGCAAGCTTCGATCACGTGCTTGCGGCTGCCCCCGGAGTCGTTGCGGTAGATGCCGACGCGGTTGACGCACTTGGTCGCCACCACGAAGCGCTCGCGTTTGCCCTGCAGCCAGGCGCCGACGATCTCCTCCGTGCGGCCCCAGGTCTCTGACGAGGGCGGAACCGGGTACACATCGGCTACGTCTAGGAAGTCGATCCCCAGCTCCGCGGCCATGTCCATGATCGCGAAAGCCTCTGACTGGTCGCGCTGGCTGCCGAAGATCATCGTGCCCAAGCAAAGCCTGCTCACCTGCAGCCCGCTGCGGCCAACGTGGACGCCGTCCATCAGCGCTGATCAGAGTAGCGCCGCCAGGGCTACAAACTGCTAGTCGAAGAGCCGGTCCTGCTCCCGACGGAGCTCATACAAGAAACCAGAAGGCTCATCCTCGACGTCGTCCCAGCTGAGCGCCTGGTCCCTCGCCACGACTCGCTTCAGTCGTCCGCGATAAGCGAATCCGAAGGGTAGAAGGCGTTTCTCCCGCGCCAGCTCGTAGCGCTCCGACAGCCCATACACGGTGTACCCGCCGGCGCCGTCCAGTTCGTCGCCCGGCTTCAGGTCCCGCTTGGCGACCGCGATCAGCTCGGCCACCATCCCCCCACGCAGGTCACCGGTCGGCCGGCCCTGTAACACAGCTCGCGCGACTGACACCGGCACCTCGATGCAGGCCAGGTGATACGGACGGAAGAGGCCCCAGTTGGGGCCCCATTGCTGGGCCGTGCCGCCGAACCCGGGCTCGAACATCGAACCCATGGACGAGCGAACCCCGGCGTGGTCGGAAGTGACCACGACAAAGATGCCGGGGAAGACTTTGTCCTCGTGCACGTAATGGCCGTCGGGGTCGATGGCGTTGGCCATGTCGACCACCCCACTCGAGCGCAAGATGCCCCCGTCCTTGTCCAGGCTGAAGACGCGGCCCAGATCCTGCCAGCGGGAGTAAGGCTCGTGCATGCCGCGGACCTCGGGCGGCATACGCAGGACGTTGGAGACCGCCGCCATCTCCGTTTGCGACTTGGTTCCATCGCGAAACGAGCAGTACATCTTGGGGTTGTTCCGGTTGCGCTCCGCCTGCTCTCGGTACGTATCGGCTGTGGCGTGGTGGTCATCTGGGAACAGCACTGTCCCACGGCCGGCGCACACGACCTCGAATCCCAGCATTTGCGCCCACTCGGCGAGCTCGAAGATAGCGCCCGGTTGGTCGCCCGCCGCGAGCGTGTAGACGACGCCCGCGCGCCGTGCCCGCTCGGCCAGGATCGGTCCCACGACAACGTCCGTCTCCACGTTGAGCATCACCACATGGCGGCGGTTCTCGATAGCGTCAGCCGCCACCCGAGCCCCCACTTCCGGGAGCCCGGTTGCCTCCACCAACGCGTCAAGCTCCAGTTGCGGCATCAGGCCCGCGTCGGCAGTGGCGACCGGCCGCCCGCGCCGCAGAGCGTCCTGGGCCGGTCCCAGCTCATCGGTGACCACAGGGTCGGCGCCGTTCTCGCGCAGGCACGCCTCGGCGCGGCCGAGGTCCACGTCGGCGGCGGCCATCACCCGCATTCCCGGCATCGTCGCCACCTGGTCCACCACACCCCGGCCCATGCGGCCGATGCCGACCACGCCCAGCCGGATCGGTTCGGTTCGGGCGCGCAGCTCGGCCAGGTACATCAGCGGGCGGGAGTTAAGATTGGGTTTTCCAGGGCGTCCCGGTTTGAATTAGAAAGGGGGGTACCTGTTATGGCGAAAGCTAAGAAGAGGGCCAAGACCGGCTGGTCGCGCCGAAAATTTCTCCAAACGGCCGGGGTGGCCGTGGCCACCATGGCCTTCCCCGAGATACTCATCTCCTGCGGCCCCCAGTCTAATCCGACCCCCACCGCCACCATTCCCAAGCCGCGCAAGGGCGCCTCGATTCGGCTTCTGCAGTGGACCAGCTTCGTCAAGCAAGCCGACACCGAGTTCAAGCGCCAGGCGGCCGAATGGGGTGACGCCAACGGCGTGACGGTCGCGATCGAGACCGTCACCGGCGACCAGCTGCAGCCCAAAACGGCCGCCGCGGTCGAAGCCAACTCTGGTCCTGACATCATCCAGATGCAGTACGCATGGCCGCACCTCTACACCAATTCCTGCGTGGACCTCACCAACGACGTCAACATCCTGATCAGCAAGCTGGGGAAGCCTGACCCCGTCAACGAGGCCTACTGCAAAGTCGACGGCGTCTGGCGGGCGATGCCCTACACGATCGTGCCCAACGCCTGGAGCTACCGCACCGACTACTTCACGCAGGCCGGCGTCAGCGCTTTCCCCACCACCTGGGACGAGCTCACCACCGCCGCCGGAAAGCTGAAGTCGACCGGCAAGCCGATCTCGCAGACCGATGGACACGCCTATGGCGACTCCCTGACCATGTGGAACCCGGTGCTCTGGGGCTTCGGCGGCAAGGAGGTCAATGCCGACGGCAAGACGGTCGCCATCAACTCCCAGGAGACGCGGAACGCAATCAAATGGGCACAGGGGGCCGTCAAGGCCGGCTTCGTCGTGCACCCCGAGTGGCTCGACCCGGACAACAACCAGGCCTACCACGCCGACCGCATCAGCGGGACGCTGAACGGAGCCAGCATCTACATCCGCGAGAAGGTCGAGTTCCACCATTACACGGACGTGACCAACAACGCTCCTATGCCAGCCGGTCCCAAGGGCACCTTCGCCATGAACCTGATCTTCAACCACGCCGTGATGAAGTGGTCGCCGGATGCGGAGACCGCCAGGGCGATGCTCCTGTACCTCATGGACAAGACCCAGTACATGAAGTGGACGACGATCGCGGCCGGTTACAACGCCGGCCCATTCGATGGCTTCCATAACGACCCCGTATTCGCAGCCGACCCCAAGCTGAAGGCCTTTCAGGACGTGGTGGCGCCGGGCAAGTGGCCAGGCTGGCCGGCGTTGCCAAGCAAGAAGACGGCCCAGTCTCAGACGCAGTTCATCGTGGCCGACATGTTCGCCAAGGCGTTGGCCAACGGCGGCACAGGTGACATTGAAGCCGCGGTCTCAGCGGCGGAAACGTCGCTGAAGGCGATTTTCGAGCGGCCCTGACCGCAGCTGGCGTGGGCTCTTAGAGATGGGGACCGCGACCCGTGCTGACGCGGTCCCTGTGTGGCACCGCCGCGTGCGCATCTACGACCGCGAGGCGCCGCTCGGGTACCTTCTGCTGCTTCCAACCCTTGTCGTCCTGGGCATCTTCTTGCTGTACCCCTTCCTTTTCGGGATCTGGTTGTCGATCACCGACTCCGAGCTCGGGAACGTGGGCAATTTCATCGGTCTCGGGAACTACCGCTTCGAGTTTCGCAACACGGACGGCGTCTTCTACCAGGCCCTGGTGAACACCTTCCTTTACACGGGAGTCACGACCGTGTTCAAGCTCGGTCTCGGGCTGGTCATGGCGCTGTTGCTGAACCAGGTCTTCCCGTTTCGACGCTTCGTGCGGGCGGCCCTGCTCCTTCCTTACATCATCCCGACCGTGCTCAGCTACGAGGCCTGGAGGTGGATGTTCGACCCCACGTTCAGCGTCATCAACTGGCTGTTGGTGAACACGCACCTGGTGCACTATCCCGGACCCAACTGGCTCGGGGTGCCCGCCAACGCGATGGCGGCGCTGATGATCGTGAACGTCTGGCGCGGCACGCCTTTTTACGCCATCGCCTTCCTGGCCGGCATGCAGGTCATCCCGGTCGACCTTTACGAGGCGGCCCGGGTGGACGGCGCCAGACGCTGGCAGCAGTTCACCAACATCACGATTCCGCTGCTGCGGCCGGTGCTGCTGGTCGTGCTGCTGCTCTCGACCATCCTCACCTTCGCCGACTTCCAGGGGCCGTTCGTGCTCACCAACGGGGCGCCCTACAACAGCACCCAGCTGCTTTCCATCTGGGCCTACCAGTGGGGGATTCCAGGGGGCGCCATCGGCCTGGGAGCCGCCATCTCGCTGGTGCTCTTCCCCCTGCTCACGCTCGTGGTCGCCATGGTCCTGTTCATGCTCCGAAGGCCCGAGTAGATGGCTGTGCAAAGCACCGCCCCGTCTGCCCAGCCCGGGGTGATAAAGCCCAAGACTCGCAAGCCGAGGGCCGGCCGCGCCATCGGCGACAGCCTGGCCGGCCGCACGATGCGCATCTACATCCCGCTGCTCCTCTTACTGCTGGTGACGCTGTTTCCGTTCTACTGGATGGCGGTCACGTCGTTCAAGTCGGCCTCCGAGCTGTTCGATTTCTCGGTCAGCCCGCTGTGGGTCCGGGACCCGACCCTTGCCTGGTACCAGCACCTCTTCACTCAAACGAACTTCCCGCGTTGGGCCTTGAACACAGCGATCGTGGCGATCGTCTCCACGCTCATCTCCCTCTTCTGCAGTGTCCTGGCGGGCTACTCGCTGGCACGCCTGCGTTACCGCGGCGCCGACTCCATCGGCTGGGGAATCTTTGTCACCTATCTGGTGCCACCCACGCTGCTCTTCCTGCCGCTGACCTTCGTCATCCGAGAGCTGCACCTCTTCAACAACCTGTGGGCGCTGATCCTCACGTATCCGACCTTCTTGGTCCCCTTCTGCACATGGATGCTGATGGGCTTCTTCAAAGGCATACCGCATGAGCTGGAAGAGGCGGCTTTGGTGGATGGAGCAACCCGCATCCAGGCCATGCTGCGGATCGCCATCCCCCTGGCAGTCCCGGGCATACTTGCCGCCGCGCTGTTTGCCTTCACCCTTTCGTGGAACGAATTCCTTTACGCCCTGATCTTCATGAACGACAGCCTGGTCAAGACCATCCCGGTCGGCGTCACCCAGGAGCTCATCCACGGTGACGAGTTCTTCTGGGGCGAGCTGATGGCCGCTGCGCTGCTGGGCTCCGTCCCAGTCGCCGTGCTTTATTCGTTCTTCGTCGACTACTTCGTCGCGGGTATGACCGCGGGCGCCGTCAAAGGCTAGGATCGCCTCGGCTTATCTGACGACGCCCGTACCCAGGCCCCTTGCGTACGTGTCCGCAAACAGGGCGCACAGGAAAGCCGCTGGAGCCGCATTAGTGCATGATGCGCCGTCTCTCGATCAGCTCGTCGGCGTCGAAATCCGATGAGCGCACCCACTTCAGCAGGCTCTGCTCCGCACCGATGACTCGCTCGGCCGCGGCCGGCAGCTCAGCCGCGACCTCGCGCGGAATCAACAGCACGCCGTGCTGGTCGGCGTGGATGAGGTCACCGGGGCTGATTTGCAGTCCACCCACTGTCACCGGCTGGCCGGCGGTCTCCACCCGCACGTAGGCATGCGACACGCCCGGCCCGCGGGCGAAGAACTGGAAGCCCATTGCGCGCGCCTCTTTCAGGTCGCGGACGCAGCCGTCGGTGACGCAGCCCGCGCAGCCCAGGGCTCCGAAAATGGTGGCATTCACCTCGCCCCAGAGCGAGCCGGAACCGGGCGGCTCGTCCAGATCCTGCACCACGACCACACGCGGCCCGGGCACATCGCGCACATGCTGATACAGCGCTGTTTGGTCGCCCTCCACCGGCCCACGCGCACGGATTGTTGCGGTCGCCGCATATCCGACCAGCGGCCCCAGCTCGGGGAACATGCACCGGATGTCCATTGACATGTAGCCCTCGTCCCGCGGCCGGATCGCAAAGGTCTCGATGGCATTGCTCAGGGTGGGCGAGTCGAAGGGCTTCAGCGCCTCCAGTACGGATGGATCCAGCTCGGCGCGCATCACCGCTTGAGCCGGGCGCCCAGTCTGACTCCGTTGACCACGTTGAACGGCTCCTCGCCGTCCAACACACGGGTCAGGTTGTCGCGGACTATTTCCAACGCCCGCGCCTCCGCCTCCACGGTAAAGCCGGCCATGTGGGGTGAGAAGAAGACGTTCTCCATCCGCCGAAGCGTGTTGTCGGCCGGCGTCGGCTCCTGTTCGAAGACGTCCAGCCCGGCGCCGCCCAGGTGGCCCGACTCCAGGGCGGCGATCAGTGCCTTCTCGTCCACCACCGGCCCGCGCGACGCATTGACCAGGAATGCACCCTTCCGCATGCGCTTGAGCGCCGCCGCGTCGATAAGCGGATGGGTCGTCTTGTCCAGCGGCACATGCACGCAGACCACGTCGGCAAGCTCCAGAAGGTCGACAAAGGGGACTCGCCGCACGCCGGAGAAACTTCTTTCCACGATATCCGCATAGACCACGCGGGAACCGAAGGCAAGCAGTCGGGTGGCGAGCGCGGAGCCGACGTTTCCGAGTCCAACGATGCCGACCGTCAGCCCGGCCAGCTCGTGGCCCAGCATCTCGGGTTTGGGCCAGCCGCCTTCCCGCATGCGCCGATCGCCCCAGGATCCCCGGCGGACCAGGTTCAGGATCGCCATGACAGTCCAATCGGCGACGCCGTCCCGGTTGTAGCCGGCGGAGTTGGCGACCGCGATGTCGAACTCCGCGGCTGCACGGTGGTCGATGACGTCGAAACCGACCGCGGGCATCTGGATCAGTAGGCACCGGCGCATCTGCTCCAGGACCTCGCGGGGCAGGCGGTGTTTGTGTCGCTTGTCGGCGATGACAAGGTCAGCCATCGAGCATTCCCGAAGCACCGCCTCGGGAGCGGGGGGATCGGGGACGGTCACCGCATCGACGGCATGACGGCCGGCGAAGAGACCTTCAACCTGCCCTTTCGAATAAGGAGACAAGCAGACGATGCGAGCGGGCACCGGCCGTCAGGCTATCACGCAACAGGGTACCCTCGCGGCGAGAAATCTTGGAGGGGATGAGAATGGATTCGATGGCCCGGGTGGCCGTCGTCACCGGCGGCGGCACTGGAATCGGGAAGGCTGTTGCCCTTGGTCTTGCGGAGGAGGGGTACTCCGTGGTTGTGGCCGGCCGTCGCAAAGAGCCGTTGGAGGCCACAGCTGCCGAGGGATCGAAACTGGGAGCGCGAATGCTCATTGTTCAGGCGGATGTCGCCGACCCGCGGTCGGTCAGGGCTCTTTTCGCGCAGACTGCTGAGGCGTTCGGGCGGCTGGATCTCCTCTTCAACAATGCAGGACTGGGCGCTCCACCAGTGCCGCTTGAAGACCTCACGTATGAACAGTGGAGCGCGGTCGTCGGCGCCAACCTCACTGGCGCGTTTCTCTGCACCCAGGAAGCGATAAAGCTCATGAAGAGCCAGGTGCCTCGCGGTGGACGGATCGTCAACAATGGCTCCATATCCGCCCATTCGCCGCGACCGAACTCCGCTCCGTACACGGCGACGAAGCACGCGATCACCGGCTTGACCAAGTCGACATCCCTGGACGGCCGCAAGTACGACATTGCCTGTGGCCAGATCGACATCGGCAACGCGGCCACCGAAATGACGCAGGGCATGGTCAAAGGCGTTATGCAAGCGAACGGGGACGTCGAGGTCGAGCCACGAATCGACGTCTCGCACGTGGTGAGTGCAGTCCTGTACATGGCCAGCTTGCCGCTCGATGCCAATGTCCAGTTCATGACCGTGATGGCGACGAAGATGCCATTCATCGGTCGGGGATGACGAAGAGATACCGAACCATCCTCTGACCGGCATCAGGGTCATCGAGGTCGGCAATTACATGGCCGGTCCTTTCTGCGCCATGCAGCTGGCCGACCTCGGCGCCGATGTCATCAAGGTCGAGAATCCCGAGGGCGGCGACAGCGCGCGCGACTCGGCGCCCTTCCTTGACGGTGAGTCATCGCCTTTCATCCGCCTCAATCGGAACAAGCGGTCGCTCGCGATCAACCTCAAGGAGCCCGAAGGCAAGAATGTTTTCCGTGAGCTCGTCCGGAGCTCGGACGTGATCGTCGAGAACCTGCGTCCGGGGACGATGACCGACCTCGAGCTCGACTACCAGAAGCTCTCGGGGCTCAATCCAGGCCTTGTCTACGTGGCCGCCTCGGGCTGGGGTCAGACCGGTCCTTATTCTCAGCTGGCGGGGTTGGACATCATGGCCCAGGCGATGAGCGGCCTGATGTCGATCACGGGCGAACCTGATGGCGGCCCGATCAAGGTCGGTGTGCCGATCTGCGATCTGGTCTGCGCGCTTTACGGCACGATTGGTGCTCTTGCTGCCCTGCGTGTGCGTGAGCAGACCGGCCGCGGGCAGTTCATCGACGTGTCGTTGTTCGAGGCTGGAGTCTCGCTGGAGGTGTGGGAGGCGGGGCGCTACTTCGCGACAGGGGAGATTCCGGGCCCGTTGGGTTCCGCGCACCAGACCGCGGCGCCCTACCAGGCGGTCCATGCCGCCGATGGCTTCTTCACCATCGGCGCCACCACGCCCCGCAACTGGCGGTCGTTCTGCGATGTTCTCGGCCACGCGGAGTGGGCAGAGGACGAGCGTTTCAAGGACAACCCGTCGCGGCATGCACGTCGCGACGTTCTGATTCCGATGATCGAAGAGGTGACGTCGCGCAAGCCGCGTGCATTCTGGGTATCCCAGCTACAGGCTGCGGGCGTGCCGTGCGCCGAGATCCAGACCTACGACCAGGTCTCCCACGACCCACAGCTGCAGGCGCGCGCCTTCTTCTGGAAGGGACGGCATTCGCGCCTTGGCGACGTCGAGCAGATCGGCTCTCCGATCCATTTCTCTGAGACCCCGGTGCGGCAGGGTTCGGCCGGGCCGGTGTTGGGGGAACACACGTCGGAGGTGCTGCGGGCGCTCGGGAGGTCCGACGCCGAGATCTCGGAGCTCAAAGCAAAGGGGGTCCTGGGCGGGACATGAGCGAGGTGGAGCTGCTCGAGGAACGGCGGGGGGACTCCGGCGAGATCGTCTGGCTGACGCTCAACCGCCCGCAGGCGCGCAACGCTCTTACGTTCGCGATGTACGACCGGATCCGTGAGGTCTGCCTCGAGGTCGACGCCGATCCGTCGGTGCGGACGGTCGTGTTCACAGGGGCCGGCGGGCGTGCATTCGCCGCCGGCACCGACATCTCGCAGTTCCGCGCCTTCGACAAGAAGGAGGATGCCCTCGCCTATGAGGAGCGGATGGACGGCGTGCTGGGGGCGTTGGAAAGCATGCGGGTGCCGGCGATAGCCGCGATCACGGGAGCCTGCACCGGCGGTGGGGCCGCCATCGCGGCCGCATGTGACCTGCGGATCTGCACTCCGACGCTGAAATTTGGCTTCCCGATGGCGCGGACGCTTGGAAACACGCTTTCAATGGCCAACTTCGCGCGCCTGACGATGCTGATCGGCGCCGCTCGCGTGAAGGAGCTGATCTTCACTGCGCGTCTGGTGGGCGCTGACGAAGCGGCGACGATCGGGCTCGTGAACGAGGTGGTCCAATCCGAAGAGGCGTTGGAGCCGCGGGTCATGGAGATCGCCTCCTTGCTTTCCGAGCATGCGCCGCTCACGCTGGAGACGACCAAGGAGGCGCTGCGCCGTATGCGCATTCAGATGACCCCGCCCGGCGGAGCCTCGGACCTGATCATCAAGGCCTACATGAGCGAAGACTTCCGTGAAGGGATCGAAGCGTTCTTCGCCAAACGCGCCGCGCGGTGGAAGGGCCGCTAGCGCCCCGCTCGCGCGCGTCCTCTCTAGTGTCCCGCATCTTTAGATCGTTGCAGCGGCCCGCGGTCGATCGCACAATCAGACCCATGACACGAACGTTGGTTCCCCAGCTCGTGCCGTTCATCGACGGTCTGCCTCTGCCGCAGCGCCTGATCGCGAAAGAGCACCACGGCAGTCTTGTTGTGCGAATGCGGATGGGGGAGCACCGCTTCCACCGCGACTTGCCGGTATCGAAGATTTGGGGCTACGAGGGGATGGTCCCCGGCCCGACGATCGAGGCCGAGCGGGGACACCCGGTCACCGTCGAGTGGCGCAACGAGCTCGAGGGCCCGTTCCCGCTAGTGGTGACCAGGGCCCCAACGCATGCAGATTCGCGAGGCGTGCCGGTACAGTGCCTCCCCGGACTCAGCGGTGGAACCGCAGACCGGAACGCGGCAGCGCTGACCGGCCACGCGGTCGTGCACCTGCATGGTGGCCTGACCCCGGCTGTTTACGACGGCTGGGCGGAGAACCTCCTCGCCTCCGGTCAATCCGCCGTCTTCCACTACCCAATGGATCAGCGTGGGGCGCTGCTCTGGTACCACGACCACGTCATGGGCATCACCAGGTTCGACGTCTACGCTGGGCTCGCCGGGCTGTGGATCGTGCGTGATCAGCCCGAGCGCGAGCTGGGTCTGCCAGAGGGACCGCCATTCGAGGTACCGCTATTGATCCAGGACCGCAATTTCGACCTCGACGAACAAGGCAGGCTGACCGGGGCCCTTCTTCACAAGACCGATCCCGACGTGATGGAGGCTTTCGCACCATTCACCGTGGTCAACGGCAAGGTCTGGCCGACGCTTGACGTGCAGCCGGCCATCCATCGCTTGCGCGTGATCAACGCCTCTAACGCGCGCACCTATCGGTTGGTCCTTGTCCGGAACGGCGATCCCGAGCTCGATCGGATCACGCAGATCGGAACCGACCATGGGCTGTTTCGCGCCCCATCCCGCATGCCTTCGGATGGCCTGGTGCTCGCTTCGGCGGAGCGCGCCGACCTTTTGGTTGATTTCTCCGACCTCGGGCCGGGAAGCGTGCTGACGCTGCTCAACACGGCAAAGGCTCCCTTCGACGGCTCTCCGTTCGCTGCGGCTCGGGCCGAGACGGCGGCCGATCTCGCCGGACTGCTCCCGCATCCGGAGGTGATGCGCTTCAGAGTGGTCCCGGGCTCGGCCCAGCGCCGGGTCTTCCCGGCCGCACTCGCGACCGATTACGGCGCGCCCTCACCCGAGGAACTGGCGGACGCGAAGCGCCGAGCGATTGCGCTGGTCGAGCGCGAGCTCGAAGGCGAGCCGAACATGCTCACCATGCGCGAGCTCGCACCGGTGGAGGATTCGGACAGCACCGGTCTGTTGACTGTCACCGACAATGGCATTACAACGCGGTATCGCGCAGTTGCGGCGCACTTCGAGGACGTGACGACGTTCTTCCCGGTGCTCGGCGAGTACGAGGTCTGGCAGCTCATTAACCTGACCGGCGACACTCACCCGATCCACGTCCACCTCGACCCATTTCGGATTCTGTCGCGACGCCCAATCCGCTACGAGATCGCCAAAGGGGGCATCGAAGATCTCGTGATTACAGCTGCGGTCACGCTCGAACGCGACCCAGCCGACCAGCTCGACCACGCGATCGACGACAACGAGCGCGGACTCAAGGACACCGTGCGCGTCAACCCGAACGAGGTGGTCGAGATCGCCGTCCGCTTCACCAACTACAGCGGCCGCTACATGTACCACTGTCACATCCTCGAGCATGAGGACCGCGACATGATGCGGCCCTTTGTGACAATGCCGATGGAGCTGATGCCGTTTATGGCTTGACGAGGCTAAGGCGGTTGTCAGGGTCAACGCATCGATGGAGGAGGCGCGGCGCCGCTGATATGTGGCTGCGGTCCGGGGGTGCTTCGGATAACTTGCTGCGATCGCAATCGATCGCTCAACTATGTTGGCGCAACCATTGCTCGAGGTCCTTGCGCTGGATGTTTCCGAGGATTAGCGCATCACGCTATTTACTCCAGGATGCGTGCCACTGCCGCGAATCCCCTGCCCGCAACCGCGTGAGGGTCCTCCATCCAAAACGAGGAGTTGAACGTCTCGAGACTCCAAGGCCCTGCGTAGCCGCCCGATTTGAGCTCATCGATCAGGTCGAAAAGCCTGATAACACCGTCGCCGGGAAGCACCCGATCGGCATCCTCGATCTCCCGAGGAGGCTTCGCCGGCGCATCATTGAGGTGGACCAGGGCGAGGTGGCCGATGGGAAAGCCGCCTAGCGGCTGGCTGCCGCTCGCGTGCCAGTGGCAGGAGTCGAGCACCAGCTCGATCCCGTCGATACCATCGACCGCCTCAGCGGCCATCGCCGGTGTGTTGATAGGGCAGTCAGGGAAACCGAGGAACTCGAACGCGATCCGGACGCCCACAGCATCTGCGCGGTCGCGGGCCAGCTCGAGCGCGTCTCGTGTGCCGGCGATTGCCCGGCGGGTTTCCAGTCCCGGCGCTCGTGGAGGGATCGCGATTAGACAGTGGGTGTCAATCTCGTTGCAGATGCGAAGCCGTGGGAGCAGCTCCGCATCGAGTAGTTCGCGGTCCATCTGGCCATCCGGCCGCAGGGTCAAGGGCACTCCATTGAGCGTCAGCACCTCGTCGGGTCGCACCATCTCGGCCATGGCCCGAACTTCGGCGGTGTATTTCAGCAGCCTTTCAGCGCGCGCCTCGATGCCCGCATAGCCGGCTTTCCGAGCGATCGCCAACACACCCTCAGTGGGGGTCGTCATGAGGGTGGCCCCGTTGAGGTAAATGGCCGCGGTCACTTTTCCCGAATCACCCCGAAGGTCAGGCCGGCGACGATGTATCTGCGGCCAATCACCATCAGGATGAGGGGGAGCGCCATGGCAATCACACCGGCCGCGGCCATGTCGTTCCAGATGATCTCGAACTGAGTGACGAGGCCCTGCACGCCGACCGGAAAGGTTTGTGAGTTAGGCGTGGCGGTGAGGATGAGCCTCGAGCTCGAGTGGGATCTCTGCCAGGAAGCCCTTCAGCATCCAGATGGCAAAGGGCAGGTTGAACAATGAGTAGATACCGATGAGAGCGATGGGCTGGTCGTAGATCTGCAGTGTCCGCACGATGGCGAAATACGGAATGACTACAGCGATGGGAGGCAGAAATCGCAGGGAGAGAGCCCACGTGAGGATGTTCACGCGGAGTGCGACCGGAACCTGCAATCGCGTGATCGGATATGTGATGACCAGGCCGAAAGCCAGCGTCACCAGGACAGTCGAAATGCAGACGATCACGCTGTTTTTGAGCAGGACCAAGAATCCGCGGTCGATCAGGACGCTCGAATAGGCAGCCAACGTTGGGTTGTGCGGCAGCAGATGCACGGAGCTGGCGAACAGCTCTCCCTTGCTCTTGAGCGAGGTGACCACCAGCCAGTACAGAGGGAATCCATAAATAAGGCCGGCGGCGCCGATGCCAACCGAGGCGATTGCGATGCGCACCAGGCCGGCGGCCGAACGGCGGCGTCTCACGCGCGCTCCAGGGGCAGAAACCGGCTGATGAGGGTGTAGATGACGCTGAACGAGACCAGGACCACCACCGCCAGTGCAGCCGCCTGTCCCATATCGAAGAACTTGAACTCGACCCGATACATGTAGAGGCTGAGCAGCTGAGTGCTCGTGCCCGGGCCGCCGCCGGTGAGGATAAAGATGTGATCAAACACACGCAGGACATCGGCCAGCCTGAAGAAAAGGATGAGGAGGAACAGCGGACGCAGGTAGAACAGATCGATGTAGAGGAACTGAGTCCACCAGGTGACGCCATCGATCTGGGCCGCCTCCACGGATTCGCGGGGCACCGTCTGCAGCCCTGAGAAAAGCACCAGGTAGACGAAGGGGGTCCACTGCCAGACGTCGACGCTGGCGACCGAGAGCATCGCAAGTGTGGGCGTGCCCAGCCAGTCGATCTCCTGGTGGATCAGGCCCAACCGCTCGAGAATCACGTTCAGCACGCCGTAGCTCGGGGCGTAGATCAAGCGCGCCACCACGCCGATGGCCACGGGTGGGACGACGAGGGGCAGGATGGCGAGCACGTAGATCGCCGCCCGCAAGCCTGGCCGGCGCACGGTCCGATGCACGAGCAGAGCAAAACCCAGGCCGACCAGGATCTCGATGGGAAGGACGATCAGTGTGTAGACGCCGGTGGCACGGATCGCGTCGTAAAGCAGCGGGTTGCCAAGGGCCCGGGAGAAATTTCGGAACCCAACCCACGAGCCGTCGTCCGCGCTGAACGACTGCATGACGACGAGGACGAATGGGATGGTGACGATGACGAAGACAATGCCGACGGCCGGCAGGAGAATCAAGTAAGCCTGACGCTCCTGCCGGCTGAGCCGTCGTCCGCCGACCTTCTTCACCACCCGCATGGCGGCGGCGGCTGGAAGGTCGGCGACGAACGATTCACATCGTCGATTAAGACGGGTAACCGGCCTGCTTCATGGCTGAACGAATCTGATCGGCAGCGGCGGTGAGAGCGTCTTTCGGCGATTTGAGGCCGGCGACAGCCTGGTTGACGGCGGTGCCGTAGATCGTCTCGACCGCGTTCCACTGGTCGGTGCGTGGCCGCCAGTTCGGCCCGGCCGCCAGGGATTGCGCCAGCGCCGGGAAGTACGGGTTCGTCTGGCCCAGCGTTGCGTCGTTGAGGAGGCTGGTGCGGGTCGGGATACCGCCGTTTTGAACGTACGTCTTCATGTTGTCGGATTTGATCAGCCACTTGATGAAGTCGGCCGCCGCCGACCCGTTCTTCGAACCTTTCGGAATACCCAGCAGCCAGTTCCCCATCATGCCGATGCCCTTGCCGCTCGGGCCCTTAGGGATCGGGATGTACGCCATCTTGCCGATCACCTGCGAGACACCCTGTGCCTCGACCACTCCCGTGACCTCCGCCGGCCATGTGGTGGATTGGAGCGCCTGTCCGATCGAGATCAATCGGTCGCGATCGGCCGCGTCGGTGTTGGCGGCCCCTGGCTCGGCGTATTTCTTCAGCGTTTGCGTCAGGAACGTGATGGCGTCGATCGATGCAGTCGAGTCGAGAGTCACCTTCCAGCTGGTGTCGAAGATGTCCCCGCCGAAAGACCACAGGATGGGCAGGGAGTCGCTGCTCGCGGGGTTGGTGGCCTTGCCGCGGATCACGTAGCCGTAGAAGTTGGACTTGTTGAACTTCTGGGCGTTGGCCAAAACGTCGTCCCAGGACGCCGGCGCCGTGGTGACCATGTCCTTTCGGTACATGAACATCTCGACGTTTCCCACGATGGTGATTCCATAAAGGTGCTGAGACTTGCCCTGCTCGCTTGGCGGCACCGGGCCCTTTGGCGGAGGCCACGTGCCGACGTCGTAGACGATGCTCGGGATGTCCGAGTCGCGGGTGAAGCCGAAGTTGGAGTCGAGCGGCTGCAGGGCGCCCATGGTGCCGAACTTAGGCATCCAAGGGTCGTCCATCATGCAGAGGTCGTACGACGAGCCGTTGGCCTGGAAGGTGGTGACCAGCTTCTCGAAGAGCTGATCGTATGGAAACTCGACGACCTCCATCGTGATGCCTGTCTGCGACTGATACATGGGCGCGACTTTCTTCAGCGGCCCGTCCTCTGCGCCCTGAACTGCGGCGATGGTCAGCTTGGACGGCTTGTTGGAGGTGGTAGGGCTCGAGTTGCACGCCTCCAGAATTGCCGGGAACGATGTCAACATCGCTCCAGCTACTGCCGTGCGTTTGACGAACTCACGGCGAGTGATTCTCTGCATACCGACCCCCTCTGAGGCTGAACAGGTCCTCACTTGGAACGACCCCGTTATGGCGCCGCCTTGTTCTCGAATGCTAGCAAGTATCGTAGACCTGGAGATGACGGCCTAGTGCACGTCGGATTGGTAGGTACTGGTCGGATTGGCGCCTTTCACGCTCGAGGGCTGATCGGGTTACGGCAGGTGGAGCGGTTGACCGTCGCCGACGCCGACCAGGCTCGCGCGGAAGAGGTTGCTCGGGAATTGCGCGCAGAGTCGGTCTCGAGCCCGGTAGCGCTGTTCGAAGCCGGTATCGATGCCCTCGTGATCGCAGCTGCCACGCCTGCGCATGCCGCGCTGCTGCACATGGCGGCCGAGGCCGCCATACCCGCCTTCTGCGAGAAGCCGATCGCCTTGGACCTGGCCACAACGGACGCGGTGATCGACCACGTCGAAAGGTCCGGCATCCTTGTCCAGATCGGCTTCCAGCGCCGGTTCGACGCAGGCTATCGGACAGCGAAAGAGGCTGTGATGTCGGGCGCGCTGGGGCACGTTCACATCGTCCGGCTGGCGACCCACGACCCGGCGCCGCCTCCCGAGGAGTATGTGGCCACATCGGGAGGCCTCTGGCGCGACCTTGCCATCCACGACTTCGACATTGCGCCATGGGTGCTTGGCCGCCCGGTGATCGAGGTCTACTCCGACGGCCAGGCCCTTGGCCACGAATTCGTCAAGTACGACGACGTTGACACGGCGTGCGCTGTCCTGCGCTTCGAAGGCGGGACTTTGGGCATCGTCAGTGGCGCTCGCAACGACCCGCGCGGTTATGACGTCCGCATGGAGGTCTTTGGCCTGCGCGACAGCATCACGGTGGGATGGACCTCACGAACTCCAATGCGCTCGATCGAGCCCGGCATGGAGGCTCCCTCCGAGCCCGGCTACCGCAACTTCATCGAGCGGTTCGAACCCGCCTACCGTGCCGAGCTCCAGGGCTTCCTGGCCGCGGTGCACGATGGTAAGGAGAGCCCGTGTAACGTCAACGAGGCACGCAAAGCTCTCGTGGTCGCTCTCGCCGCCGACCGCTCGAGGCGAGAGCACCGGCCCGTCCGGATCGAGGAGATCGAATGAGGGTGGCGGGCGCCCCGATCTCCTGGGGGGTCAGTGAGCTCCCTGGCTGGGGCTACCGCATGCAGCCGGACCGAGTGCTCGCCGAGATGAGGTCGTTGGGACTTGATGCCACGGAACTCGGACCTCCGGGTTTCTTGCCTGCGGATTCGATTGCCTGTCGGGACCTTCTCGAGCGTCACGGAATGCGCGTGATCGCCGGCTTCCTTGCCGCAGTCCTTCACGACCCGGATGCGAATGTCCTGCCGGCAGTCGAGCAGGAGGCGAAGGGGCTGGCGGCCGTCGGGGCGGAGATGCTGGTGCTGGCGGCGGCGCTCCCAGGCGACTCGTACGACCGCCACCAGCAGCTCACGCGCGACGCTTGGCGCGCGCTGACCAAGACGCTGGCTGAGGCAGAGAGCATGGCGGCGGAATTCGGCCTAGACCTCGCCTTTCACCCGCACGCCGGCACAGCTGTCGAGAACCGCGATCAGGTCGAAAGACTGATGAGCTCAACGAACGTGGGAATTTGCCTGGACACGGGTCATCTCCACCTCGGCGGAACGGACCCCGTGCGTTTCGCCGGCGAGGCTGGTTCCCGCATCAGACACGTGCACTTGAAGGACGTCGACCTGGACGTTGCTGCCGGCTTCCGGTCTCGTAGGCTGTCATACGCCGAGGCTGTGCGGCAAGGACTGTACAGGCCACTGGGTAAAGGAGGTATTGACATCGAAGCGGTGCTGAAGCGCGTGCATCAAGCCGGCTATCAGGGTTGGTTCGTGCTCGAGCAGGACACCGCGTTGAAGGACGAGCCCGAACTTTCAAGCGGGCCTGTCGTCGCGGCGCGGCAGAGCCTCGAATACTTCCGTCAGATTTTCAGCGCCAAACAGCACACGACCGAGGCCAACGAAGAAATCAGCAAGCCCAGGATCAAGGAAGAATCGCACTGATGCTTCGCAACCTGATCGGGCGTGAGTGGCGCCTGCCGGCGGATGGCGCCGCCTCGCTTCCCGTGTACAACCCAGCGACTGCCGAGGTCATCGAGCAGGTCCCACTTTCGACGGCTCGCGACGTGGACGCTGCGGTCCGGGCCGCGGTCGACGCATATCCCGGCTGGTCTCACACCGCAGTCATGGAGCGCGTAGGCCTGATGTTCCGGTTCAAGGCGCTGCTGGAGGACCATTTCGAAGAACTGGCCGCCATCATCACGCGCCATCACGGGAAGACGCTGGACGAATCTCGGGGCGAGGTCAGGCGCGGAATCGAGGTGGTGGATTTCGCGTGTGGCGCACCAACGCTTCTCCAGGGGCGCACGCTTCGCAATGTATCGGGCGGCGTGGATCAGGACCTGCACCGTTACCCGGTGGGAGTCTGCGCGGGCATACCGCCCTTCAACTTCCCGGTGATGATCCCCTTGTGGATGTTTCCGCTCGCAGTCGTCGCCGGCAACACGTTTGTGCTCAAGCCTTCGGAGCGGACTCCCCTCGGGGCCGTCAGGCTGGCCGAGCTATTTGTCGAAGCCGGTTTCCCGGTGGGTGTGCTCAACATCGTTCACGGATCTCGCGAGGCTGTCGACGCGTTGCTGGCGCATCCGCACGTGCAGGCGATCTCGTTCGTCGGCTCGGCGCCCGTGGCCAAGCACGTCTACGAGACCGCGGCGGCGACAGGCAAAAGGGTCCAGGCGCTGGGCGGAGCGAAGAATCACATCGTCGTCATGCCCGACGCCGATCCAAGCCTCGCCGTGCCGGGGATCATGAACTCAGCGTTCGGCAATGCCGGCGAGCGCTGTCTCGCGGGGTCTGTCGCGGTGGCGGTCGGACACTCCGCGGACCACCTGCTCGACCTGTTGAGAGACGCGGCGACAACATTGGTCGTCGGTCCGGGCGACCAGCCTGGCGTACAGGTCGGCCCCCTCATTCGAGCTGAGCACCGCGACAAGGTTGCCGGCTATATCGACAAGGGAGTGGCCGAAGGGGCTCAGCTCGTTGTCGACGGAAGGCGTGAGATTCCGAGACCAGGATTCTTCCTTGGCCCGACGATCCTGGATCGCGTCACCGCCGACATGACGGTCGGGCACGAGGAGATCTTCGGGCCTGTACTCTCAGTTGCTCGCGCCTCGACGCTCGACGAGGCGATCACACATGCCAACCGCATGGCTCTCGGCAACATGGCCACGATCTTCACGCAGTCCGGCCACTCCGCCCGGGAGTTCCGAGAGCGGGTCGATGCCGGGATGATTGGAGTCAACGTTCCAATCGCACAACCATTCGCATTCTTTCCGTTCAGTGGCTGGAAGGGATCGTTTTATGGAGACCTCCATGTCCACGGCACGGATGGAATCGACTTCTACACGCGAAAGAAGGTTGTCGTCACGCGGTGGTGAGGGCTGAGTGAGACAGGTCCGCCTCACCATGGCGCAGGCGCTGGTGCGGTTCCTCGCCGCCCAGCATGTTGAGCGCGATGGCGTCGAGCACCGCTTCATTGAAGGTTGCTTCGGGATCTTCGGCCACGGCAACGTCACCGGCATCGGCCAGGCGCTCGCCGAGCATCCGGAGCTGTTGACCTACTACCAGGCGCGCAATGAGCAAGCCATGGTTCACACCGCCGCGGGCTTCGCAAGGATGCGCAACCGGCTCGCGACACTTGCATGCACGACTTCGATCGGCCCCGGGGCGACGAACATGCTCACGGGTGCGGCGGCCGCCACCATCAACAGGCTGCCGGTGCTGTTGCTGCCCGGCGACGTGTTCGCGTCTAGGCGGCCTGACCCCGTGCTGCAGCAGCTCGAGACGCCCTGGCGCGGCGATCTGAGCGTCAACGACTGCTTCAAGCCCGTGTGCCGATACTGGGACCGCATCACGCGACCCGAGCAGCTCGTTCCTTCCGCATTGCAGGCGATGCGCGTGCTCGTCAACCCGGCTGAGACGGGCGCGGTGATGCTCGCACTGCCGCAGGACACCCAGACCGAGGCATTCGACTATCCGTCGGCGTTCATCGATCATCGGGTGTGGCCAATCGGCCGGGCGCTGCCAGATTCCACCGCGCTCGATCGTGCGGCTGAGTTGATCCGGGCCGCCCGCAGGCCTCTTATAGTCGCCGGCGGCGGGGTCATCTACTCGGAGGCGACGGCGGCCCTGGACACGTTCGTTCGCAGGACTGGGATCCCGGTCGGCGAGACCCAGGCGGGCAAGGGTTCGCTGACTTTCGATCATCCTCAAGCAGTGGGCGCCATCGGCGCCACCGGCACCCTGGCCGCGAACCGTCTGGCCGTGGAAGCCGACGTCGTCATCGGTGTGGGCACCCGTTACAGCGATTTCACGACCGCATCCAAGACCGCGTTCCAGGCCGACGGCGTGCGATTTGTGAACATCAACGTTGCCGACTTCGACGCGCACAAGCACGCCGGCCTCGCGCTTGTCGGCGACGCACGTGCGGCTATGGAAGCCCTCGACACAAGACTGGCTGATTGGACGGTCGACGTCGGGTACCGCCGACTGGTCGAAAAGCTGCGTACTGATTGGGACGTCGAGGTTAGCCGTCTCTACCACCTGGGTCACAGCCCGTTGCCCGCTCAATCGGAGGTGATCGGCGCTGTGAACGAGCTGTCGGCGGCGCGCGACGTGGTTGTCTGCGCGGCAGGCTCGATGCCGGGCGACCTACACAAGCTCTGGCGCACGCGCGACCCCAAGGGCTACCACGTCGAATACGGCTATTCGACCATGGGCTACGAGATCGCCGGAGGATTGGGCGTGAAGATGGCCGCTCCCGAGCGCGAGGTGTATGTGATGGTTGGCGATGGCTCCTATCTGATGATGGCTCAGGAATTGGTCACCTCGATCCAGGAGAACCTGAAGCTCACGGTGGTCTTGGTTGACAACCAGGGCTTCGCTTCGATTGGAGCGCTGTCGCGATCGAAGGGCACGGCGGGTTTCGGCACCAGGTACGGCTATCGGAAGGATGGCTCGATTGGCGATGACTCAGGTGTAGACGGCGCCGAGCCGCTGCCGGTCGACCTCGCGTTGAACGCACAGGGTCTAGGCGCGCACGTGTTTCGTGCCCACACCATCGATGAGCTTCGTGACGCGCTGGTCGCATCGAAATCGATTGCGACCACGGTCGTGATTCAGGTGCCCACCGATCGCTACCAAGGCGTGCCGGACTACGAGAGCTGGTGGGACGTGCCGGTCGCGGAGGTGTCGGAGAGCGACGATGTACGGAAGGCTCGTGCGGAGCTCGAGCGCGCAGAGGAGCGGCGCCGCTGGTACCTGTGAGCGGCAGCCGGCTGCTCATACACAGCTCCGCCAAGCCCCGGCCAAACGGGAACGTCGTTTCGGTGACGCCGAAGTCGGCGGCTTGGCGTTACGTCGGCTTCGACGTGTACCGGCTCGCGCGCGGCGCTTCGCTCGAATGGATCAAAGACGGCAACGAGGTGTGTGCGGTCATTCTGTCGGGCCGGGCTGATGTGTCGTTTGCCGGGCAGGAGTGGCGTGGGGTCGGTGGGCGGGCGACAGTTTTCGATGGAGCGGGCGAGTCCGTTTACGCCCCACCAGGCGGCACGCTCAGGGTGTCAGGCGCAACGGAAGTGTGCGAGGTGGCCCTGTGCTGGGCGCCGGCCACGCACGGCGTCGATCCCGCCTTGATTCGGGCCACTGACGTCAATGTGTTCACGCGGGGCTCGGGCAGGACCGAGAGGACGATCCACAACATCCTCATGGAAGACCGACCTGCCGAATCACTGCTGGTGACAGAGGTCGTGACGAGTGGTGGCAACTGGTCGAGCTACCCACCCCACAAGCACGACACGGACGATCCTCCTCGCGAGACATATCTGGAAGAAACCTATTACCACCGCATGAAGCGCCCCGAGGGCTTCGCGGTGCAGCTCGTTTACACGGACGATCGATCAGTTGACGAGGCGCTCCATGTTCGCGACGGCGACGTGGTGCTGGTCCCGCGCGGCTACCATCCCGTGGCTGCAGTTCCCGGCTACGACCTTTACTACTTGAATGTCATGGCGGGGCCGGCCCGCCGATGGCTGGTCACGACTGATCCGGACCATCGCTGGCAGCTCGACTAGGCGAACCGTTTAGCGGCCGGTGGCGGTCGGTTTGTCGGGGTTCGGCACCATCACGTCGCGCACCAAAGAAGCGAGGTCTCCACAAGCGGCGACGAACTGGCGGAGGGTACGTCGGGTTGGCCCAAACGAATCGAACTCATCGATAGTCAGGCCGCCTTCCGAGTATGCCCGGCGGAAGTCCGGGAAATGAGAAAGAAGCTGACCGACTAACTTCGGGTCGACCGGGTCGTCAATGCGCGACCTGACCTCGATGCCGCTCGCGTTGAGACGCTGCTGCCAGGCGAACGGCGGTGAGATGACCGCGTCCGCACCCACGAACTCGCTCCAGTGCATTTGGTTTCGAAATGCCGCCGACAGCAGTCTCAGCCGGTACCCGCGTTCGCGGAAAATCTGATACGTCTTCTTGAAGACGGCGACGCCGGCCCATTCGAGGTAACCGGGATCGACCGCGACACCGTCGCGTTCTATCACGACTTTCAACCAGTCGTCGAGGCGGCCGACCATGATCGTGCAGACCGGTCCCATTGACGAAACGGCCTTGCCATCTTTCTCGCGGCGCACCAATCCGCGCTCAACCGCCTCCGCGACCGCGATGCATTGAGGGAGGGTGAAACAGACGGTCGCGTTGATGCTGATACCCCGGTACGTCGCTTCCTCGATGGCCTGGATCCCCGCGCGGGTCGTCGGGATCTTCACGATCATGTTGGGTGCGAGTTTGTTAAACGCGACCGCCTGTTCGACGATCGCGTCGGGATCGCGAAAGTAGCGGGGGTCTGTCTGGATTGAGAGGCGGCCGTTGCGCCCCATCTGCTGCCTGAAGACGGGCTCGAGGAGCTTCGCTGCTCGAACAGACAGCTCCTCGACCAGCTTCCAGGCGATCCAGTCTTCGGTTGCCGTCGGAAACTCGCGAAGTAAGATCTCCATGCGCGGCTGCCACGTTCGCATGTCGCCCTTGAGAACCGTCACCGCTATCACCGGATTGCACGTGGCCCCCACCGCCCCGTCCTCGATCGAGTGCTTGAGCTCCTCGATGGAAGCTGAATCGTTCCAGAGGGAGGTGGGAGTCGTTTGCGTCATCTGCTGCAGCAGGCTCTTGTATGTGACGCGGTGGGCGGGTGCAGTCATGACTCGACCTGTCCTGCGAGATCTCGCTTAGCCATCATATCGACCCCAGATCGCTTCCCGCTGCGAGCGCCTTGTCGAGTCTCGCTTACGCCAGCATTGCCGGTTGGCGGCTCCGGGGCCAGTCGTCCCGGACGCCATGGTGCCCACGCAGTACAACGGCCACCTGCTCTACCAGTTCGCTAACGACATGGCACAGGGCGACTCCAAGGCGAAGGCATCCCAAGCCTTCGGTGGTACATGGCCCGCGGCCACGCCCGGTCTCACCCCGATGAGGACGCTGGTCCGGCTGCGAGTCAGCGGTCTGCTTTGGCGCGGAGCGGCGCAACACTCAACACGGTATGAGAAATCGGCACCAAGAAGGGCCGAATACAGGCAGCCGTACAGCAACGCGGGCGATAGATCTCAGCCAACCATGTCAGTGATCGTCCGGTCCGAAAGCACTCACGAGACAGTGTGAGACAAGCGTGAGCCTCTATTGAGACGGTATGACCTCCCTGCTGATGGATATTGCTAGGGGGTACTTCTCCGCAGCACCCTCGGCCAGCGGTAGGCCCCATCCGGCCGACAGAAGGTCCACGTGCGGAAGAGTCAGGGGCGGGGCGCGACAAAACGGTAGGCATCGTGGCTGTTGGGACGACGCGATTCGTCTTTTGATCGGGTGTGAGCGGAGGTGAGCATGGTATTCAAGACGCGGTCCAGCGTTGGACTGGCGATGTCCGTCGCGGCGACGGTCGCGGGCCTCCTTTTTGCAGGGGCCCAGGCGCTAGCTGACACAACGAACACCAATCCTTGGGTGGCGGGGGCACCAATACCCCCCGATCCCGCAGGTGGCGGCCTTACTGGACGGACGGAGGGCGCTTGCGCCTCCGTGATCGGCGGCAAGATCTACCATGCCGACGGTTTCGATCCAGCTGGTGGCGATACGGCCGGTCTTCGAATCTACGATCCGACCACAGATACCTGGTCGCTCGGGCCAATGGCCCCGGCCGCCGGTTCAGAGTTCTACGAAGGCGTGGCTCACGGCGGCAAGCTGTACTGCATCGGGGGCCGGGACAATGCGGGTACGCCGCTGATTTTCGATACGGCCACCAACACATGGTCCACCGGAGCAGCGATTCCAGGTGGAGCGCGTTCCGGGTTGGCCGCCGCGACCTTTGGGGACAGCATCTTCGTCTTCGGTGGACGTAGCCCGGGGGCGCCCTGCAGCGGTGCAGCCATCCCGGCCGGAAGCGGTACGAGTGACAACATCCTTAGATACGACATCGGAACGGACACCTGGTCCGGCGCGGGTAATCTAGCGGTCGCGCGGTCCGATGCGACGGCAGCACGGGTCGGCTCGCACATCTTCATCTTCGGCGGGTGCGACACCTCTGCAACGTTCCCGGATCCAGGCGAGGTCTACAACGTCAAGACGGGGACGTCGAGTCCGCTGTCTGCGACGATGCCCGGTGGTGGCCGCGCCGATCTTGCTGCGGCCGATCCGCAGAACGGCGGGTCGGCCAACGCCAGCCACCGCATCCACATCACCGGGGGCTACAACTACAGCACAGGCGGTCCGGGCACTGCGCTCAATCACATCATCTATGACGTTGACCAAGGATCGTTTTCGGTTGGCGTGCCGATGCCGACACACTGCACCGGCGATGTGGATCGTGCCGAACTAGACACTGTCTACCAAGGGGACCGCATCTCTGCGGTCGGGGGCTCTTGCCCCGGCTTCGGGGCATCCATCAATAATCTGGACACCCAGAAGCTGAGCGATCCGCCTGCGCACTCCGCGTCGGCGACGGCGTACTCGTGCGGTGCATCTACATTCCCGATCTGCCCCGTGCAGCTGGCGGGCCTCAGCATTGCGTTCGTCACTGGAACGGGTTTCGCACCCCTCAGCACTGTGACGCTCACGAGCTCCCTGCAGGGTGCGCTCGCCACCGCAATCACGGATGTGCAGGGTGGGCTCACCCTGACCTATCTGGATACCAGCTGCAACGGGCTGGCGGATACCGTCACCGTGACCGACAACTTCGGCAACACCGCCTCAGATACGTTCAACTGCTGAGTCGAGCGGCGCTTGAATAGCGTCCAAGGGGCAGGGGCCGCTGGCACTGCCAGCGCCCCTGCGGCCGTGCTCGTTTTTCTTGATCCACTGCATGTGGCCGCCGCAAGATCGGCCCACCTAGGAGGTCGGAGCATGAAGGCCCTACTGGTCGTGATCAGTCTCATGGGTGCGATGTTTGCTACATCGACTGCAGCGATGGCCAGCGAAGGAGCTGCCACTCAGTACCAGGCCAGCTTCCTTGCTCCGATGCCTGACGGCGGTTTCTCTCAGTGGACCTGTTCGGGAGTGCACGTAGTCAATCTCGTCAGTATCAAAGACAGCGAGATATGCACGGTTTCGGGTGATACAACGGGTCTCGTCGCCGGCGTCTATGTCGGTAACCCGACTGCTAACGTCCCGCCCTTTGGAGAAGTTCCTTGGTTTTCGGATTTCGACGGCGTAACGGCAACGAGATTTAAGGCGATCATTGTCGCGAACCCCGACGGGACGTTCACGCAGCACATACTGGCCTACTACAACTGACGCAGGCTGCGGATTGAGGGACGGCTTAGATTGTCACCACCAGCTTGCCGCCGGCGCTCTGACCGATGGCGGTGAAGGCATCCCCCGCGTGGTCGAGCGTGAAAGTTCGGATCTGCGGCGATTGAAGCTTGCCCTCGGTCCTGAGCTGCGCGAGCTCATCCAGACGCGCCGTATTGACCTGGGTGCCGATGTTGACAGCGTTGATTCCCCGCTTGCCGAGCTCCTCGGCCGCCGCGGCACCCCGCATCGAGGTCACCGTTCCGCCTTTCCGCACGGCTTGGCTGAGCCGCGCTAGCCCCGCCGCATCGCTGATGGTGTCGATGATCGCTGCTACACCACCGGCGTGACGCGACTTGAGCGCCTCCAGAACGTCGCCGGCGCCGCGATCGATGACTTCCGTCGCCCCTAACTTTCTGACGTATTCCTCGTGACCTTTACTGGTCACGGCGACGACGTGAGCACCGCGAATCGCGGCCAGCTGCACCGCGTAGCCGCCGATCCCACCCGAGGCGCCTACGACCACGACGACGTCCTCTGGTTTCGGGTCGGCTGCCTCGACGGACATTAGGGCGGACACGCCAACCAACGGCATGGCGGCGGCCTCGGTGTCCTGGATTGCCGCGGGCCGCTTGGCGATGGTGGTCCACGAGGCCGTCGTCAGCTCCGCGAGAGTGCCCTGACCGATCATCCTGCCGGTGACGCCGAAGACGTCGTCGCCGATCTTGAAGTCCTCGACTCCGGGTCCGACCATGTCGATGATGCCCGAGAGGTCGGCGCAGGGTACAAGTGGCAACTCAGCCGGCATCCGCTCCTTCATATAGCCCTGGACCACAAAGTTGTCGAACGGGTTGAGGGAGGCTGCTCGCACGCGCACCCGGACCTGTCCCGCCTCTGGTGTCGGATCGGGCAATTCGTGAATGGAACCTGGACCGCCATAGCTGTCGTAAGCGAACGCTCGCATGAGCTCACCCCCTGGAGAACCGCGTCAGTCGATCTCGACGTCCGGATTATCAGTAAGGCTCTCCGCCATGACCAGACGAGCTGCTCGCTCGCCGAACTTGACGCTATGCGACGTGATCAGGACCTGAATGATGGTCCCGTCCTTCAACCTGTGACGCCATGGTCCGGTCCGGTCCGAGTTAAGCGTGTGCGGAAGCAATTCGAGGAATTTCGGAACGTCCTCTTCTGGTCTCAAGTCCCTGATCGTCAAGGCCAGGAATTCGGGACGAGAATATCCATATCGCTGTGTCGCTGCCTCGTTTACATCGAGGATCTGCAGCGTTTGAACGTCGTAGACCCACATGGGTTCGGGGTTGAGGGTAAATAGGGAGAGGTACCGGCCGAAAGTGGGCCGCGCAAGCTCTTCGGTCCAAAGCTGTTGCTTCAAGGCGACTTTGATTGCTTTCATCATTGCCTCGCGGTCAGCCGCTGTTCGGATCATGTCGCCCCTAGCGATGCAGGGTGCTTGTCGATCGGCAACGTAAACCAAAAACGGGATCCTTTGCCCGGCTCAGAGTCCAATCCCATCTGTCCGCCCTGGAGCTCGACCAGCTTGCGCGCGATCGAAAGACCGAGCCCAGTGCCGCCGTACGTCCGAGAGACATTGTCGTTGGCCTGCCGGAACTCCTCGAAGATCCGCTCGTGAGCAGCTGGCTCGATGCCAATACCCGTGTCGAGCACAGAGATTTCGGCCATTGCGCCGGCCGGCATGCTCCGAATCGCCACCGAACCGGACGGCGTGAACTTGATCGCGTTCGACACAAGGTTCGTCAAAATCTCACGAACCCGAACGGGATCTCCCACCACCCTTCTAGCGCCAGATGACAACTCGGAGGTCAGTCTCAATGCTTTCTTTTCGGCAATCTGGTGCATCGAATGGATCACCTGGTCAACAACCGAGGGCAGGTCGACCTCTTCGCGAACGATTTCGACCTTTCCAGCCTCGATCTTGGCCAGGTCGAGTATGTCGTTGACCAACTCGAGAAGGACAATTCCGCTCTTGTGGATGTCGGCGACGTCTTGAGCCTGATCGTGATTGAGCTCGCCGTCCATCCCTTGCGTCAGAACTTCGCAAAAGCCGATGATCGCGGTCAATGGAGTGCGGAGCTGATGGCTCATCTTGGCGAGGAACTCGGACTTGAATTGGCTGGCTCGTACAAGTTGAGCGTTCGTCTCCCGCAGTTGAATGCCATACGCGTCAGCGATCCGCACCAGGCTTGCATCGGCATTTGCGTGAACGGTCTGGATGACTCCTTCAACAACGCCAGCCGGCGTTCCCAGCTGTGCTCCCTCCTCGCGCACGACTTCGATCAGGACGTCGCGCCAGTGGAGGTGACCGCGAGTAGTTTCAACGAGTGGAACTCCTTCGCGTGCCGCGGCAGCGCCGCTCTTCGAGATCCATTCGAGCTCATCTCTGTCTGCCGCAATGCCGCTGACCAGCCAGCGTGCAAGCAAGAGTGTGCCGACCACGCTTCGGCCCCAGCGGTAGTCCAGGTACGCGTCGCTGACGATGCTGGGGTGATCCTTCCGATAGAGAAGCGCGATGGTGCGTTTGTAGACCTCGTCAGCTCGCCGGCCGATCGCCAAACCGAGCTGCGCACGCCCCATCCCTTGCTGTTCGGAAACGTCTATCGGGGTCATTTGGCGAGCTGCTCAGAGCGATCATATGCTTCGCGTCCGACAACCAATCCCGCTTTAGACCACACCTCCAGTTCTGTGGGAGGATGGCGGGAGAGCGATGGCGAGGCTTCGCTACGTAACGCCGGCGGACTCACCCGACCCTGAGCGGATGGAGCACATCTACTCCCAAATCCGCGGCATGGGTCGCAGGGTCAACCATCTCTATCAAATATTGGCGAACCAGCCTGCTGCGCTCGAAGCCTTTCTCAGCATGTCGCGCTACATTCGGGACGACTCGAGCCTGAGGCCGGCACTTCGAGAGATGGCGATTCTTGCGACCGCTGAAGCGCTCCACCAGCCATACGAGATCGCCCACCACCGTCCCGCAGCCCTCCAGGCGGGGGTAACGCCAGAGAAGATCGACAGCATTCTGGCCGGTGAAACCCACGGACTCGCGCCGGTCGAGCGCGCAGTCGTCACGTATGCGCTGCAGGTCGCCCAGGAGCGAAAGGTCGATGACACGGCGTTTGAAGAATTGAGATCCTTCTTTTCTGATGCTGAGATTGCGGACCTCGTCTTGACCGTGGCCTGGTACCACCTGTGCGCGGCGGTGCTGGGCCCGCTCCGAGTGGAGTTAGAGGTGGACGGCGCGCGAGATGTCAGCTGACCAGATGTATCCGAATTCATCTTCGAAGTCCGCCCACCTGTACGAGAGAGCGCAACGCGTACTTCCGGGAGGCAACACCCGCACGACCGTGTTTCGTGCCCCGTATCCCATTTACGGGAACTCAGGCAACGGCAGTCGGATCCTTGACGTTGACGGAGTTGAGCGCATCGATTTCCTCAACAACTACACCGCCCTGATACACGGTCACGCGCATCCGTCAATCGTGCGGGCTGCGACCTTGGCAGTTGAGAACGGGAGCTGCTTTGGCGCACCGACAGAGTCGGAAATTCGCCTCGCCGAGATGCTGGTCGAGCGCGTCCCCGGCTGCGAAAACGTCAGGTTCACGAATTCGGGTTCCGAAGCGGTGATGATGGCTGTCAAAGCTGCGCGCGCATACACCGGTCGGCCCAAGATCGCGAAGTGTGAGGGCCTGTACCACGGCAGCTACGACTTTGTGGAGGTGAGCCTCGACTCATCGCCGGCAGACTGGGGCGACTCCGCCCAGCCCAACCAGGTTCCCTATTCGGCCGGCACCCCAGCAAGCGTGCTGTCGGACGTGGTGGTGCTTCCTTTCAACGATTCCGAAGCCAGTCTCCGCCTCCTCGAGCAACACGCGACGGAGCTGGCGGCGGTGATCGTCGATCCTCTGCCGAACCGGATCGGACTGATCCCCGCCTCGCGCGACTTCGTGGCAACTCTTCGCAGATTCTGCACCAGGGCCGGGGTGGTCCTCATCTCAGATGAGGTCATATCGTTTCGGATTGGATATGGAGGGGCCGCAGCGGAGTTCGGATTCGAGGCCGATCTGATAACGCTCGGCAAGGTGATCGGCGGCGGGTTTCCCGTTGGAGCGGTGTGCGGTCACAGGGACGTCATGTCGGTGTTTGATCCCACGACCGGCAAGCCTGCTGCCCCGCACGGGGGGACCTTCAATGCAAACCCCGTGACCATGGCGGCGGGGTCCGCTGCTTTGGAGTTGCTCACCCCCACGGTCCTGGCTGATCTGAACGAGCTGGGCCACGTGGCGCGCCAGCGGATGCAAGCAGTCATCCATGAGGCCGGCGTCCCTTGGCGGGTTACAGGCGAAGCCTCCCTCTTCCGCTTCGTGCCTGAACAGAGCGAGTTGGTCGGTTATCGATCGACCTGGGCAGATGCAGACTCGGCGAGGCTGATCGAGGGCTTCACCGGCTCCCTGCTCAACCACGGAGTCTTCGTCGATCACGGCGGCCTTGGTTGCCTCTCGACCGTGATGTCTGAGGCTGACGTTGATGTCCTGGAGCATGCCGTGGAGATTGCTCTGCGGGAAGCAAACATCCACACCCTGGAAACCACCTGAGGGCTGCTACCGACTGAATCGCAGGGCGTCCGAAGAGTCATGCGTGTGGCGCAATTTTGGGAACATGGCACTTCCTACGATGACGTACCTCGACGCGAAGACGCGTGCTCGCTTGCCAAACAGCTCCTTCGCTTATATCGATTCTCGCGGACGTCGCCGACTGCCGATCAACGACGAGGCCCACGTCCGCAACGCACTGTCGCGCTTCAACCAGACCACCTTCGAGGATGAAGCCGCCCGAGATCGGGCGCGAACGAGGCTTCTGAAGGCCGCCAGCAAGTATGGGATCGTGCCTGTCGGCTTCATCACAGGGCAGCTGCAGAACGTACGCATCCGTGGGGAGACGGAGGCACGCGCGAGCGAAGTGCGCACGCTGCCGACAGGCTTCGTCACCTTCTTGCTCGCCGATATCGAGGACTCGACCGGTCTCGTACGGCACCTTGGCGATCGCTACTCCGGTTTGCTGGCCGATGTCCGGACGCTGCTCGGTGGCGCCATCCGCAAGTTCGGCGGCCGGGAGGTCGACGCCCGTGCCGACGAGTTGTTCGCAGTCTTCAAGCAGTCGGCGTCGGCTCTCGATGCCGCGCTTGTGATTCAGCGCAAAGTTCTCGTGACGGTCTGGCCAGACGACCTGCGGGTGAGAGTCAGGGTCGGCCTGCACACCGGACGTCCCACATTGACCGACACGGGGTACGTCGGCATCGCCGTTCATGTTGCGGCTCGGGTCTGCTTCGCGGCCCACGGGGGGCAAATAGTGCTTTCGCGTGCAGCCCGCGATGCGGTTGACGGCCATCAGGCCACCGGCGTCAGCTTCCGAGATCTCGGCCTGCATCAGCTTCAGGGTCTGCCCGGGCCCGAAGCGCTCTTCCAGGTCGAAGCCGCCGACTTGCCCTCCGAGTTCCCTCCGCCAAGAACCCCCAGGTCGACTTCATCCACTTGATCGATCCGGGGGGAAGTCATCGGGGGCGCCACAGGAGCTCATGAGGTGGATCGAGTGGTCCGAAGATCGCTTCGAGCTCAGGGTCGTGCCGGTTGATGGCGACATCGGTCGGGTCGAACCTGAGCCGCTCCCACCCGCGCGCCTGGAACCAATCTGGGTTTTCAGGGCTGATCAACGCGAGCACGCCACCGCGCGCAGTCGCCCGCTCGAGCTCGAGGACTACGCCAGGATCGGGTGGAATGCTGGCGCAAGACACGGTCAGATCGGCCCAACCGTCCACAATCGGGAGAGCCTGGTAGAAACCTGCGCGTATGTCGGCATCAGGGCATCGGCTGACCAGAATGCGTCGCAGTCCGGAGGAAGGCTCCACGCAAACGAGCTCAGCCGCTCGCGGACAGAGATATACGGTGAGCCGGCCGCTGCCTGCGGCGACCTCGAGGACCCGCCGTCCATCGATCTCGAGCTTCGCGAGGATACCCGTATGAATGGGCTCAGCCTGGCTGACGGCGTCCCAGAGCTCCGGTTCGAGCTCATATACCATCGGCCAGAACAGGGCTCTACGGAGCCGCTCGGCCGCCTCTGCGTTGCCGCGCGCGGCCGCTTCGCGTTCAGCGGCGGGGATGGCAGCAAGGTACTGGGCTGGCAAGCGAGCAATATCGTCGAGGCTGTAGCGCTGCCAGCCAGGCGGAGCAGAGGAAGCAGCCTGGAAGTAATCCACTTCTAAGTCGATTAACGCATATGGACATGAACCAGCCGCCGCGCGTCAACGTCACCAGGAGATTGACCTTTGCTGCCGGTCACATCCTTGCCAAGCCGGAGTGGGACGAGGCGCGCAATCGAGAGGTGTTCGGGGCATGTTCCGGGGACCACGGCCATAACTACGAGCTCGAGGTGACTGTCAGCGGATCTGTTGACACGAACACCGGCATGGTGATCAATTTGAAGGACGTCGACCGGATTGTGAGGGACCTGGTGATCCACGATGTCGACCATCACCACCTGAACCGCGATGTGCTTTGGCTCCAGGGTTGTCTGCCCACCACCGAAAATGTCGCCCTGGCAATCTGGGGCCGCCTGGACGGCAGGCTCTCCTCCGCTCGGCTGCAACGGGTCCGCCTGAAAGAGACTGAGAACAATGTCGTCGAGGTTGAACGCGAATGAGCATCGCCGCTTCATCTCTCACCCCCGGTGACGAACTCGCGGACACGGTGACAGCTCTTCTCGAGCAGCTGGGCGAGAATCCGGACCGCGAGGGTCTGCTCGAAACCCCGAGCAGGGTCGCTGAATCCCTTCGATTCCTCACCGAGGGCTATGCCTCCAGTCCAGCGACCATTGTGGGCGACGCCCTCTTCGCCCTTGACCGTTACGACGACATGGTCGTCGTGAAGGACATCGCGTTCTATAGCTTGTGTGAGCATCATCTGCTTCCCTTCTTTGGGCGCGCGCACATCGGCTACGTTCCTGACGGCAGGGTGGTAGGTCTGAGCAAGCTGCCCCGCCTGGTCGACGCGTACTCCCACCGGCTTCAGGTTCAGGAACGGATGACTCGGCAGATAGCCGAGGCAATCGATACCGTGGTCACGCCGCGCGGGGTCGGGGTCGTCGTCGAGGGTCGCCACCTATGCGTCGAGATGCGTGGGGTGGAGAAGGAGAGCTCCCAAACCGTGACATCGTGCATGTTGGGGGTCTTTCGTAGCGACCAGCGCACGCGTGCGGAGTTTCTGTCTCACATCCAGCAAAACCGCTGAAGATCGCGGTCGTCGCTTCGCCGGTGACTCCTCTTCAAGCCGCTCAGCTGGGCGGTGCGCAGGCATTCCTGTGCGACCTGGCAACCGGTCTTTCCCGGCGCGGACATGAGGTCCTCCTCTACTGCGCCGAAGGCTCAGAGGTGCCGGGAGTAGAGCTGGTCGGGATCCCGGTTGCCCCGGGTGCCGCTCAAGCGTTGGTGATGCCGGGATCGGGAGAGGAGCCCGCGGCGTCGCCGGCCATTCGGCGGGCCTTCGAGCTTCTCTTCGAGGAGCTGCGGAGTCGCGGTGCCGACGTCGTGTCGCAGCACGCTTTTGATGCGGAAGCCATTGAACTGTCCGATGGCCTGCCGGTGCTTCACACCCTTCACATGCCTCCGATCTCCACTCGAGTCCTCGGCGAAGTCTTGAGGAGCCGGGCCGCCTTTGCCACGGTGTCGGAGTCATGCCGGCGCACCTGGGCGGCGGCGGGCGCCGGTCAGGTCGGTGTCCTCCGGAACGGAGTGCCCGTCTTCACGGTCGAGGCAGTCCCAATCCGCGGCGACGCCCTGCTGGCAGGCCGGCTTTCGCCTGAAAAGGGGTTCGAGGACGGCATTGCAGCGGCTCGCGCGGCTGGGCTGCGGCCGGTCGTGGTGGGGGTCCCTTACGACCCGACCTACCGGGTCGACCTGAGCGGCGCCGTCGTCCTGCCGCCGCAACCGCGATCCCAGTTGTGGCAGCTGATGGCTGGAGCGTCGGTGACCCTTCTGCCCGTGCACTGGGATGAGCCTTTTGGAATGGTCGGCGCCGAAGCGCAGATGGCAGGATGTCCGGTCGCCGGATACTCTCGCGGAGGATTGGTCGAGATTGTCGAGCCGGGCGTATCGGGCTTCTTGGGCGAACCCGACGACATCAACGCCCTGACGGCGGCCGCTGTGGCCGCCACCAAGCTCGATCGAGCGGCCATTCGCGCATCCGCAATGACCCGCCTGGGCCTCGACTCGTCGCTGGACGCCTACGAGGCTGCACTCGGGGCGGTGGCCGGTTGATCGCGGTCGTCACCGGCGGATCCCGTGGAATCGGGGCAGCGGTCATGCGGGAGATGACCGCGCGCGCCTACGACTGCCGCGACCTCAGTCGAACGTCGGGTTACGACGCGGGAGACGAAGCATCGGTGAACCGATTCTTCGGCGAGCTGGAGCGGCTCGATGCGCTGGTCAACAATGCCGCGATTCTCGAGCTTGCCGCGATAGTCGATATGAAGGTCGAGACATGGGACGAGGTGATGCGAGTCGGCCTGAGAGGTGCGTTCCTCTGCTCGCAAGCCGCCTTCCGACTGATGGGACCCGGCGGCACGATCGTCAACGTGAGCAGCCTGTCCGGCGTCTTTGGGGCCGAAAAGTTTCCGAAGATGTCCGCGTATGTGGCGGCGAAGTCGGGATTGGCTGGACTCACAGAGGCCCTGGCCGTCGAAGGCCGGCCCCTGGGCATCCGCGTCAACGCGGTCAGCCCCGCCAGTGTCGCCACCGAGATGGGCCGCATTGCGGGCATCAGCCAGGAGCCCCTGTCGCCCGAGGAGGTCGCTCGGGTCATCACGTGGCTCGCCACGTCCGACTCCGCTCCGTTGACCGGCGCCAATATTCGGATCGATCCACCGGCGCGTGGATGACGCCCTCTCGGTCGTAATCGTCGGCGCGGGAGTCGCCGGCGCCAACGCCGCACTCGAGGTGGGCCGCCTGGCCCGTGATGTTCACGTGACCCTGATCGGTTCAGAGTCGCATCTGCCGTATCAGCGACCGCCCCTATCCAAAGGATTTCTTCGTGGCACCGAGCCGTTTGAAGACGCGCTCGTGGCACCACACACCGAATACGAGCGCCTTGGGATCGACCTCATGCTCAGCAGGCGGGCGGTCAAGCTCGAACCTGAATCCAAGCGGGTTCGCCTCGATGGGGACGAAGTCATTCCCTATGACCGATTGCTGATCGCCACGGGTGGGCACAAGCGTCACCTTAAATTTCCAGGCGCAGACCTGGAAGGCGTCTTCGATCTACGCACCGTGGAAGACTCCGAACGGATCCGGGCTGCGGCTCGCGCAGGGGGGCGAGTCGTGGTGATCGGTCTCGGCTTCATCGGCTGCGAAGTGGCGGCGTCCCTACGCATGCTTGGGCTCGAGGTGACCGCCATCGATCCGGGGCCGGCCCCGTTGGCACGTGTTCTCGGGCCCGAGGTTGGAGGCGTGATCGCTGGACTCCATCGCTCGCGCGGAGTGCAGCTCGTGTTGGGTGACGGTGTCGACCGGCTCGAGGGTGGCGAGCGAGTCGAGCGCGTCATCACCAAGTCCGGCCGGCAATTCGAGTGCGACTTTGTGGTCGCGGGCATCGGTATCGACCCGGAGGTCGATCTCCTCACTGCTGCAGGCGCGCGGATCTCGAACGGTGTTGAAGTTGACCCGTACTGCCGGACAAGCCTGCCGGACGTTTATGCCGCCGGAGATATAGCGGACCACGAACACCCTCTGTTTGGGCGCATACGAGTCGAGCACTACAACAACGCCGAAAAGCAGGGACGGTCGGCCGCGGCATCACTCCTGGGCCAGGGCGTGCCGTACGACTACGTACATTCCTTCTGGAGCGACCAGTTCGATCGCACCCTGGAATACGTGGGTTTCGCTGCGGAGTGGGACAGCATCGCTGTTGAGGGCTCGCTTCAGGATATGGACTTCATCGTTCGGTACATGCGCGGGGGCAAGCTGCTGGCCGCGGCAGCCATGGGCCGTGGCGGCGACCCTGAGGGCGACGAGCCCGGTGAGCTCAAGGACATCGCAAGCCAGATCACCGGGCCCATCTAGTCCACGAGGCCAAGGCCTGGCCACGTGATCGCGTTCAGCGCCAGAACGCTTTTCGGCAGCTCGAACCGGCAGTGCACCAGCGCGGCATGTGGAATGTACTGGCAGACCCGCAGGTGGCCGGCGGCGCTCATCAAGAAGCCTGCGTCGATTCGGTCCATACCACCTGCTGACAACAGGTCGACTGTCTTGGCCATCGCGGCCTGCGCCGCTTCGTCAAACGTGGCGCCGCCCGCGATGACTGCAACCAGCTCGTCGGTCTCGATGAGCGGAGTGGGTAATGACCAGTGCGCGGCGACCGTGACTCGGGCTTGAATCCGGCCCGCGATCTCGACGCCGCTCAGGAAGACCTCGCCATCGCCCATCGCCGCGTGCACATCGCCAAAGTAGACCATCCCTCTATCGCAGAAGGTGGGTAGAAAGAGCCGGGTCCCTGCCCCGATCAACAGGACGTCCATGTTGCCGCCGTGCTCGGCGCCTCGGAACGTAGAGACTGGTTCCCCGTCCGGCGCAACTCCCAACAGGCCGATCATTGGTGTCACCGGCACGCGAAATGCACCGACATTCGCGTAAGCGTCGTCGCACATCACGATACGGAGCTGTGGCGTGTCTGTGATCGCCAGTCCCGTCACACCCGGCCGGGTGACCATCAGGCCGAACCGGCTGTCGACGTGCAGGTCCTCGATCTCGACGCAGATCGTGTCGCCGGCGCTCACTCCGTCGATCGCGATTGGGCCCGTCGCCGGGTTGACGCAGCGAGTGTCGAGCAGGTCGCCGACCTGGTCCGGTCGCGTGATCGTTCCAGTGCGGCAGTCATGCGTCTCGATGATGAACGACTCCCCTGCGCCCACCTTCGCCACCGCTGCGTGCCGCGAATCGAGCGCGTATTTCGGATCGTCTCGCGAGATCGTCTTCATCTAATCGTCCTTCATCAAATCGATTCTCGCTACAGTCGCGGTTGAGCGCGGGCGCCCGAATGAGGCACCGTCACCACGTGGTTCACGAGTCGACCAACGTCCTCGATCTCGATCGAAATCAAGTCGCCGGCCTCGGCGGTGTAGGGAGGGGGCGGGACCAAAGACGTGCCTGTCAGCAGCCAGGCACCCACCGGTAACGGATAAGCGGCATGCAGCACCGAAATGAGATCGGCAGGCTTGCGCACCATGTCCGAAACGCTGCCCGAGCCATCGAACACGGTTCGTT
>VBFD01000035.1:0-14711 GCA_005883585.1 Chloroflexota bacterium
AGTTTCAACCTCGCCTGTAAAGCCTCCGGTCGTTCGTGACCGCAACCATTGGCGCTGACAAGTATCAAAGGGCAAAGATGTAGCCTTCGTCGGGTGAAGGCGCGGTTGGCCCTGGCCATTAGCCGCCGCCGCTTTCGCTGGCTGCTCGTCGGCACCTCCGGGACCGCCATCGGCATCCAGTACGTCTGGCAGACGTTGATCACGCCGGCGTTCTTCCCGGGCAGCGCACCCGTCGACTTCATCGAGGACTACGTCGGCTCGGCGCAGCTGATGCTGTCGGGCATCGACCCGTACTCCGCGTGCCACACCCGCGCGTGCTGGGCGGATCTCGCCAACACGGCGTCCGTCTATCCACCGGTGGTCACATGGCTCTCACTTCCACTCGCCCACATTGACAAGACCGTCAGCGGAGACGCCGCGCTGATCGCGATGCAGATCTTCGTCGTAGTTTTTCTCTTCACCATTGCGTCGGCCCTGCACGTGCGCGACCGCCAAGCCATCCTCGCCCTGGCGATCGTCACGATCGCCTTCCCGCCGCTCATCGGTGAGATCGTCAAACGCAACCTCGAGGTTCTGCTCCTGGCCCTCAGCGGCATCTGGTTCTGGGGATATGTGCTCGGCGACCGTTGGTGGTCGGGGGCCGCGCTCGGCATCGGCTTAGCGCTGAAGCTGGTCCAGGCGCCTCTGCTGTTCCTCGGCCTCTGGTGCCGGCGCTGGGTCACGACCATCGCCGCGCTGGTCGCGTTCGCGGTTTTGTGGGCGATCGGCGCGCCCCAGTACCTGCCCGAATTCATCACCAGGGTCCTGCCTGGGTTCAACACCGGGACCGGCTTCGCGATGGACGTTGCACCAGTCGCCACGCTGGCGCGCCTGTTTCACCCCGGCAGCATGTATGGCTACGGGAGCGGCGTCGACCTGACAGTGAGGTTGCTTGGCTACGTGATCGCAGCGGCTGTCGTGCTGTTCACCGTGCTCACGGTCGCGTCGCCGCGCTCCGATCGCGACGGCCGGGCGCTGGAAGCGGCCGCCGTTGTGGCGGCAACGCCCTTGGTGCTTGCCGTCGTCAGGCCCGGACATCTGCTGCTCCTGCTGCTGCCGATCGCGGTGCTCGTCATCGTCGGTGTTCGCAACCAAGACTGGCTGTCGGTGGGACTGGTGGTCGCCGCATGGGCGCTGATGGGACCCGTTTACCTTGCGGCCAGCAACGTGCTTGCGGCCGGCATCGGCCTGCCCTGGACGCGCTTCGGAGAGGAGAGCGCGGTCGCCGGCGCGGTCATTCTGTGGGCCGTATCGATGCGTGTCCTGCGCGCGCAGCGCGCTCTGACTTTGCGGACCGAACCAGCGTCGCTGCCCGCGACGACCGGCTCGAGCCTCCGACCTTCTCGCCTGATGTAGCCTTCCCCGGGTGAAAGCCTGGGTCGTCCGTGAGCTCGGCGGGCCCGACACCATGCGGTTCGAAGACGTCGATGGAGTCGCGCCCGCGGAGGGGATGGTGCGCATCTCCGTCCGCGCCTCGGCCATCAACTATTTCGACGCCCTGATGGTCGCCGGCAAGTACCAGACGAAGCCGGACTTGCCCTTCGTGCCCGGAGCCGAGGTCAGCGGAGTGATCGAGCACGCACCCCGGGATTCGGGGTTCAACAGCGGCGATCGCGTCAGCGCCCTTCTCGACAACGGCGGCCTCACGCGCGGCGGGTACGCGGAAATCGCGGATGCCAACCCCGCAACCGTCCAGCGAATAGCAGACGACATGCCCTTCGACGATGCCGCCGCCTTCACCCTGATCTATCAGACCGCATGGTTCGGCCTCCACCGGCGCGCGAACCTGCTGAGCGGCGAAACGCTGCTCGTGCACGCGGGCGCAGGCGGGGTGGGCAGCGCGGCGATCCAGGTCGGCAAGGCCGCGCGCGCCATGGTCATCGCCACAGCCGGCTCTGACGAAAAGACCGCGGTCTGCCGGCGTCTCGGCGCCGATCACGTGATCAACTACAAGACCCAGGACTTCGCCCCGGAGGTCATCAAGCTCACGGGCGGGCGCGGCGCCGACGTGATCTTCGACCCGGTCGGCGGCGACGTGTACGACCGATCGACGAAGTGCGTCGCGTTCGAGGGCCGCATAGTCATCGTCGGTTTCACCTCGGGCCGCATCCCGCAGGCCGCCACCAACCACGTGCTGGTCAAGAACTACTCGGTCGTCGGGTTGCACTGGGGTCTTTACTCAAGGCGGGCGCCCGAGCTGATTGCGCCGGCCGCTGAGGCGCTGAGGGACCTGTATGAGTCGGGCAAGGTCAAGCCCCTGATCTCCGCGCACGTTCCCCTTGCCGATGCCCCGAATGCGCTCGCGATGGTCGCGGGCGGCAAGAGCACCGGCAAGGTCATCCTCACGATTTGAGGTCCTTCGGCGCCACGCTGGTCGCCGTGCTGCTGCTGCCGGTCTGCAACTCGAGCACCCCCCCACCTCCAGCCGAGTTGCTCGCTTCCGACCAGACGCTCAGCTTCCCCATCGCGCAGGACGTGGCCGACCTCGACCCGGCGCAGATGTCGTCTCCGACCGACATCGACATCTTCCGCAACGTCTTCTCCGGCCTCTACAAATTCGACCAGTCGCTGCACGAGGTCCCCGACCTGGCCGTCGGGCCAGCCGACCTTTCCGCCGACGGGCTCATCTACACATTTCACATCCGGCACAACGCGGCGTTCTCCAACGGCGACCCGATCACCGCGGACGACTTCCTCTACAGCTGGAACCGCGCCGCCGCCAAGCAGGGGGACTACGCGGGTCTGTTTTCCGTGGTCGCCGGCTATGGCGCCGTCGCGACGGGACGGACCGCAACACTCAGCGGACTGGCGAAGGTCGACGACTACACGTTCACATCGACATTGAGCAAGCGCGCCGGTTACTGGACGACCCTGGTCGGGTTGTGGCCTTTCTGGCTCGTGGATCGCAAGGTGATCGCATCCGCCGGCGAGGACGTGTGGTTCACCAAACCCGAGACGCTCATCGGCAGCGGCCCTTTTCGCATGACCGCGCGCGCTGCCGGGCAATCACTCGATTTCGAGCCGGTGCCCGCGTGGTTTGGCGGCAAGACGGGCGCGTTGCAGCGCATCCACGTCGACGTCCTCGCCGACCAGACGGCGCAGATCGCCCGCTATGAATCTGGTGGGTACAGCCTGATCGGGTATGGCCGCCAGGTCCTGCAGCCGACCGCCGCTGTTCATTACGCGACCGACGCGAAGCTGATGAGCCAGCTCCAGCTTGTCCCCGCCGGCCTCACCTACTGGATCGGGTTCAACCTCAAGACGGGACCGTTCGCCGGGATCGATGCCGGGCGCGCCGGACGTCACGCCTTCAGCTCGGCGATCGATCGCAAGGCGCTGGCTGACACGCTTTGCTCGCAGGCCACCACGTGCGCGCCCGCGACCGGCGGGCTCATCAGCAAGGGCCTCGCGGGTTACCTCGGCGACGGGACCGATACGGGCACGGCATTCGACGCCGTCGCGGCCAAGGCCGAGTACCAGGCGTGGGATCCGAACGGCGCCAAGGTCAAGGGCCTCGCCTACACCTATGACACCAATCCCTTCAACAAGGCGATCTGTACGAACCTCGCGGCTCAATGGCAGGCGAACCTCGGCGTCACCGTGCAGTGCGTGGAGGTCGATCGCCAAACCTTCTTCGACAACCGCAACGGTCGCTGCGGCTACAGCGCGTTCAGGCAGAGCTGGAGTGCGGATTACGACAACCCGCAGAATTGGTTCGATTACCTCTTCGTGAAGGGGGCAAACTCGAGCGGGTCGTGCTACTCGAACCCGGCGTTCGACACGCTGGTCACCGGCGCCGACGCCAAGCCGCTGCCGCTAGGCCTGCCCGACTACCAGGCCGCCGGGTACATGCTGGTCGCCGACACGATCTTCGGCGCCCTTGTTTACGGCCAGCAGGAGTACCTCGCCCATCCTTATGTCAAGGGCGTGGGGGGCAACGCGCTGTACGACTACGACTGGATGAGGGCGAGAATCCTCAAGCACTGACAGGCTTCGCGCGAAAACTGATTCCGCACGTATTGATCAAACCGTGCACAACTGAATTGGAAATTCCGCACGTTTTGATCCAACCGTGCGAAATACTCAGACGTCGGCGGAGAAGTGGCACGCCGCGAGGTGATCGCGGCTCTTCGCCTCCAGCGGAGGCTCGACCTCTGCACAGGGCGTCGGCAGGCGGGCGATCGGGCAGCGCGTGTGGAATCTGCACCCCGAGGGGGGATGGATCGGCGACGGAATCTCGCCGGTGAGCTCGACCAACCGCCGGCCCCGCTGAACCTTCGGGTCGGGCACCGGGATGGCGGAGAGCAGGGCTTTCGTGTACGGATGCTTCGGGGAGGCGTAGGTCTCAACGCTGTCGGCGATCTCGACGATCTTGCCGAGATACATGACCATGACGCGGTCGCTGATGTGGCGCACGACGGACAGGTCGTGCGCGATGAACAGGTAGGTGAGCTTGAACTCGCGCTGCAGGTCCTCGAGCAGGTTGACGATTTGCGCCTGGATCGAAACGTCGAGCGCGGAGATCGCCTCGTCGCACACGACCAGCTTCGGGTTCAGCGCGAGCGCGCGCGCGATGCCGATGCGCTGCCGCTGCCCGCCCGAGAACTCATGCGGATAGCGGTTGTTGAAGTTGGGGTTGAGGCCGACGATCTTCAAGAGCTCCTGCACGCGTTCGTTGCGCTTGCGGCCGCGCATGACGCGGAAGTTGTCGAGCGGCTCGGCGATGATGTCGCCCACGGTCATCCGCGGGTCGAGCGACGCGAACGGGTCCTGGAAGATCATTTGCAGCTGACGACGGTACTGGCGCAGCTTCTCGCCGCGGAGCTTGGTCAGCTCGACGTCGCCGAAGAAGATCTTCCCAGACGTCGCCGGGATCAGCTGGGTCACCAATCGCGCCAGCGTCGACTTGCCACACCCGGATTCGCCGACAAGTCCCAGCGTCTCACCTTCGCGGATCTCGAAGCTGCAGCCATCGACCGCGTGCACTGTGGACCCGATGCCGGCCGGGAAATACTTGACCACGTTCTCGGCGCGTAGCAGCGCCTTCGCGCTCGAGGCTGCCGGCGCCGGCCTGCCGCTGACAGCTGCCTCGGCCACTAGAGCAGCTCTCCAGGGTGGACGCCCGACGCGGCACCCGGACGGATGTCGATCAGCTTGTCGGCGCCCATCTCGCTGCGCGCACGGTCCATCGTCACCCAGCACGCGGCCCTTTGATCCGGCCCGACATCTTCCAACCGCGGCTCGTCAGTGAAACATTTTTCGATGCGGAACGGGCAGCGCGGATGGAACCGGCAGCCAGATGGCGGATGCAGGAGGTCGGGCGCGAGCCCTTCGATCGAACGCAGCCGCTCGTGGCGGAGCGCGTCGACGCGCGGGATGCTTTTCAGCAGCGACCACGTGTATGGATGCTGCGGCTTCTCGAAAATCTGCTCCACGGGCCCCTGCTCGACGATCTCGCCCGCGTACATGACGAGCACGCGCGTGCACAGGCCGGCGACCACGCCCATGTTGTGCGTGATCATCATGATCGCGGTGCCAAGCTCTCGATTCAGATCGGCCAGCAGCTCGAGGATCTGCGCCTGCACGGTGACGTCCAGCGCGGTCGTCGGCTCGTCGGCGATGAGGATCGACGGCGCGTTGGACAGCCCCATCGCGATCATCGCCCGCTGACGCATGCCGCCGCTGAGCTGGTGCGGAAAGTCTTTGTACCGGCTTTCGGCCGCTGGGATGCGCACCTTCTTGAGCAGCTCGATCGTCCGCGCGCGCGCCTGCGCCCTCGGCCTGCCGTGCGCAAGCATCGCCTCGTCGACCTGGAAGCCCGTGCGCAGCACCGGGTTGAGCGAGCTCTGCGGGTCTTGAAAGATCATCGCGATGTCGCGACCGCGTATCTCCCTGATCTCTTCCCCGGTGAGCTGCAGCAGGTCCTGGTCGTGGAACAGCACCTGCCCGTGAACAATCCGGCCCGGATCCGGGACCAGCCTGAGGATGGAGAGCGCGGTCATCGACTTGCCGCTGCCGGATTCGCCGACGATCCCGAGACTCTCGCCCGGATAGAGGTCGAACGAGACCCCGTCGACGGCCTTCACGATTCCCCCGTCGGTCGCGAATTGGGTGCGCAGGTCGCGCACTTGCAGGATGGGCGCCGCCAATATCGGCTCTCTAACGCCGCGAGCGCGGGTCGAGCGCGTCGCGCAACCCGTCGCCGAGGAAGTTAAAAGCCATCAGGGTCAGCGACAGGGCGATCGACGGCGCGATCACCATGTGCGGAGCGATCCTGATCGCTGACAGGCCATCGGCGGCCATCGACCCCCAGGACGGCTGTGGCGGGGGAACGCCCAAACCGAGGAAGCTCAGAAACGCCTCGAACAGAATGGCGGCCGGCACCCCGAACGTGGCCTGGACGATGACCGGCCCCAGGGCGTTCGGAAGGATGTGTCCGAACAGGATCTTGATCGGCCTGGCGCCGCTCGATCGCGCCGCTTCGATGAACTCTCGTTCGCGAAGGGCAAGGGTCTGCCCGCGCACCAGACGGGTCATGTCCATCCACCGCGTCACGGAGATGGCGATGATGATCTTGTCCAGTCCCGGGTGCCCCAGCAAGACCACGAGCAGAAGGGCCACCAGCAGGTCGGGAACGCCATAGAAGACGTTGACCAGGAAGCTGACGATCGAGTCGAGCCAACCGCCGAAGTAGCCCGCGATCAGGCCCACTGGGACGCCGACCGCCAGCACGATCAGCTGCGTGCCGATGCCGACTGTCAGTGAGATCTGAGCGCCGACCATGACGCGGCTGAGGACGTCGCGACCCAGGAGATCGGCTCCAAACCAGTGCGCGGCGCTGGGACCGGAGTAGGGCGTTGCGACCGCCACGCCGGCCATCGGATACGGCGTCCACACGAATGCGACCAGGGCAACAACTATGAGAAAACCCAGGTAGATGACGCCGGCGAGAGCCAGCCGGTTGCGGCGCAGGCGGCGCCAGGCGTCGCTCCAGAGGCTGGCCTGTACCGGGGTTACCGGCCGGACGACGACGGCGGCGGCGGTCGCCGCCATCAGTACCGAATCCGGGGGTCGATCACGACGTACAGCAAATCCACGCCGAGGTTTGCGATCCCAATCAGGGCCGCGTACATCGTGAAGACGCCGATCACGATGTTGTAGTCGCGGTTGAGGATGCTGGTCGCGAACTCTTTGCCCAGGCCGGGGATACCAAAGATGTTCTCGATGATCACGCCGCCGGTGATGATGCCGATCACCAGAGGACCAAGGATCGTGACCACGGGAATGAGGGCATTCCGAAGGGCGTGGCGCACGATGACGATCTGTTCACGCAGGCCCTTCGCGCGCGCCGTGCGGATGTAGTCCTGCCGGATCACCTCCAGCATGCTCGCGCGCGTGAGGCGGGCGACGATGCTCGCATACGGGAAGCCGAGCGCGAAGGCCGGCAGCCAGATCTCGCCGATGGTTCCGTATGTGCCCGTCCAGCCGATCTGGAAGTAGAAGCCGCCCTGCGTGACGTTATCGAGCCACACCGCGAAGAAGAGAATCAGGAAGGTGGCGATGACGAAGCTCGGCATGCTGTAGCCGATCACTGACGTCGTGCTGAGGACATAGTCGACCCAGGTGTTCTGGCGCACCGCGGCCACCACGCCTAACAGCATCCCAAGGCCGATCGTGAAGACCAGAGCGAAGAGCCCGACCTCGGCGCTCACGGTCGCCTCGCGCAGCACGAGCGGCGCGATCTTGACTCCCCGGTTGACGAACGACTCGCCGAGGTCTCCGTGGAGGAACATCCCAGTCAGGAAGTTGGTGTACTGGGTCCACAGCGGCAGATCCAGGCCGTAGTGATGGAGCACGTTCTGGTATTCGATGCCGTGCAAGTGCTCGTTGAAGAGCGCGTCACCCGGCAGCCGGTGGATGCCCAGGAACACGGCCGAAGACACGGCCAGCACGGTGAAAACGATCAGCACCAAGCGCTGGCTGATGTAAATCAGCGTTCCGCGGGTCAGCACTTCATGAATTGTCCGTCAAATCACGAAGAGGGCGCCCGCTCTACACGGGCACCCTCCTCGCAGGTCGGTTGGCTAGTGCTGCAGGATCTGGATCCCGTTCCAGGGGTAGTCGACGAAGTTGTTGGTGCCGGCGCCCTTCACGTAGGGCTTGAACAGGAAGCTTCCCCTCGAGTAGAAGAGCGGGATGTAAACGACATCGTCGATGAGCATCTGGGACAACTTCTTGTAGTCGGCGAGCGCCTTGTCACCCGACTCCTGGTCGGCCTGCTTCACCAACGCGTCGTATGCGGTGGTGTGGTAGCCGGTCGTACAGCTCGAGTCCGGGCAACCGAGCGCGCTGCCCCACAGGTTGTCGAACCAGTCTTGCGGGTGGTTGTAGTCCGCCTGCCAGCCATCGCGTGACAGCACGTAGTCACCCTTCAGACGTGACTTGATGAATGCGGAGTGCGAGACCGCCTGGAGCTCCACATGGACGCCCAGGTTGTCCTGCCATTGCGACTGCAGGAACTCCGCAGTCGGCTTGTTGAGCGGGTTGCTCGGGTCGTAGACGTAGGTCAGTCCCTTCGTCTTGGCGCCCGTGGGGTCGGCCCCCGTGAGCAACGTCTTGGCCCTCGCCGCGTCGAATGCAGACAGGGGGTCGGCGCCGTCGCCGAGGTAGCCTGTCAGGCCCTTGGTGATCAGTCCGCCGGTCGCTGCTTCGCAGACGATGTCCGAGCAGACGACCGTGGCGAGCTTCTTCTTATCGACCGCGAGTGCGAATGCCAGTCGCAGGTCGTGCGCGGTCTGGCCCTGGTCCATCGTGAACGGTCCCTTGGCCAGCCGCTTGCTGTCCGAGACCATGTTGAAGCTCAACCATGTCGTTCGGACTTTGGCGTGGATCAGCAGCTGAGACTTCTCGCTGGGCGTGCCCTGAATGCGAAGGACGTCGGCGACAGGAGCGTTGCTGTAGCCGCCGTAACCGTAGATGTCGTAGCCGCCCTGCTCGTACTTGGTGATGGCGGTCGAAGCGTCGTTGATGATGTCGAGGTGAACCTTCGTCACGGTTGGCTTCGGCAAACCCCACCAGTTGTCGACTGAAGCGAAGTCGACGGTGGCCTTGGGAACGCGCGAGGTCATCTTGTACGGCCCGGTGCCGATCGCGGTGGCCGGGTTGGTCCACCAGTTGTCGAAGTCTTGCTTGACGGCGTTCTGGTCGACGAGCTGGCCGGTCGACCCGGTCAGCGAGATGGCGGACAGGAACCAGCCGGCCGGGAAGGCGAGCTGGACCTTGACGGTGTAGTCGTCCGGAGCCGTGAGCCCGGACATGATCACCGTCTTGTCCTTGGCCTCGAGCAGCTTCTCGAGGGCGGCGCCGACCGCGGTCTGAGTGGACACCTTGTCATAGCCGACGATGGCGGCGAGGTTGGTGCCGTACGACGTGCCATATGCGCCTGACATGGCGGCCGCGCGGTTCCACGAGTAGAGGACGTCCTTGGACGTGACCTTGTCTCCGTTCGAGAACGTCACGTCGTGGCGAAGCGTGAACGTGTAGGTGAGGCCGTCAGCCGACAGGTCCGGCATCTTGGACGCGATGTCGGGGACGACGTTGAGGTTGTTGTCGAACTTGGTGAGGCCGTTGAACATGTTCTGCTGGATTTCCTGGTCGGTCTCGGCGTCGGCGATGGCCGGGTCGAGCGTGCCGAAGTCGTCCAGGATCGGAAACTTGAGCGTCTGGTCAGTGGCCAGGTTCGTGCTCGTCGTCGGGTTGTTGCCGCACGCTGCCAACACCATGCAGCCCGCGGCAGCCACACACATGGCTTTCAGGAACCGAAACGAAGCTGGAGTCATAGCTTTCTCCTAGTCGAAAAGCTCGAGGCAGAGCCTCTCCCCTCGCCTTCTTCCCGGTGTCCTCTTCGCGGTACCGGGGCGAGAGCGCGCCGACGAGGGGTGGCGGTCCAGGGCGGGCCGCCGCTTACTCCACCCCACATTGTGGCTGGGCGCGACCGGAAAGTCCAATGCGAGTCCAGACCCCATCCTCCCGACTCTGGGATGATCGGAGCGTGAGCAGCGTCGGGCAGGGGAGCCGGAGGCTCGAGGGCCGCGAGAAGGTGGCGGGGGCGACACGGTACACGGCTGATCTCGACCTGGCCGGCCTGATGCACGTCCAGCTGGTCGTCAGCCCACTGCCGGCCGCCCGGATCAGGAGCATCGACACCAGCGCTGCGGCTGCGTCGCCGGGGGTCTTCCGTGTGTTCACCGGGGCGGACCTGGAGTCCAACGCGGCCGGACCCGACCGGCCGCTGGCCGTCGACCGCGTTTTCTACGCGGGCCAGCCGGTGGCGGCGATTGTCGCCGCCAGCGAGGCCTCGGCCGCCGACGCGGCGGCGCTGGTCGACGTCGACTTCGATCCGATGACGCCCCTCGTCGACGCCGAGCTTGCGATGAGGGACGGCGCGCCGAAGGTCCTCGACGTGGTCGAGGAGATCTCCGAGGAGGACGCTGCCATCCACGGAGCGGCGACGAAATCCGAGTCCGAGCCGGCGCAGCGCCCGCCCAACGTGACCGCCGTCGCGAACTTCAAGCGCGGCGATGTCGCCACAGCGTTGGCCGGTGCGGATGTCGTCATCAAGCAGACCTACCGTCTCGCCGGCGTCCACCACTCTCCGATGGAACCCCACGTGACCACGGTGCGACCGGAGCTGGACGGAAGCTTCACCGTCTGGAGCCCGACGCAGGGACCGTTCGCATTGCGCGATGAGGTCGCCGAGGTCCTCGAAGTACCTGCGTACAAAGTTCGAGTGGTGCCGATGGCCGTGGGCGGGGGTTTCGGGGGCAAGGTTTCGCTGCTCGAAAAACTTGTCGCTTTGCTCGCGCGTGAGGTAGGCCGGCCACTGCGGCTGGCGCTTTCGCGACAGCAAGAGTTCGTGGTCGCGCACCCGGCGCCCGCCGCCGTTTTCGAAATCGAGCTGGGCTCCAAGCGCGACGGCAAGCTCGTCGCCCTGCGCTCGCGCTATCACTTCGACAACGGCGCCACCAGCGGTTGGCATGCGGGCATCGCGGGCTCGTTTCTCGGCGGGACGTACGTGATCCCGAACCTGGAGCTGACGGGATACGAGGTGGCCACCAACAAGACACCGGTCGACGCCTATCGCGCTCCCGGCGCCCCACAGTCCTACTTCGCGCTCGAGTCGGCGATGGACGAGCTCGCTCTTCAGCTGGACATCGACCCGATCGAGCTCCGCCTTCGCAACGCTTCGAAGGAAGGCGATCCCACCGCCGACGGCGGCCGGTGGCCGCGCATCGCGATGGTCGAGGTCCTCGAAGAAGCACGGCGCCATCCGCTGTACACCGCACCCGTCGGGCCGGGCGAGGGCGTCGGCGTGGCGATCGGGTCATGGGGCGGCGCGCGAACGCCCGCCGCGGCGGGGTGCCGCGTCGAGCCCGACGGGACGCTGTCGATCCTCATCGGCACACCCGACATCGCCGGCGCGTCGACAGGGCTCGCGATGATCGCGGCCGACGCTTTTGGCGTGTCGACGGACAAAGTCCGTATCGAAACCGGCGAGACGGGCATAGCTCCCCGAGGACCGATCGCCGCCGGCAGCCAATCCACCTACAGCCTTGGCGGCGCGGTGCAGGAGGCGGCGCTCGAGGCAAGGCGGCAGCTGCTCGAGATCGCGACCGACGAGCTCGAAGCCGCGCCTGAAGACCTGGAGATCGTCGACGGGCGCGTGGCGGTGCGAGGCGTCCCGGATCGATTCGTCGAGATCGTCAAGCTGGTCGCCCTCAGCACCGAGTTCATGGGCCGGCACAAACCGATCCAAGCCAGCGGGCGGTCCGCCGTTCGGGGCGCATCGCCCCAGTTCACGGTGCAGATCGCGCGCGTCAAGGCGGACACGGAGACGGGCGCCTTCCAGCTCACGGGCTTCGCGGCCGTCCAGGACGTGGGCCGCGCTATCAACCCGCCGGAGGTGATAGCGCAGATTCACGGCGGCGCGGCCCAGGCTCTCGGACGTGCGTTGGGAGAGCAGCTCGCCTACGACAGCGACGGACAGCTGCGCTCCGGCAGCTTCCTCGACTACGAGCTGCCGACCGCCGACCAGCTGCCCGAGATCGACGTTCGCCTGATCGAGGTCCCGTCGCCCGTCGGCCCGCTTGGGGCCAAGGGAGTGGGCGAACCACCCGCCATCCCGGCACCGGCCGCGCTGACCAACGCCCTGGCGAGGGCCACCGGTATCCGCCTGAGGCAGGTCCCGATCGACCGCTCCGCTCTCGCCCGCGTTCGGGCCGCCACCCCGACCGGGTAGGCCCAGGTTTCCATGCGTTTATCCTTTTTGAGCGGCCACGAGCCGCTGCTAAGCGATGCCGCCCGCCGGTATCGATTCCGCCATGGGGAGGAAAACCCATGAGCATCGCGGACACCGAACGACCGCGCATCACCTCGATCCTGAGGACTACTCCCGCGTCATCGGTGCGGGCATACGTGACGCGCACGCTCCCCGAGGTCTCACCGATCGTCGTCAGCAATCGGGCGCCATACGAGCCCGGGCCCGACGGAGGCTTCAAGCGCGGTGCGGGCGGAGTCATCACAGGACTGCTCACGCTCGCCGACTCCATGGGCGCGGACTGGGTCGCGTGTGCGCGCACCGACACCGAGCGCAACCTGGCCGCGAAGGTTGCCGGACCGCTCACAGTGCCGCTCCTGCAATCGACCGGCAACCTCCACTACGTCTCGCCGACGCGCGAGCAGTACGAGATGTACTACGCCGTGTTTGCGAACCCGGTGCTCTGGTTCATCCAGCACTACTTGTGGGACCTCGCCAACGAGCCCGTCATCGACGAGCGCATCCACCAGGCGTGGCGCGAGGGTTACGTCGAGGTCAACCGGCAGATCGCGGCGCGCGTGGTGGACGTGGGACGTGCCGCGCCGAGGCGGCCGCTCGTGCTGGTCCACGACTACCAGCTGTACCTCGTCCCGAGGCTCGTGCGACAAGCCCTGCCCTCGGCCATGATCCAGCACTTCGTGCACGTGCCCTGGCCGACACCGCAGTACTGGAAGATCCTGCCCAAGCCGATGCGCGACGCCATCCTCGAGGGATTGCTCGGCTGCGACATCATCGGCTTTCAATCGAGCCTCGACGTCCGCAACTTCCTGTTGACGTGCGAAGAGAACATGGGCCTGCAGGTAGATGAGCACGAGCGGGCGGTGCTGTTCGGCGGCCGTGTCGTATATGCGCGGCACTATCCGATCTCGATCGACGTGCCCGCGACCTCGCGACTCGCGGCGACGCGTGGCGTGAAACGAATCGAGCAGGAGATCGCGACCTGGCGCCCGCCCAAGCTCATCGTCCGCATCGATCGCACGGATCCGTCGAAGAACATCGTTCGCGGATTCATCTCCTACGACAAGCTGCTCCGCTACCATCCCGAGCTCCGCGGCCAGGTGCAGTTCTGGGCCTTTCTTCAGCCGTCGCGCCAGGACGTGGCCGTGTACAGCCGCTACGTGCGCCAGATCAGGCAAATCGTCGGCCGCATCAACAGCGAGTTCGGCACCGAGTCATGGCTGCCCATCCGCCTCGAGATCGGAGAGAGCGAGCGGAAGGCGATGGCGGCGCTTCGCACCTTCGACGTGCTGCTCGTCAATCCCGTTTATGACGGGCTGAACCTCGTCGTCAAAGAGGGCGCCCTCGTCAACGCGAGCGACGGCGTGATCGTGCTCTCCGAAAACGCGGGCGCGCACGAGGAGCTGCACGGGCACGTGCTGTCCATCAACCCGTTCGACGTGGAGGCGACGGCGGCGGCGATGCACGCCGGGCTCACCATGGGCGTCGAGGAGCGGCGGACCCTCAACGACGGCGCCCGCGAGGTCGTGAGGACGAACGACATCGCGCGATGGATCAGCCGGCAGGTGCAGGATCTTCGCGACCTTGTCGCCACCGCGCGGGTAGCCGGCCCGTCTTGACATCGGCCTCCTGAAGGCCTATAGCGACGGGGTTGGTTGCCGGCTCCGCAAGCGGCGGCCACGAGGAGGGAGTCATGAGAGTCAGTGCCTTGATCTCTTCGTTGTTCTTGGCTGGGGCGCTGGCCGCGGTGCCCGTCGCATCGTCCGCCGACAGTAGGGACATCGACAGCTTGGCAGTGCCGGTCGGTGAGTGCCTGGCATCAATGCCTGACGTGGGACTGCCCTCCCAGCCCGGCAGCGGCGCCAACGAAGGCGCATTTCCTCATCTCTGTCGAGCCGACTTGCCGAGGTCCCTGACCTTTCAGGCCTCGGCCGGCGAGTGGATCCTGTTTCGAATTGGCGACGCCGGAAACACTCTTGCCGACTGTCAAGCCTTCGAGGCCAACGTCACCGTCACCTTCGACCTCGACGGGCAGCCGGTCGACATCAACCACCTGCCGTGTCAGCTGAGGGCCGACGGGAGCTGGTTCACCGACTACCGGTTTCTCAGCCATCCACTATCCCCCGGCGACCACGTTCTGACGGCTTCATTCACAACGTCCGGGGGCAGCGACACGCTGACGCGAACCGTGACGGTCAGTCCGATGGGCTAGTTTCCTGGGCCCAGTCCGCCAGCATCTGAAGGCATAGGGTCGCCTTTTCTGGACCATCGAGCACCACGTCGCAGCGTGCGAAGAGATCTGGTGGAACCTTCGGCGAGCTGACGCCGATCGTCAGGT
>VBFD01000036.1:0-14521 GCA_005883585.1 Chloroflexota bacterium
CGTGGATCCCGCAGCTGCACGTCTTCTATCACCTCGGCGTGGACGGAATCAGCATCTGGCTGGTGCTCCTCAACGCCCTGCTGACGGTGATTGCCGTGCTGGCGACGCCGGTGACGATGAAGAACGTCAACCGCTTCATCGGGCTCCTCCTCGCCATGTCTGCCGGCATGGCGGGCGTGTTCCTTGCCGTCGACCTCGTCCTCTTCTATGTGTTCTGGGAGGCGATGCTCATCCCCGCCTACTTCCTGCTCTGGCTGTTCGGCGAGGGCGAGAGGCCGGCGCGCGCCGCGATCAAGTTCGTCCTCTACACGCTGGCGGGCTCGCTTCTGATGCTGGTCGGCGTTATCGGCGAGTACGTGTTCACGGGCCAGCAGACGTTCGACCTGGCCAAGCTGGCGACCATCCCGGTCTCGTCGGCATCGATCCAGTTCGGCCTGTTCTTCGTGTTCGCGATCGCGTTCGCGATCAAGGTCCCCTTGTTCCCGTTCCACGCCTGGCTGCCGGATGCGTACATGGCCGCGCCGACGCCGATGCTGGTCATCTTCGCAGGCGTGATGGGCAAGACGGGTGCCTACGGAATGCTACGGATCCTCGTGCCGCTGTTCCCGAACCCAGTCCTTTGGTGGGATTGGCGGTGGGTCATCCCGGCCCTCGCGGTGGCGGCCATCATCTGGGGCGCGTTGATGGCGATCGCACAGCGCGACATGAAGCTGCTGGTCGCCTACTCGAGCGTCAGCCACATGGGCTTCATCGTCCTGGGCATCTTTGCCTACAACGTCCAGGGCCAGCAGGGCGCAATCCTCCAGATGGTCAACCACGGGATCATCATCCCGGCGCTCTTCCTATTCGTCGCCTGGATCGCCGACCGCACGGGCACGCGCGACCGCTCCGCGCTGGCCGGACTCGCTCCGCGCATGCCGGTGCTGGCGGGGGTATTCACCATCGTGGTCCTGGCCGCGCTCGGGCTACCGGGCCTGAACAGCTTCGTCGGCGAGTTCATGACTTTGCTCGGCGCCTGGGAGAGAGCCCCGGTGCTCGCGGTGATCAGCGCGGTCGGGTTGGTGCTCGCGCCGGTCTACATGCTCCGCATGTTCCAGGGCGCGATGCACGGCGAACCGGCCGGACCCAGACCTTCAGGGGACATCTATGCCGGCCAGCTCGCTCTGGTGGCCCCGCTGATCATCCTGATGTTCGCGATCGGCCTTTACCCGTACGCACTGACTCAGCTGATGACCTCGGTGGCGCAGGTGGGACTGTACCGATGATGCTCGCGGCCACGATCCCGACCTACACCTGGTCGCAGGCGCTTGCCGACCTGGGCCAGATCTCGCCGATCGCGACGCTCACGGGCTTCATGCTCTTCGCGATCGTCACCGACCTGGTGATCCCGATCAAGCGCAGGAGCGGGGTCGTGGCCATGGTCGCGGTCGTCGGGCTTTCCTATTCGCTCGGCACGGCCGTGTATCGCTGGCTCTACGCGCAGGGCGGCCCCGCGTACAGCGGGATGGCGACCGGAGACAGCTTCGCGCTGTTCTTCGACATCCTCTTCGCGGGGCTCGGGATCCTGACCGTCGCCATCTCGCATTCGTACCTGCAGAAGCGCGGAATGCGCGAGGGCGAGTTCCACATCCTGATGCTCGCCGCGGTCATCGGCATGATGGTGCTGGCGTCGGCGACGTCGCTGGTGACCGTCTTCCTGGGCCTCGAGCTGCTGTCGATCGCCCTTTACGTCGCCAGCGGATTTGCCCGTGACGACAGCCGGTCGCAAGAGGCGGCCGCGAAATACCTGCTGGTCGGCGGCTTCGCCAGCGCGTTCGTGCTGTACGGGATGGCGCTGATCTACGGCGCCTCCGGCACCACGCTGCTCCCCGACATCGCCAAGCAGGTCTCAACACTGTCCCCCACCAACCCGCTGCTCATCCTCGGCGTCGTGCTGATGGGCGTTGGGTTCGCGTTCAAGGTTTCGGCTGCTCCGTTCCACATGTGGACGCCGGACGTGTACCAGGGAGCTCCGATTCCCGTGACCGCGTTCATGTCAGTGGGGACGAAGGCGGCCGCGTTCGCGATGATCGTGCGCGTCTTCGCCGGCGGCCTCCCCCACCTCGCGCCCGAGTGGCAGGCGCTGCTCGCGTTCGTCGCGGCGACGAGCATGATCGTGGGCAACCTCACAGCCATCACCCAGTCGAGCCTGAAGCGCCTGCTCGCGTATTCGGGTATCGCGCAGGCCGGCTACGTGCTGATCGGCGTCATCGCGGGAGGCAAGGCGGGCCTCGCGGCCGTCCTCTACTACCTCTTCGTGTACATGTTCATGAACTTCGGCGCGTTCGCCGTGGTCACACTGCTGGCGGGCCCGGATGGTGACCGCGACCGCATCTCCGACCTCAGCGGGCTGTACAAGCGCAACTGGCCGATGGCGGTGCTCATGACCGTCTTCATGCTGTCGCTGGCGGGTTTCCCGCCTACGGTCGGGTTCTTCGGCAAACTGTTCCTCTTTACGGCCGGTGTTAGCGCCGGGTACACGTGGCTGGTTGTGGTGGCGGTGCTCATGAGCGTGGTGTCGGTCTACTACTACGTGCGCGTCCTCATCCCGGTGTGGTCCACGACCACGCGCGCGGAGCCGCTGCGGGCATCGATCAGCAGCACCTCCGCGATCGCCTTGAGCGGGGTGCTGTCGGTGGTGTTGGGCCTGTACCCGACGTCGCTCTTGATCGCGGCCCAGCTGGGCGCCGGCCCCCTGAGCCCCTAGAACTGATTCCGCGCGTTTCGATCCAAACGCGCGTTAAAGCCGCTCCCATTCCGCGCGTATTGCTCAAAACGTGCGATACCCGAGCTCCGAGATGACAGGTTCAGATCCGCCGCTTCGAAACGTCTCCGACACCGCGCTCCTGGTTGCCGTCCATCGAGCGAGGGAGAGCGAGCGCGCTGACGCGTTGTTCCACGATCCCTACGCGCGAGCGCTTGCCGGCGAGCGTGGAGAACGGATCGCGCGCGAGTTGGCCAGTGGTGTTTCGGGGTGGCCGGTGGTCGCACGAACGCTGTTCTTCGACGAGGTGATCGCGCGGATGGCTCGTTCTGGGAGGATCGGCTGCGTCCTGAACCTGGCCGCCGGGCTGGATGCGAGACCTTACCGCCTCGACCTTCCGGGCGACCTTCTTTGGGTGGAAGCGGACTTACCTGACATGCTGGAGTACAAGGTCGAGCGACTGGCCAATGAGACCCCGCACTGCCTGCTCGAACGGGTGGCCGGCGACCTCAACGATCCGTTAGCACGCGGGCGTGCGGCTGACGCCACTGCCCAACGATCGACGCTTGTCGTGACCGAAGGACTCCTCGTCTATCTTGCCAAAGAGGACGTTGTCGGGCTCGCGCGCGACCTGGCTGCGAGAGCGAACTTCGACCACTGGCTCCTCGATATATCGAGCCCCCAAGCGATAAGTTGGGGGAAGCGGGGAAAGCTGGGGCGTCAGCTCAAGAGCGCGAATGCAAGTCACCGCTTCGCGCCTGCGGCAGGGTTTGAGTTCTTCCGGCCCTACGGGTGGCAGCCAGTTGAGGTCGCCTCCTTATGGGAGGAGGCGCGCAGGCTTGATAGGTTGCCCGGATTCCTGAAGCTGTTGGAAGCGATCACGCCGCGCACTCGCCGCGAGCCGTATCACAGCCTCAATCGGGTCGGACTGCTCCAGCGTCCACAGGAGCTCACCGTGGATACGGGCTTGGGGCAAAGGTCGTGAACGCCGGAGGCGTGATGAAGAAGCCGCCAACTTCGTTGTATGAGTCGCGCATGCCCTGAGCGACGGCATTGAGCGCTGACGGCTGCAGCGCGGCGTCGTCCCACTGCCCGGTATCGAGCCGCTGGATCATCTGCTGAATCAGCGCGATCGTTTCGGCATATGAAAAGGCGCAGTGCCCGGCGCGGTGTACGAACACCTGGCGCAGCAGATCTTGCCTGCCCGCGGCTTTGACCGCGTCGGCGTACGCGGCTTCGTTTTGCACGACGACCAGGCCATCGCCGGTGGTGTGCATGGTGAGCACGGGCACGCTGATATTGCCGTCGAAGGTGATGTTGCGCTTCAAGTAAGCCGCCGCTGTCGGGTCGGCGGCGATCCGCGGTCCGCTGTTCAGCGCCCGCAGGTCGGCCGCGAGGTCGAGACCAGCTGCTTGATAAAGAGCCGCGACCTCGGCGCGATCGGCTGAGATAGCGAGCTGGTGCGCGTAGTCGATGCCCGTGTTCCATGACGGGTTGCCGGCGGCCCTTTGCTCCAGCTCGGCGCGGTATTGAAACTCGAACGCGAAGTCGACCTGCGACTCCCAGCGCGCTTGCGCCGCTTCTTGTGCCGCGTAATCGTTGCCGGCCGGTTCTGGGCCGGCTGGATCGAACCAGCCAGGGAGGTCGCCGAGCGCCGCAATCAGGGCGATGCGCGCCTGGCCCGTCTGCGTGGTCGATGTCTGGTCGAAGATGTTCGTCGCCAGCTGAGCGTTCGCCGCGGGGTCGGTGATGTTCACCAGCTGCAGGGTCGATGTAGGCCCGAGCAGAGTCTTGAAGGCGTAAGCGCCGTCGAGCCCTGCATTCCACGTGGCCTCGCCTCCGGCGAGCACCCCACAGAGAGGAATCGCGCCGGCGAATCGATCGGGATAGACCTGGATCAGTCCCGCGGTGATGATCCCGCCGAGCGACCCACCCCACGCGATCACGCGCTTCGGCTTCGAGAAACGCTGGTCGAACAGGTCGAGCAGCGCGACCTGGTCCTTGAACGCATCCTGGAGCGCCCAGCCGGTCGAGCTGTAGGAAGAGCCGGCGATCGCATATCCATGGCCGAGGAGCCACGACGCGATGATCGGCGCGGGCGAATCGGTGGCGAGGTTGATATGACCCGGCGCGACGTAGCCGTGGCTGTAGAGGAAGAGCGTTCCGTTCCAGCTGGCCGGGACCTCGATGCGGTACTGAGCGGCGCCGATGCTCCCCGACAAGGGCGTTGGGCTCGGCGACGCTTTCGGGGTCGGTGCCACCACGACGCCAGTTGGTGACGACGAGCACGCCGCGAGCAGCACGACGGCGACCAGGACCAGGGCGCGCCTCATGGAAACCTCAAATGTTGGACCGGGACTGCCCCCCGTCCACCGCGATGCATGCGCCGTTCAAGAGGCCGGCCTGCCGCGAGCATACGAAAGCGACGACGTTGGCGATCTCCTCGACCGCTCCGAAACGCCCCAGAGGCATCTCGGCGCGGACGAAGTCGGCGATGCCCTCCGGGTCCGCCTGCTGTCGCCGCGACCAACCGCCGCCATCCCACAGGATCGAGCCTGGCGCCACGCAGTTGACGGTCACGCCCTGCGCGGCCACCTCTCGCGCCAGCGAGGTCGTGAAGCTGATCTCCGCCGCCTTGGCGGCGTTGTACGCGGGAGCTCCGCCGGCTTCGCGACCCCAGACGGACGCGATGACGACCACACGGCCCCAGCCACGTTCGACCATGCCCGGCAGCACCAGCTGCGTCATGCGGACGCTGACACCGAGGTTGCCCGCCAAGGCCGCCTCGAACTCGTTCGGACCGGTGTCGGCCCACGAGCTGCCCGCACGCACGCCGAGGTTGTTGATGAGGATGTCTACAGGTCCGAGCATCTGCTCGGTTTCGCTGACAGCGCGCCGGCAGCCGGCGTCCGTCAAGAGGTCGGCGACGACCCCTAGCCCGCTGAGTGACTCCGCGGTCCGCTTGACGTCCACCTCTGTGCGTGCTGCGACCGCCACACGAACGCCTTCGGCGGCCAGAGCATGCGCGATGCCGAGCCCGATGCCTTTCGTGCCGGCGGTCACCAGCGCGACCTTGCCGGCGATGCCAAGGTCCACGGCAGAATCGTAGTTGGGGTGCCGTCTAGACTGGCTCCATCGCCATCCCGCCATTGCCTTCAGGTGCGCTGAACCTCGAAGGCCCGCCCGTCACGCCGCGACCGTCGGCGACCGTGTTGCTCATTCGCGGCAAGAAACCGTGGGAGCTGCTGCTCATGCAGCGGCCGGGCGGCGCCGATTTCGCCCCCGGCGCGTACGTGTTTCCTGGCGGCACCGTCCACGCCGAGGATTTCGAATGGGGAGACGCGATCGCAGCCGCCGCGGTGCGCGAGCTGTTCGAGGAGGTCGGCATCTTGCTCGCCCGCGAGGGCCGGCGATTCGCGCGCGATCGCGATTGCGACCTCGTTCGCGCCGGAGTCGCGGGCGGCAGCTCGTTCAGCGAAGCACTGCGATCGCGGGGACTGCAGCCTGACTTCGAGCGGCTCGTCCTGCTGACCCGATGGGTGACGCCGGCGCTGCTCAGCCGCCGTTACGACGCGCGGTTCTATCTGGCCCGCATGCCGGCAGGGCAAACCGTTCACGAGCAGACGGACGAGGTGAGCGACTGGCTTTGGGTGACTCCGGCGGGGGCGCTGCGCAAGCCACAGATCACGCTCGTCTACGCGACCCGAAAGGTGCTCGAGTCGGTGGCCGGCGACCAGGACGTCAACGAGGTCTTGCGACGCGCGCGCGGCCAGGTCGACGTGCCGATCGTGGAGCCCCGCATGGTGCAGACCGAGTCAGGCTGGGAGATCGTGCACTAGCCCGGCTTCCTCACCTGATCACGAGCCCCGCCGTCACGTTCGTCATCGAGCCTGTGATGCCTGCCGCGCGGTCGGACGCGAGGAACGCCGCCGCCTCTGCGACGTTCTCAAGCGTGACATTTCGCCGCAAGGCCGTCATCCCGGCCAGCATCTCCTTCACGCGCTCTACGTCGGGCACGTTCTGATTGACCGCTCCCATCTTTTCCTGGGTCAGGGTGTCAGCAACACCCGCTGTCCAGATGCCGCACACGCGGATACCGTGCGGTCCCAGCTCGGCGGCCAGGTAGCGCATGAATGCCTCAGTTGCCGCATCGGCGGGTCCAGTGCTGCCCATGCCAGGCGCCGACCCCTCGCCCGACGCGCTGTTGAGGTGGAGGATGACGCCGGACCGCTGCTCGATCATGCGCCGCGCCGCGGCGCGGGCGGTGATGAAGTTGGTGCGCAGCCCGTTGGCCACGGCGCGCAGGAGATCGTCCGCCTCCATATCGACGAGCGGAGTGCCTTGTGCGTCCCCGCGCGTGATGAGGTTGAACGAGATGTCGACGTGGCCGGTTTTCGAGACCACGGTCTTGACGTGACTCTCTACCACGCGCTCGTCCAGGGCGTCGAGCTCGGCCACCTCCGCCGACCCGCCGGCGGACTTGATGTCCTTCGCAACCGCATCGAGCTTTTCGCGCGTACGTCCAACCAGAAAGACGCTCGCACCCTCGCGGGCAAAGGTCCGAGCGACCCCTCCACCGATGCCTCCGCCCGCGCCATAGATGATTGCCGTCTTGCCCTCGAGAAGTTCAGTCATGTCCGCCTCCTTCGCTTTCGGCACCTCGGATGGTGCTCTTACAACTTGGGTCGGAGCACGCGCCCGATTCTCGACATTCGACTGAGAGGGGAGTTGGCGCGTCAGCGCCAGAGGTCGCGCCACCTGTCGTAGTGGACGACTTCGACGCCACCCTGGCGCAGCACGTTCAAGCCGGCGGGATCGCGGTATGCCTCCCTGTAATAGACGCGCGCGACGTTGGTGTTGATGATCATCTTGGCGCACATCACGCAGGGCGAGGCACTTACGAACATCACCTTGCCGGGCAGCTGGGCGCCGGCTTTGATCAGGCAGTTTTGCTCCGAATGAAGGCAACCGCAATTTCCAGGTTGATCGGAGTCACATCGATTAGGCAGACCCTTCGCGTTGCCGTTGTAGCCGATGCCGAGGACCTGGGTCAGGTCGCCGGTAGTGATGACGCTGCCCACCTGCAGGCGGGCGCAGGTCGACCGTTTCGCCAGCTCCTCGGCCATGCGCATGTAGACCTCTTCTAGAGGGATGCGGTCGGGGACCTGCTCGGGCTGCGCGGTTGGATCTGGGGTCGCCATTTAGCTCAGGTTAACAGGCTTGTCTATACCCACTTCCAGGACTACAATGCCCCACATGTCGCTATTCGAACTGTTGTTCGCGCTGCTCCTGGTATGTGTACTGGCCGGAGTAGCAGCCGTGGCGCTGCTGGCCTGGAACCTCACGCGGCGCGCCGACGGCCAGGCCACGGCGGTCGCCGAGCTGCGCCAGCGAATGGAAACCGGAGGCCTCACTCAGGAGTCTCAGTCGGCAGAGATTCGAGAGCGCCTCGCCCAGACGCAGTCCGTTGTCGAACGGCTCGGTTCGGCGCTGGTCGCCCGGCAGTCGATCGAGGACGAGGCCCGCTCCAGCCTCAAGCGGCTGGAGAGCGTCATCGCCGGCAGCTCGACCCGCGGCGCCGCGGGCGAGCACATCCTCGAAGAGGTGCTGAAGCACCTCCCGCCCGAGATGCTCCAGCGCAACGTCTGGGTCGGAGGCAAGGTGGTCGAGCTGGCCCTCCAGCTGCCGGGCGGCAAGCTGCTGCCGATCGACTCCAAATGGGTCTCGAGCGGCGCCCTCGAGCAGCTCGCCGAGCCTGGGCTCGACGCGCAGCGTCGGGCGCAGTTGAACGCTCAGGTCGAGCGCGAGGTCGAGCGGCGGGTTCGCGAGGTCAGCCAGTACATCGACCCGGCGGCGACCTCCACGTTCGCGCTGGCGGTCATCCCGGACGCCGCCTACGACGTTTGCCGCGGCGCCATCGTCGGCGCCCACCGGCGGCATGTGATGGTCGTCGGGTACGCCATGGCCCTGCCGTACCTGCTCACGCTCTACCAGCTGCATTTGCAGTTCGCGCGCACGGTGGACATGGAGAAGCTGCAGTCGGCCCTGATCGACGTCGAGCGGCATCTCGACACCCTCGAGGCGATCCTCGACAACAAGCTCCAGAGGGCGCTGACGATGCTGCAGAACACGTACACCGAGGGCAAGCAGGTGTCGGCGAAGATTCGGTCGGCCGCCCAGAGCGTCCAGACGACGGAAACAGGCTCGGATGAGGTTTCCACAGAGCCTCTGAGCCTGGCCCTTCTGGACTCGGTTCAGTAGCCGGGTTTTGCCTGGTTTCCCACAGGTGATACCCACCGTGTGCCCAACTCCTCACCAGGGTTGTCCACAGGTAATCCACCAACATGTGGTGCCTGGGCCCCTACCGACACCAAATATCTTGTGTTTGGGTCTTGACAAGCCCAAAGTCGCTTCGTATATTTACGGCCGTTAGATCGAGGCCCTGGGGCATAAGTGGCGGGCATGCTCCGGGGCCTCTTCCATCCCCAAACGAACAAGTTCAACGACCCACCCAACGTCACACCAGAAATGCGCTTTAAAGAACCCTCTACAGGGGATGATTGAAGGAGGCGTCTTCCAAGAAATGGCCAAAAACGCAGCTGACCTCTCCACCGGAGCCCGCAAGAACGGGAACCACAAGAACGGAACCGCCAAGCCAGGACTTCGGTTTGGCCGCTATTTCACGCCCGGGGACAGCCATGCCTACGACCTGATCGAGTGGGAGCGCCGCACCGCGGCCATCACCGGCGAGAAGGGCCAGCTCATCTTCGAGCAGAAGGACGTCGAGGTTCCCCGCTCGTGGTCGCAGCTGGCCATCAACGTCGTCGCCCAGAAGTACTTCCGAGGCGGCGCCGGCACGCCAGAGCGCGAGACCAGCGTCCGCCAGCTCATCGACCGCGTCGTCGAGACACTGAAGAAGTGGGGCCTCGAAGGCGCCTACTTCGCCACCGACGAGGACGCCGAGAACTGGGCCCAGGAGCTGCGCTACCTCCTCGTCACCCAGCACGCCTCCTTCAACAGCCCGGTCTGGTTCAACCTCGGCGTGCCCAACCGCGCCCAGCAGGGCTCGGCCTGCTTCATCAACTCGGTGCAGGACTCCATGGAGTCGATCCTCGAGCTGGTGAAGACCGAGGGCATGCTGTTCAAGTTCGGCAGCGGCACAGGCACCAACCTCTCGGTCCTGCGATCTTCGAAGGAGCAGCTTTCCGGCGGCGGCACCGCGTCGGGCCCAGTCTCCTTTATGAAGGGCTACGACTCGTTCGCGGGATCCATCAAGTCCGGCGGCACGACCCGCCGGGCGGCAAAGATGGTCATCCTCAACGCCGACCACCCAGACATCCTCGATTTCATCCACTCCAAGGCCGACGAAGAGAAGAAGGCCTGGGCGCTGATCGAGGCCGGATACAACGTCGGCTTCAACGTGCCCGGCGGCGCTTACGACTCGGTCCAGTTCCAGAACGCCAACCACTCTGTCCGCGTCACGGACGAGTTCATGCAGGCGGTCGTCGACGACAAGCAGTGGACGACCAAGGCGGTCGTGGACGGCAGGGTCATCGACACCTACAAGGCGCGCGACGTCTGGAAGGACATCGCCGAGGCGGCATGGGTGTGCGGTGATCCTGGCCTGCAGTTCGACAGCACGATCCAGGACTGGAACGTCGTCCCCAACACGGGGCGGATCAACGCCACCAACCCCTGCAGCGAGTTCGTCTTCCTCGACGACACCGCCTGCAACTTGCTTTCGCTGAACCTCATGAAGTTCCAGACCGATGACGGAAAGGTCGACGTCGACCGTCTTCGCCGCGCTGTCGACATCTGCTTCACCGGCCAGGAGATCATCGTCTCCAACGCCTCCTACCCCACTCCGGCGATCGCCAAGAACTCGGAGGCCCTGCGCCCCCTCGGACTTGGCTACGCCAACCTCGGCGCGCTCCTGATGTCGATGGGCCTGGCCTACGACTCGGATGAGGGCCGGCGCTTCGCCGGCGCCATCACCGCGATCATGACCGGCCGCGCATTCGCGCAGTCGGCGCGGATGGCTCAGGTCAAGGGCCCGTTCAGCGAGTACGCCAAGAACCGCGAACCGATGCTGCGCGTGATGGAGAAGCACCGCCAGGCTGCACACCAGCTGCCCACGTCGCCAGAGTCGGCCGAGGTTGTCGACGCGGCGCGGGAGACGTGGGACGACGCCGTCAAGCTCGGTCGCCTGCACGGCTACCGCAACGCTCAGGCGACGGTACTCGCCCCCACCGGCACGATCGGGCTGATGATGGACTGCGACACCACTGGCATCGAGCCCGACCTCGCTCTTGTCAAGTACAAGAAGCTGGTCGGAGGTGGCCTTCTGAAGATCGTCAACGGCACCGTGCCGGCCGCCCTGCGCAAGCTCGGCTACGACAGCAAAGAGGTCAAGGACATCGTCGAGTACATCGACGAGAACGACACGATCGAAGGCGCGCCGCTGCTGCAGGAGGACCACCTGAAGGTGTTCGACTGCGCGTTCAAGCCTGTCAAGGGCATGCGATCGATCGCGCCCATGGGCCACGTCCGGATGATGGCCGCGGTGCAGCCGTTCATCTCCGGGTCCATGTCCAAGACCGTGAACCTCCCGACGGAGGCCACCATTGAGGACATCCAGCAGACCTACCTGGAGTCGTGGAAGCTAGGCCTCAAGTGCATCGCAATCTACCGCGATGGCTGCAAGCGCTCACAACCGCTCTCGACCTCACTCGCGAAAGAGAAGAAGACAGTCGAGCCGGCAGGACCCGACTACAGAGCGGTGCGGCGCCGGCTGTCCGACGAGCGCAAGTCGATAACACACAAGTTCGACATCCAGGGCCACGAGGGCTACCTGACGGTCGGCATGTTCGAGGACGGCCAGCCGGGCGAGCTCTTCGTGACCATGGCCAAGGAGGGCTCGACCATCTCGGGCCTGATGGACGCGTTCGCGACGCAGACCTCGTACGCGCTGCAGTTCGGCGTGCCGCTCAAGTTCATGGTCGACAAGTTCAGCCACATGCGGTTCGAGCCTTCCGGGTTCACGAAGAACAAGGAGATCCCGATTGCGAAGTCGATCGTGGATTACATCTTCAGATGGATGGCCAGCCACTTCCTGCCGGTCGAAGAGCAGGACGAGGCGGGCGTCGTCCGGCGCGAGACACCGGTCGCGACAACTCCGGCTCCCGCTACCCCGGGCGTAACGCCCTCGAGCGAGCTGAAGGTGATCGCCTCACCTGCGAACGGAATTCAGAAGATCGCATTCATCAACACCGACGCACCGGCGTGCCCGGACTGTGGAGCGATAACCGTCCGCTCGGGCTCCTGCTACAAGTGCCTGAACTGCGGAGCGACGACCGGCTGCAGCTGAACGTCAGCTGGCGGAATCGCGGGCGATAGCATCGCGTACGGCCGACAGTGATTGACGCTGCCGGCCATCGGCGTCGAAGTTCCCCGGCGCAAGCCATGCTTCGAAAGCTGCGCAGATGAGCGGCCACTCCCCGTCGAGAATCGAAAACCACGCGGTGTCGCGGTTGCGGCCCTTGACGACGAGGTGCTGGCGGAAGACTCCCTCGAAGGTGAAGCCGAAGCGCTCAGCCGCGCGGCGAGAGGGCTCGTTGAGCGCATCACATTTCCATTCCAGTCTTCGATAGCCCAGATCGTCGAATGAGTGGCGCGCCATGAGGTAGATCGCCTCTGTCGCCTGGCGCGTGCGCTGGAGCGCGGGCGCAAACCAGATGTGGCCGATCTCGATGACGCCATGCTCCGGGGCGATGCGCATGAAGCTCGCCATGCCCTGCGGCGATCCGGTCTTGGCATCGACCACGCAAACGAAATAGGGATCTGTCGATGCGGCGCGTTCGTCGAGCCAACCCTTGAATTCACCAAACCCGCCGAAGGGTCCGTATGGCAGGTATCGAAACATGGACTCGGCCACGCCTTCCGCGTGTGAGGCCCTGAAGAGAGGTCGCGCGTGCCGCTCGGGATCGACCGCCTCGAGGCGCACGGTTGCGCCTGTGATCGTCTCGCGGGGCGGAAACCTGGCCGGGGTCCAGTCGAGGCTCAATTCACCATCTCGAATAAAGTGATCATCAGAAGCTGTTCTCGAAGGAGAGTACATGAGCACCAAAGCAACGACCGCAACCGATCACACCGCCACAATGCCCCGCGAACGAGCGCCGAAACCCGTCGCCCCTGGAACGAGGATCGGGCACGTCCACCTCAAGACGGCTGACATCCAGCGCGTGTACGACTTCTACGTCGGCATCCTGGGATTCGATGTGATATTCCGCATGCCCGACGCCCTCTTCTTGTCCGCCGGCGGCTATCACCATCACCTGGGCTTCAACACGTGGGAATCGAAGGGCGGATCCCCCCCACCCCCCGGCACCACGGGCCTGTACCACGTCGCGATCCTCTATCCGACGCGGGCCGCGCTCGGCGACGCGCTGCGGCGCCTGGCGGAGGCCGGCTGGCCCCTGGACGGCGTCAACGACCACGGCACGCACGAGGCGCTGTACCTTCGTGACCCCGACGGCAACGGGCTCGAGTTGGCCTGGGATCGCCCCGAGGATCAGTGGCCGAGGGACAAAGACGGCCACCTCAGCTTCAGCGGCAACAGGCTGGACCTGGAAGGCCTGCTGAAGGAAGGCATCGAGTCGGAGCCCAAGCCCGCGTAGACGCGACGCTACTTCGCCCCGCTCACGCCTCCGTCGATCACCAGGCCCGAGGCCATGACGAACCTCGACTCGTCGGAAGCCAGGTAAAGGGCTGCTGAGGCGACGTCCTCAGGCCTGCCGAGGTCACTCGTGAGCTGGCGCTTGCGGATCGACGCGTAACCCTCTTCGGGATCTTTGTACGACTCCTTGAGATAGCGCTCCACGAAGGGCGTAAGGATGGTTCCGGGCAGCAGAGCGTTGACGCGGATGCCATGCTGCGCAAGGTCGACCTGCATCGACTTGGTCATCGACAGGACCGCGCCTTTCGAAGCCGCATACGAGACGCGCCGCGCCAGGCCGATCTCCGCGATGCAGGACGACATGTTGATGATCGAGCCCGACCGCTGCTTGATCATGTAAGGCACGACCGCCCGGCTGGTCAGATACACGCCGCGGACATTCACCTTCATCACGCGGTCGAACAGGTCAGGCTCGGTCTCGAGCACATCTCCGACGCCGCTGATCCCGGCGTTGTTGAAGAGCACGTCGATGCGCTTGAATCGCTTGGCGATCCTCGCCGCCAGCGCCATGGTGTCCTGCTCGTCGGTTACATCGACGTGCTCGGCGACCGCCTCGCCTCCGGCCTTGCGAATCCCCGCGACCGTGGACTTGGCGCCGCGATCATCGACGTCAGCGACGACGACTCGGGCTCCCTCACCCGCGAACAATCGCGCCGTCGCCTGGCCGATGCCCGACCCGGCGCCAGTGATGAGACAGACCTTGCCCTGCAGCCGCCCGCCGCTCAAACGCGTTCGGTTCCGATGAGCCGAGCCAGACCGAGCGCGATGAGGATGATGGCCCCGTCGACGGCGTCGATCCAGGTGGAGCTGATGTTCGAGATCGTCAGGATGTTGGTGACGAGGCTGAGCAGGATGACGCCGGTGAGGGCGCCGATCATCCGCCCGCGTCCTCCATCGAGCGAGATTCCACCGATAACCGCCGCCGCGAAGACTTCGAAAATTAAGTTCGAGCCCTGGCCAGCCGTCACCACGGTGACGTAGCCCGCTTGCATCAATCCTCCTACTGCCGCCAGCACGCTGGCGACCATGAAGACGCCGATCCT
>VBFD01000065.1:0-3748 GCA_005883585.1 Chloroflexota bacterium
CAGCCAAAACCATGACCCTGCCCAAAGTGATCCGGGGTCGGGCCTGGAAGTTCGGCGCCAACATCGACACCGACCAGATCATCCCGGCCAAATACGCAATCTACTCGCTCGACGAGAAGGAGCTCGGCAAGCACGCGATGGAAGGAGTGCCGGGCCGCGAGGCGTGGGCGGCGCAGGTGCAGCCGGGCGACATCCTCGTCGCAGCGTCGAATTTCGGCTGCGGCTCGTCGCGGGAGATCGCGCCGGTCGCGATCCGTGGCGCCGGCATCTCGCTCGTCATCGCCGACTCTTACGCGCGCATCTTCTTCCGCAATGCCATCAACATGGGCTACCCGATCATGCAGTCGCCTCAAGCCGCCGAGGCTGTGGAGGACGGCGACGAGCTCGAGGTCGACCTGGAGGAAGGCGTGATCCGCAACTTCACCAAGGGCGACCAGTACCAATCGGAAGCCTTCCCGAAGTTCATGAACGAGCTTCTCCAAATGGGCGGTCTGGTCCCGTGGGTGCGCAAACGTTTGCAGGAACGGAGAGTCGCCGCGGCGCGGTGATGGATGGAAAGCCAGTCGAGCTTCAGGAACCTTTAGAGGAGCTCGCCCGCGACCCCAAGCGCTTTTCGCACGACCTGGTCTTCCCGCCCGCGGACAAGATCCGCGTCTATGACGACACGCTTCGCGACGGCGAGCAGATGCCAGGCGTCGCGATCACGCCGAAAGACAAGTACGAGCTTGCGCGGATGCTTTCAGACATCGGCGTGCACGTGATGGACGTCGGGTTCCCATCCGTCTCCGAGGGCGAGCGCGAAACCATGAGGCTCGTCCTCGAGGGCCGCAAGCGAGGGGAGATCCGTCCCGACCTCGAGGTCGTCTGCATGATGCGTTCGACCACGGGCGACATCGACGCCACCATGCGGGTGGTCGATTCTCTCGGATACAAACGAGACGAGGTCACGTACTTCATCTTCACGTCGGCATCGGATCTGCACGTGAAGTACAAGCTCGGCAAGACGCTGCTGCATCGCGAAGGCATCCCCGAATCCGAATGGCTCGAGCTTCCAGTCTGGTTCTATCGCGCCGCCAACCTGCGGATGATGTGCGACGCCATCCGCTATGCCCGCGATCAGGGTGCGACATCGATCGAGTTCGGTGGCGAGGACGGCAGCCGAGCCGACGTCGAGTACATCGCCGAGATCCATCGCGAAGGACTGAGAGCCGGCGGCACACGACCGTCGACTCCGGACACGGTGGGCTGCTACTCGCCGTTTGCGGTCCGCGAGTACATCCCGCGCATCAAGGCCGCTGCGCCCGAGGCGCCGCTGGTAGTTCATTTCCACAACGACCTCGGCCTGGGCGCGTGGAACACCGTGATGGCTCTGGGATCCGGCGCTGAGGTGTTCACTACAAGCGTCAACGGCATCGGCGAGCGCACCGGCAACGCGCCGATGCACCAGGTGCTGCTCCAGCTGCGCTATCTGTTCGGCATCGAGATCCCGCATTTCAAGTACGAGAAGCTGCGAGACCTCGCTCGCCACCTCGAGCGCGTGACCGGCATTCCCGTCCAGCCGACCGAACCGGGCATCGGGTTGAATGTGTTCACGCACGAATCCGGCATCCACACGGCCGGCATGCTCATCCATCCGGCCATATATCAGTTTCTTCCGCCGGCGGACTTGGGCGCCAAGGTCGACTACGTGTACGGCAAGCACTCCGGGGCGGTGGTCATCGAACACGCGCTGCGCGAAGCGGGCATGCGGCCAGAGCCGGAGCTCGTGGCGAAGGTGCTGGGCGAGGTGAAGCGCGTGCGCGAGGAACGCGCAGAGCGAGCCGACTTCTCAGATTTCAACCGGCGCTACTACGAACATCTGGGGCACATGGGCCTTACGGCGGAAGAGGTCGTCGACATCGCCCGCGCCCTGACCGCAGAGACGGCCTGATGGCGACCACAACCCGGCGCGACACCGCAACCCACGAGCAATACCTCCAGATCCATCGCTGGATGTCGATGGCCCAGGCGCTCGACAACCGCATGCACATCCTCGTCAAGCAAGGGCGTGCCCCGTTCGTCGGCTCGAGCCGAGGCCACGAGGGCATCCAGGTCGCGTCCACCGCCGCCATCGGCGCGGAGGACTGGCTCGTCCCGCACTATCGCGGGTTGGCGAACGCGATCGTGCGCGGGCTGACCATGAAGGAATGGATGCTGGCCGTGTTCGCCAAGGCGGACGATCCGCTGTCGGCAGGCCGCAACATCCCGGGCGGCTCCTACAGCTACCGAAAGCTCAAGATCGCCCCGGTCTCACAGGTGGTCGCGGCGTGGATCCCGAAAGCCTCGGGCATCGCGTATGCATCCAAGCTGTCGGGCGACGGCGCGGTGACCCTGTGCACCTTCGGCGACGGCGCCACCAGCCAGGGTGACTTCCACGAAGGCGTCAACTTCGCAGCCGCGCACAAGCTACCGGTCGTGTTCGTCTGCGAGAACAACGGCTACGCGATCTCCGTGCCCATCCGGCTGCAGATGGCAAACCCGGACGTCGCCGACCGCGCCCGAGGCTACGGCATCGTGGGCGTGACCGTCGACGGCACCGACGTGCCGGCGGCCTACGCGGTTTGCAAGGAGGCGGTCGAGAGGGCGAGACGAGGCGAGGGCCCGACCCTCATCGACGCGAAGGTCTGGCGCATGAACTCGCACACCTCCGAGGACAACCAGCTGAAGTACCGCACCAAGGAGGAGGTCGCCGACGCGGCCGAGCACGACCCGATCGAGAGATTCCGTTCGTGGCTCATCGAGAGGGGCTGGATCGCCGCCGAGGATGCGGCCCGGATCCAGGCCGAGTGCGACCAGGAGGCCTCGGACGCCGCCGACTGGGCCGAGCAGCAGCCCGACCCCATTGCTGAAGACGCGCTTACGAACGTTTTTGCCTGATTGGCAGGCGGCGCCTGGCCTCGCCGACCACATCTCCAACTCGGTGCGCCGACGATAGACTGACTTCGGTTGGGCCCCGTGGACGACAAACAACCTCTGCCTGCTGACTCCAAAGACGCCTCCGGCACATCCGGCGACGTGGAGTCGATGCTGCCCGACCTGCCCGAACCCGAGGTGACGCCGCCCGCGGAGGCGGCCGCGTCGAAGGGGATGACGGAGCTCGCCGAATCCGACGAAGAGAGGGGGGAGGAAGCAGAAGAGGAAGAGGCTCCGCCGACGATGGAGCTGACGGCCGCCGCGCGCGAAGCGAGGGCTGCCGTCGATGCGAAGAGGGAAGACGAACCCGCGGAGCCGGACGAGAAGGCCGCAAAGACAGTAGATACCGAAGAGCCGAAGCCCGCCCTGCCCATGCAGAAATCAGCGCCGAATTGGGCCCAGACCTCTCCGGTCGCGGAGGCCGAGAGCGAAGGCGATGGCGAGGCGCCCGCGACCGCTCGTCCGATGCAGAAACCGACGCCGGAATGGGCGAAGACCGTCCCCGAGACGTCGGAGCCGGTCAGCGCGTCCGAGCCGCCGGACCCGCCGGACCCGCCGGTCGACGCGGATGCCAAGCGCGCCGTGCCGATGGCGAAGGAAGCGCCCAAGTGGGCGGAGACGATTCCCGAGCCCCCCGAGGCTGAAGAACCTATCGCTACGAACGAGCCCGCCGCGACGAGCGAGCCTGCCGCGCGCGACGCGACGCCTCCGCCCACGCCGACCCCACCGGCCGCGCCACCGCCCGCCCCCGTCAAGGCGCCGGCTCCAAGCGCGGCACCGAGCACGCCCGCCTGGC
>VBFD01000066.1:0-4442 GCA_005883585.1 Chloroflexota bacterium
GACGGCCGGCGGAATCGATGGCTGATGCCGGCCGCAGGGCTCGTGGCGCTCGCGACACTTGCCACCAGCCTGGTTCCTCTCGCCATGGCCTTGATGCCGAACCTATCGCCGGACCTCGCCCACCAGCTCACGGTGGTCGAAGACCTGGCCGACTCCGTTCTGTTCGCGTCACTCGCCGGGTTTGTGCTGGCCACCTCGACCGGGGCGCCCGTCTGGGTGCGTGCGCTGGCGGTTCTCGTGGCCATAGCCAGCCTGGCTCGGGCGGCTCTAAGTCCTTTCGGTGTGACCGTGCTCGACATCGCCGCCCCGCTGGCGGTGCTGGGCTTCATCGTACTGCTGAGCGGTCGCCTCCTATTCAGCCCGTCACCGCGCCACCACACTGAGGACTCAAGGACGTGACCCGAAGCTGGGCCCGCCTGCTGGCGTGGGGCAGTGTCGGCGCCACCATCGCCGCGATTCCGTCGGCCCGACTGATCATCGCCCAGCCGCATCCGGGGCAGCTGGGGATGGAGGGCAGCGAGGGCACGCCTCTCGTGTACGTCGGCGTTCTCGCATTCTCGATCGTCGGCGCGCTCATCGTCTCGCGGCACCCACGACACCTGGTCGGCTGGATCTTCTGCATCGCGGGCCTGGTGGATGGGGTGTCGGCTGTCACGGTTGCATATGCGGAACTGGGGTTCGCAGTCCCAGGGTCTCTCCCGGCCGTATCGCTGATCAATGCGGTGTCCGGCGTGACCTTCCTGATGGGCTTCTTCCTGCCGACGTCCGTCGGCCTGCTCCTGTTTCCCGACGGCCGCCTGCCCTCGCCGCGGTGGCGCCTCGCGATCTACGCGTCAGCGGCCGCGCTCGTCCTCCAGGTCATCGGACTTCTGATCGGCGACGGCACCGCTGCCGGCTTTGGGCTGGAAACTGCGGGGATTGCCGCCACCGTCGCGGCGGCTCTGGCCGCGCTTGCATCGCTCCTGTTCAGGTGGCGGAAGGCGTCGAACGACGCTCGCCAGCAGTTGAAGTGGGTTGGAGTAGCCGGGGTGGTTGTCGTCGTCCAGCTGGTCGTCGAGCTCATCGCCATTTCGCTTGGGCTGGTCTCACTGGATGACACGTTCCCCTATTTCAGCCTTGCCTACGCATCCGTTCCCGTGGCAGTCGGGATCGCGATTCTCCGCTACCACCTCTACGACATCGATTTCATCATCAACCGCGCGATTGTCTATGTCTCGCTGACCGCCGTCCTGGCAGGCCTTTATGCCGGCTCGATGGCACTGATGCAGCGTGCGTTCACAGCTGTGACGGGCCAGCGCTCCGACGCCGCGATCGTGATCAGCGCGTTCCTGCTGGCGACCCTCTTCACGCCTGTGCGCAACCAGCTCCAGGCTCTCGTCGACAGCCGATTCAAGGATTCCCGCGACCTCGAGCGCCTGATGGCGGCCCTGGAGCGCGACGTCGCGTCGTTCATCGGTGTCGTGAATCCACATCGCCTGGCCGAGAGGTTTCTGGGTGATGCGCGAGAAGGGGCGCGCGCCCCAGGCGGGGCCGTATACCTGGACGGCGCGCGTGGGGACCTACCGGCGCTCACCCAGGGAAGCTGGGATGAGTCGACTGCGGTGTCGGTGCCCCTGCGCGTTGGAGAGCGGAACGTTGGACGCCTCGAGCTGGGCCGGCGACGCGATGGGTCGGGGTTTGCGCCACGTGAGCTCGAGTGTTTGCAGAAAACAGCCGATGTCGTGGCCGCGGCGGTATCGGTGTCGCGCGAGGCTCACACTGTCGTGGCCGCGTCGTTAGGTCGCATGTTCTAGTCCGAGGATCGCTCGGCCACCGCCCGAGCTCAATATTGGCGCTGGAATCACGGCCGGATCACGCATTCCCGGAAACGGAGGGGTCCAGAGGTTACCTAAGGATATGAAGGCCGCGCCCTCTTCAGCCAAACGTGCAGTTGAGGGTGACCTTCTCCAGGGCGCTCTCGAGAACCGCGAGCTCCTGATCGTCCAGTGGCGCGACGAATAGATCGAAGATGCCGCGTGCATGTACCGGTGCGGCCTCGGTCAGGCGGGCCACGCCGGCGTCGGTCAGAGCCACCACGACACCACGTGCGTCGGCATCAGCGCTCGCTCGACGCACAAGGCCCACATCGACAAGCCGGGCAACGCGGCGGGTCATGCCCGACCGGGAGATGAGCGCACGGTCTGCAAGCTCGGTCATGCGCAGCTCACCACCGGCGAGCGCCACCTGAGCCAGGACGTCAAAGTCGGCCAACGCTAGACCAGTCTCCTTTTCGAGACCGCGCTCGAGCTGGCGCATCAGCGTCGCGTGTGAGCGCAGCAGCGCCTGCCAAGCCGCCAATCCGCGCCCGCCCCGCACCACGTCGGCCATCGACCTGTCGAGAAGGCCGGCGACGTCGAGTTCGGATAGTACTTGCGTATGCAATAAACTCGTTTTAACCTAGGTATTTGCGTATGCAAGTATATCAACCGACTCCCTGGGAGGAAATGTCACGTGATCAGCGAACTCGAGCCCAATCTCGATCCGTCAATCAGCCGCCGATTCGGGACGGTAGCGGACGAGGCGAGCGTAAAGCGCACCGTTGCCGCCCTCGAGGCGAATGGAATCAGCGTCCTGAGGGCGCCGGACTCCGCGGCGGCAAGGCGGATTGTCCTGGACCTCATCCCCGATGGCTCCCAGGTGCACCACGGAGCGTCGCGAACGCTCGACGTGGTGGGCATCACCGACGAGATTGACAACTCCGGGCGCTACGACCCGCTCCGCCCGCGGATCTGGGGCATGGATCGCAAGACCGAGGGCGACGAGATCCGCCGCCTCGGCGCGGCGCCGGATGTGATGCTCGGGAGCGTCCACGCGGTCACCGAGACCGGGTCGCTCCTCGCGGCTTCCATGAGTGGCAGCCAGCTTGGACCTTATGTCAGCGGGGCCGGACGAGTCATTCTCGTCGTGGGGACGCAGAAGATCGTTACTGACCTCGAGGAAGGTCTCCTCCGCATCAATGAATACGCGTGGCGGCTCGAAGATGCTCGCGCCCAAGCCGCATATGGCATCCGCAGCGCGGTGAACAAAGTAGTCATCATCAACCGGGAGATCACCCCGGGGCGCGTCACTGTCGTCTTGGTCGACGAGGTGCTCGGGTTCTAAAGTGCCCCGCACAGAAGCGCGGGAGACTACATCAGCCTTAGCAATCCCGAAATCGACGCTGGGGGTCGGGATCATCGGGGTCAACCCCGCTTGGGGCTGGGCCGCTACCGCCCACATCCCGGCACTGCGCGCGCTGCCGAACTACGAGATAAGGGGGCTGAGCTCGCGCAGCGCGGAATCGGCTCGCCTAGCTGGCGAAGCGTTTGGGATCAAGGCCGTGTTTCCGGACCACGAGCAACTGGTAATCCAGCCAGATATCGACGTGGTCGCTGTCACCGTCAAGGTGCCGCACCATCGAGAACTCGTTTCTGCAGCACTAGCCGCCGGCAAGGCCGTGTACTGCGAGTGGCCGCTTGGCCGCGACCTCGATGAAGCGCGTGCGATGGCCGCGCTCGCCGCCGAAAAAGGGGTGCGCACGGCGGTCGGGCTGCAGGCCCGCCAGGCCCCGGCGGTCGAGTTCGTCCAGCAGTTGCTCAGCGACGGATACATCGGCGAGGTCCTGTCCACCAGCATGGTCGGGCTGTCGGTTCTGGGCGGCACCCTGGTCCAGCCCAACGCCTACATGCTCGACAAGGCAAACGGGGCCAACGTGCTGACAGTCGCCTTTGGCCACAGCCTGGACACTCTCAACTACGTGCTGGGCGAGTTCGCCGAGCTGTCGGCGGTTTCGGATCTTCGCAGGCCCTTGATCACCATCGAAGGGACCGGGGAGCAGATCGTGAAGACAGCCCCCGACCAGATCGCGGTGATCGGCACTCTCAAGTCTGGAGCGACCGCCAGCATTCACATCCGTGAGGCTGTGGCCGGCGGTACTGGCTTCATGTGGGAGATCAACGGAACCGACGGAACGCTGCGCATCACCGCTGACGCGGCACTACCCGAGATCTTTCCCCTGACCGTGCTGGGAGCGCACGGGCGGAACGAGCTCGCCGAGCTTGCCGTCCCGACCTCACTGACACAGAAATGGCCAACGCTCATCAGCGTGGAAGGAGCGCCTGCGTTCAACGTCGCCCGTGCCTACGCCGCGTTTGCGGCCGACATCGACAACGGGACTCACACTGTGCCGGACTTCGCCGACGCTGTCCGGCGCCACGAGGTGATCAGCGCCATCGAAAGGTCCGCGGCATCTGGGGAACGCGTCAAGGCGTGATCCACTTTGCTGGGCCGAGTGTCAGAGCCACGAGCGGTGCGGCCAGGCTACGAGATGCCACTCTGAACGTGTCGGTAGCTCAAACGGTCGCCGAAAGCGTGTGCCTTACCAAGGTTGCGGTCGCGTCCATAGGGCTTGCTGGGTTGCTTCA
>VBFD01000037.1:0-14287 GCA_005883585.1 Chloroflexota bacterium
CCTCGAGCAGAAGGTGCGCCTGCTGACGGGCGCCGACAGCTGGAGGCTCTACGCCGAGGACGAGCTCGGCCTGCGTCCGATCGTCATGTCGGACGGACCGGCCGGGGTGCGCGGCATTCGCTTCGATGCGGCGCGGCCGTCCTCTTCTCTGCCGTGTCCCGTCGCTCTCGCGGCGACGTGGGATGAGCAGCTGGTCAACGACGTCGCCCTTGCCCTCGGTCACGAGACCCGTGCCAGGGGCGTCGACGTGCTTCTCGCGCCGACGGTCAACATCGTCCGTACGCCGCTCAGCGGCCGTGGCTTCGAGTGTTTTTCGGAAGACCCGGTGCTGACCGCGCGCATGGCTGTGGCCTACGTGCGTGGTGTGCAGGGAGCCGGCGTGGCGGCGACGGTCAAACACTTCGTGGCCAACGATTCCGAGACCGAGCGCAGGACCTACGACGCGGTGGTCGCCGAAACTGTGCTCAGGGAGCTGTACCTGCCTCCATTCGAGGCATGCGTCAACGAGGCGGACGTTGCGCTCGTGATGGCGGCCTACAACTCCGTCAACGGCGCGTTCATGACCGCCAACCGACCCTTGCTCCACGATCTGCTGAAGACGGAGTGGGGATTCCGCGGCGTGGTCATCTCGGACTGGTCGGCGACCTACACGACCGTGCCCAGCGCCCAGGCCGGGCTCGACCTCGTCATGCCGGGACCGCACGGGCCGTGGGGCGACCAGCTGCTCGCCGAGGTCAAGGCCGGAAGTGTTGCTGAGGCCGACATCGACGACAAGGTCGCGCGGCTGATCGGGCTCGCTCGTCGCGTCGGGGCTTTGAACGGATCGACGGACGGGGACCCGTCACAGCACTTGAAGTCCGCTTCGCGAGAGCTTGTCGACCCGGCGTTGCTGCGCGAAGCCACGGTTCGATCATTCGTCTTGCTCACCAACCGGCGTGGGCTGCTGCCGATGCGCAGCGGAGCCTTCGAGAAGCTCGCGCTAATCGGTCCCAACGCGGTCGAGCCGCAAACCCAGGGAGGCGGCAGCGTGCGAGTCCTGGCGGTTGCCGGCAGAGACCTAGCGGAAACCCTGGGCGAAGCGCTCGACACCTACGTCAGCGTGCACCAGGGTTGCGTCACCAGCGCGACGATCGCGGTGCCGCACGACGGAAGCCTCCATGACCCGGTGAGCGGCGAGACCGGCGTTCGCGTGGAAGTTCGCACCGCCGACGGCGCCGTCGTGAGCGATGCGCGCTTTCCAACCAGCGTCCTCACGTGGTGGGACGACCTGCCCGCCGCCGTGCATCTGCCGGACTCCGAAGTGGTGATGCGAGCCAAATACCGCGCTCGTGTCGATGGTCCACATGTGCTGGGAGCGGCCGGAGTGGGCATGCTGCGCGTTTTTGTCGACGGGACCCAGGTCGCGGAAGGAAATACCGAGCTGCGCCGCGACTCGGTGCAGGCATTGTCGCTGCCGCCGGAGCTGCGCGTGCCATTGCAGCTGAAGGCGCGTCGCGACATAGACGTGCGGGTCGAGCACCAGCCGGCCGCTCGCGGCCCTCATTTTGGTTTCGCGACCTTGCGGCTCGGCATCGAGCCGGCGCAAGAGGACGACAAGCTCATGGCCGATGCTGTCGTTGCCGCCGCCGGCGCGGACGCTGCCGTGGTCGTCGTCGGGTCGGCCGACGGCACCGAGAGCGAGGGCTACGATCGAGAGAACATGGCCCTGCCCGGCCGGCAGGACGAGCTCGTGCGGCGCGTCGCCGCCGCCAACCCCAACACGGTGGTCGTGATCAACAGCGGAATGCCTGTGCTGATGCCGTGGGCGGATGAGGTGGCGGCGATCATTCAGGTTTGGTTCCCCGGCCAGGCGTTCTCCGAGGCGCTCGCCGACGTGCTGGTCGGTGCCGCCGAGCCGGGCGGCCGTCTACCTATATCTATGCCGCGCGCTGAGGCGGATTCGCCGGTGTTGAGCGCCAAGCCAGACGACGGCGCCCTGGTTTACGCGGAGGGGTTGCTGGTCGGGTATCGGGGGTACGACCGCAAAGAGAAAGAGCCGCTCTTCTGCTTCGGCCACGGCCTGGGCTACACGGACTGGACTTACGAATCGCTCACGCTGGGTTCCGAGTCCGTCTCGGCTGGTGAGGACCTTTCGATGGTGGTCGGCGTCCGGAACTCTGGCCGGCGGGCCGGCCGGGAGGTCGTACAGATGTACCTCGAGGGATCAGATGACGAGCCTGACCGGCCGCTGAGGGTTCTGTGCGGATTCGCGAATGTCGGCGCCGGACACGGTGAACGAGTCGAGGCCCACATGACCGTGCCCGGCCGGCTGTTCGCGCGCTACGACGAGCACCAGCGCGAGTGGGTCTGGAAACCGGGGACCTACGCGCTGCGCGCGGGTCGATCGTCGCGAGATCTCAGATTGAAAGCAGAGGTGGTGCTGCGATGAAGTAGGGAGCGGATGTTTTGCGACGGGGTGGATTTTTTGGCTGAGGTGATGAGGAGATGAGCATGCGTGGATTTCGTGCGATCTTTCTAGCCGGCGCGATCGTCGCCGCTGCCAGCTTCGCGGCGACAACGGCGGCGGTCGCGGATGCACCGGCGGCGCCGAGCCTTGGCTCGAACGTGGTGATCTTCGACCCGAGCATGTCGCAGAGCCAGGTCCAGGCGATGTTCGACGCGGTGTCGAGCCAGCAGGTGAACAACCAGTTTGGGACCCAGCGTTTTGCGCTTCTGTTCAAACCAGGCACCTATGGCTCTGCGTCGAACCCGCTCGTGTTGCAGATGGGCTACTACATGAGTCTTGCGGGCCTCGGGCTCAGTCCGAACGACGTCGTCATCAACGGCGCTATCGTGTCGTTCAACCAGTGCTTCGGAAGCTGCACTGGGCTCAACAACTTCTGGCGGTCGCTGTCGAACCTGACTCTCAACGTCAAGCTGCCGCACACGCACCCGGCTTACGCGCCGGCGCCGCCTGAGGACCCCGGCTGCGCCAACTCGAATGACCTCTACGCGATCTCGCAGGCGGCGCCGATCCGCCGAGTTCACATCAACGGTCTGTTCTTCCTTTTCGACTACTGCAACACCGGATACACGAGCGGTGGGTTCATTGCGGATTCCCAGTTCACAGGCAGCACTGTCGTGAACGGGTCGCAGCAGCAGTTCCTGGCCCGCAACAGCCAGCTCGACGGCTGGAGCAACGCCGTCTGGAACCAGGTCTTCTCCGGCGACACGGGCAACGTCCCGGCACAGAGCTTCCCCAACCCGACGTTCACGACGTTGGCGGCCAGCCCGGTGACGCGCGAGGCGCCATTCCTGTACCTGGACGGCTCGGGCGGCTACAACGTGCTCGTCCCTTCGGCGCAGCTCAACAGCTCGGGGACGACCTGGGCAAACGGACCGACCCCGGGCACGTCTATTCCGATCGGCAAGTTCTTCGTCGCACACCCGGCCGACTCAGCGGCGACCATCAACACCGCGATTCACCGCGGCAAGAACCTGATCCTGACGCCCGGCATCTACCAGCTCGACGAGCCCATCGACGTGAGTCGTCCGGACTCGGTGGTGCTCGGGCTCGGATTTCCGACGCTGGTGCCAACCAACGGCAACGCGGCGATGACCGTCGCCAGCGCCGAAGGAATGCTCATCTCAGGTGTCCTGTTCGACGCCGGGGCGGTCAGCTCTCCAGTCTTGCTTCAGGTCGGTGACGGCCACGCGCGCAGCGACAACGAAGCGTCGGACCCATCCGTGCTTTCCGACGTTTTCTTCCGCGTCGGCGGAGCTGCGGCGGGCAAGGTGACGACCGCTCTTGTGGTCAACAGCAACAACGTGATCCTCGACGACATCTGGTCATGGCGCGCCGACCATGGCAACGGCGTCGGCTGGACCAGCAACACGGCTGACACCGGCGTCATCGTGAACGGCGACAACGCGACCGCCTACGGCCTGTTCGTCGAGCACTACCAGAAGTTCAACGTCATCTGGAACGGCAACGGCGGCACCGACATCTTCTTCCAGAACGAGATGCCTTACGACGTTCCGAGCCAAGCGGCCTGGATGGAGGCACCCGGTATCGATGGCTACGCGGCCTTCAAAGTTGGAGACGGCGTCACGAGCTTCCATGGATATGGAATGGGCACCTACTCGTTCTTCAACAAGGGCATCGACATCTTCGCCGCGAACGGATTCGAGGTGCCGGCAACCCTTCCCGCCGGGAGCCTGCACGACATCTTCACGCTCTTCCTCGACAAGGTGCATGGAAAGGGCGGCATTTTGAATGTGATCAACAACACCGGAGGTCCGTCGACCATCGCCAACCCGGACGTCGTGGTTGCTGTGGTCAGCTACCCCTAACCGACTCTCTCCCACAACAGGGCCCCGCCTCCGTGGAGGCGGGGCTTCTGTCGATCCGGCTACTCTCCGTTCGACGCCTTAGTTAGAAGGAGAGAAAACGTGTCCACAGAGATGCCGCCGGCTGGAAAGGAATCCTCATCCAAGCTCCAGATCCTGGCCACGGAGCACTGGAGCATCCTTGCCACCCGCGCGCTGACCTACAACGAATCGCTGAGCCGCGTGAACATCTTCCTGGCCGTCCTTTCGGGCGCGGTGATCGCGCTGGCGCTGGTCGCGCAAGCCGATCACTTCGGTGCGGCGTTCATCTCGATCGCCATTCCGGTGCTCTCCATCGTCCTGTTCACGGGTGTCGCCACGATCGCCCGTCTGACAAGGCTCAACCAGGATGACTACCGGTGGGTGATCGCCATGAACAGGCTGCGGCACGGTTACCTGGACCTCCATCCCGAGCTGGAGGCGAACTTCACCAGCAGCCAGTACGACGATTTGCGTGGTGCGCTCCTGACACTTGGCATCGAAGCAGCGGCGGGCGTCAGCGTGGGATCGGTGCTTCACCTCCCGCAAACGCTGCCGGGCATGTTGACGGTGATCGTCGCGGCCGTTGGCGGCGCGATCACCGCTCTGGTCGCGCTCGCCTTCGGGATCCCCGCGGCGGGCGTGGCGGTGGCAGCGGCCGCCGGATTCGTGCTGGTGTTGGTGTTGATGGCGGTTTCGGGCCGGGAGTCCTACACGCGAACTCCTCCGAGCCTGCAGCCACGCTTCCCGACGCCGTGAAGGCCAGATGGCGTACGACCTGAAGACAGCCGAACGAGTCCGGCGGCTGCTTTCCAGCCGAAAGGACGTCGAGGAGAAGCGGATGGTCGGCGGCCTCTCGTTCAGCGTGAACGGCAAGATGTGCTGCGGAGTTTCGGGCAACGCCTTGATGGTTCGCGTGGGCGCCGAGGTGCGTGACCGAACTCTGGCCGAATCGCATGTGCGACCGATGGTGTTTGGCGGCCGGCCGTTGGCCGGCTTCGTGTTGGTCGACCCAGCCGGATTCCGAACCGACGCGAGCCTCAGGAAGTGGATCCAGCGAGGCCTCGACTTCCTGTCGCGCGAATAAAAAAACGGGCCGGCGCGTTGCCGGCCCGCTCGGCGAGTCCTGGTTATTCCTTCATCTTGAGAAGGCCGAACGATGCACCCTGCGGGTCGCTGAGGATCGCGAACCTGCCGCCAGGAAAGTCCTGCGGCTCGAGCAAGGTCTTGGCGCCGATCTCCGTCGCCTTGTTATAGGCAGCGTCGACGTCCGCCACCGTGAAGTACGCCAGCCAGTAGCTCGGCACCTGAGCCGGGACCATGGGGTTCATCTCCATGCCGCCGGCGATGCTCTCGCCGCCGGCCAGGAACTCCGTGTACTCCATGCCTTCGGCCATTTCGCTCTTCTTCTCGCCCCAGCCAAAGACCTTCTTGTAGAAAGCCTTGGCCTTGTCGACACCGCGTGCGTTGAGCTCAGCCCAGCCGTACGCGTTGGCCTTGCCCGTGACGAGTGTGCCCGCCATCTGGCCGGCCTGCCATACGCCGATGGCGGCCCCGCTTGGGTCCTGGATCACGGCCATCGTGCCCTGCGGGCCAATGGCCATCGGCTCCGCGAGAACGTTGCCGCCCGCGGCCTTCGCCTTCTTGGCGGTGTCGGCGGCGTCGGCGGTCGCGATGTAAACGAGCCACGCGTTCGGAGCCTCGGGCGACATCTTCGGCCCGATACCAGCTACATCCTTGCCACCGATCTTGGCCATCCCGTAGCCGCCGTACTGGGGGTCGGGATTGACCTCGATTTTCCACCCGAACAGCTTCGAGTAGAAGTCTCGCGAACCGGCCGCATCCGAGCTCGATAGATCGAGCCAGATCGGCTTGTGCGCAACTGCGGTTTTGGCTTCCGCCATTTCCACCTCCTATGGGAAAAACCCGAGCCGTCGCTTGGTCAGAGAACCCCGGAAACCGGACCCTTCCTCTAGGGCGGCGACAGGGGATGCCCCCATTGTGCCACCGCGCGGGTGAAGGGTGCATTAAGGCCTCATGAACGGCCTTCGTCGAGAACTATTTGGAGGCCTGCGACCTCTCGAGGCAGCGTACGATCACGCGTGCATTCAGGCAGCACTGGATTCTTCGGAGGGGCATTGAGATGTACGGAACAATCGCCAAGTACACATTGAAACCAGGACACGAGAAGCAGTTCATCGGGGACATGGAGGGGTTTGAGAATTCACCACCTCCAGGCTGGATTTACCACACGATCTTCCGGAGCACGACCAATCCCAACGAGATCTGGATGAGCGTGGTCTTCGACAATGAGGCGGCCTACAAAAAGAACGCCGACAGCCCCGAGATGGACACTGAGTACCGCCGGATGCTCGAGCACCTCGAGGTCGAGCCGGAGTGGCACGACGGCGACGTGATCCACGAGGCGATGCGCAAGTCAGCGCCCGCGTGATTTGAAACCGCCGCTCGAGGCGGCGGATAAGCTTCCCCGACATGGATCAAATCGCCCGAGATCGAGCCTTCATGCTCGTCAGCGGATTTCGCGCCACGCAGATGGTTCGAGCCGTCACCGAGCTGAGAATTCCGGACCTGGTCGCCGATGGACCCCGCAGCGCCGCCGATCTTGCGACGGCCAGTGGCGTCATGACCGAGCCCCTGCGGCGAGCGCTGCGGTGCCTGGTCGCCGTCGGCGTTTTTGCCGAGGTGGATGGCGGCCGTTTCGCGGCGACTCCAATTTCAGATTGCTTCCGCGACCTGCCTGGCAGCCTGCGCGGTGTTGCTTTGATGCTCCCGGCTGAGAGCTATCGGGCGTTTGGCGACCTCATGTACTCCCTGAAAACCGGCGAGCCCGCGTTCGAGCACATCTTTTCGATGTCGCGGTGGGAACAGCTGGCGGAGGAGCCCGAGCAGGCGGCGCTCTTCAACTCCGCGATGCAGTTCGGCACCGAAGGCGTGAGGGTCGCGGTCGCGGCGGCCTATGACTTCAAAGGTTTGCTCAGCGTTGTGGACGTGGGTGGGGGAAGAGGGACGCTGATCGCCGGATTGCTGAAAGCCAATCCTCACTTGCGCGGGACCGTCTTCGACCTCGAGGCCGGATTGGCCGAGACGGAGGCTTACCTGAAACAAGAGGGCGTCGACGATCGCTGCGTTCTCAAGCGCGGGAGCTTTCTCGACCACGTGCCGGCGGGCCATGACGCCTACGTGCTCAAGAACATCATTCACGACTGGAGCGATGAGAAGGCGGCCGTGATTCTCGCCAACTGCCGGAAGGCGATGGGCGCCGAACGCCGCCTCATCCTCATCGAGCGAATCGTGCCCACCCGAGCGGAGGACTCGGCGAATGCGCGCCAGCTCTTCATGGTCGACATGCAGATGCTTGTGATGCTCGGTGGCCGGGAGCGAACTCTGGAAGAGTTCCGGGCGCTGCTGGAAGGGGCCGGCTTTCAGCTGACCCGGGTCATACCCACCGAATCTCCGTTCCAGCTGATCGAGGCGATCCCGGCTTAATACGTGTCCATGGGCGTGGGCATCCTCTCCGGGCTGCGCATCGTCGAGATCTCAGCCTTCATCGCCGCACCTCTCGGCGGCGCCACCCTCGCCGCGATGGGCGCGGACGTCATCCGCATCGACCCGCCGGGCGGGGGCGTCGACATCGGACGCTGGCCGCTGCATCGCGGCCGCAGCCTCTACTGGGCCGGCCTCAACCAGGGCAAGCGCTCGGTGACGATCGACATGCGCCACGGCCCGGGCCAGGAAAAAGTGGCGAAGCTAGTCACCGCGCCCGGCGATGGCGGCGGCATCTTCCTCACGAACCTGCCCGTATCGGGCTGGAACTCGTACGAAGAGCTCAAGAAGCTCCGTGCCGACCTGATCATGGTCTTGATCACCGGCAACCGAGACGGCAGCGCGGCCGTCGATTACACGGTCAACGCCGCGCTCGGCTTTCCGTTCATCACCGGACCCGAAGACACCGACGGCCCGGTGAACCACGTCTTGCCGGCGTGGGACGCGATGACAGGCTTTCTCGCCTCGACCGCGATCCTGGCTGCAGAGCGTCACCGCCGCCTCACAGGCGAGGGCCAGCTGGTCGAGCTCAGCCTTTCGGATGTCGGGCTCGCGGTCGCGGGTCACCTCGGCCTCATCGGCGAGGCGGTGCTGGAAGACGAGCCTCGCGGCCGTTTTGGCAACCATGTGTACGGAACCTTCGGTCGCGATTTCGTCACGCGCGACGCCAGGCGCGTGATGGTGCTAGCGCTCACCCCCCGCCAGTGGCGCAGCCTCGCCGAAGCCACAGGCATGAGCGGCGAGTTTCGCAACCTCGAGGCCCGTCTCGGCCTTTACTTCAACAACGAAGGCGACCGCTGGCGCGGGCGACAGGAGATCTGCGAGATGCTTCAGTCCTGGATTGGTGTGCGCAACCTCACGAGCATCGCGGCCGCCTTCGACGCCCAGAAGGTGCTGTGGGGGCCGTACCAGACGTTCAAGGAGCTGGTCGGCGAGGATCCGCGCGCGTCGTCTTCGAATCCGCTTTTTGCCGACGTCGAGCATCCCGAGCTGGGCACATATCCCACGCCTGGGTCACCGCTGCGATTCGGTGCGGCCGCTCCGGTTTCACCCAAGCCCGCGCCCAGGCTTGGGGAGCACACGGAGGAAGTGCTTCGGGAATTCGGTCTCAGCTAACTCTCAGGATCCTCTGATAGTCCTCAAACAATCGGTGGTCAACCTGAGGGTCAACGTACCAAGAGCAGAATGGGAGTTGACCCGATGTCTGATATGGAACCGCACTCGACAGAATTGATCCCGCCGCCCCCAAGCACGCCGCCCGATTACGTGCCGCCCGCGCCGGCACCGCGGCCGGGCTGGGGACGCTGGCTCGCCGTCGGCACGATCGCCGCGACCATACTCGCGGGCGCCGGAGGCATCGGCATCGGCCTGACCATGGCCCGGTACCTCCATTCGTCGAGCCCCGCTCAGACGGCGAGCGCGCCGCAGAGTACCGAACCGGCTACCTCGACGGCGCCGATCTCGGCCGTCACCCCGTCTACCAACCACAACGGGACGATCAACGCGCAGGCGATCGCCGCCAAGGTCGATCCAGCCGTCGTCGACATCAACACCGTCGTGCAAACGGCGACCGCCACGGGCGCCGCGTCCGGAACGGGCATGATCATCACCTCGTCCGGAGAGGTACTCACCAACAACCACGTCGTCGACCAGTCCATAAGCATCTCGGTGACGATCGCAGGGCACGCGGGCAGCTACAAGGCGCATGTGATCGGCGTGTCGCCGACCGCTGACGTCGCGCTCATCCAGATCGAGGGCGTGTCGGGCTTGCCCACAGTCACGTTCGCCGACTCAACGAGCGTCAAGGTCGGCGACCCTGTGGTTGCGATCGGCAACGCGCTCGGCCAGGGCGGCACACCGGCTCTGACGCAGGGTCAGATCACCGCGATCGACCAGACCATCACCGCCAGCGAAGGCAGCGGGCGCTCGGAAACCCTAAACGGCATGCTCCAGAGCGACGCCGGCATCAGCCCCGGCGACTCGGGCGGCGCGCTGGTCAACTCGGCGGGCCAGGTGATCGGGATGATCACGGCCGGCGAGGCCCAGGGCTTCCGGACGACCGTCTCGCCGATCGGCTACGCGGTCAACACGAACAGCGCGCTGGCTGTCGTCAACCAGATCCGCGCCGGCCACGCGAGCGCCGACGTGATCATCGGCCCCGTCGGCTACCTCGGGGTCCAGATCCGCGACCTCAACCCGCAGCTCGCGGCCCAGGCCGGCCTCAACATCACGAGCGGCCCGCTGGTGTGGGCTGTGCAGGCCGGCTCGCCGGCTGAGCAAGCGGGCATGACCAGGCTGTCGGTGATCACCGCGATCGGTGGCACCTCGGTCGACTCGTCACAGACCCTTGGCAGCGCGCTCCACGCCTACAAGCCGGGAGCCAACGTGGCGGTCACCTGGATCGACCCGAGCGGCGCCTCGCACACCAAGACGCTCACGCTCACCACCGGCCCGAACATCTAGAAAAAACTAAGTCCCGCGATCCTTGCGGGTCGCGGGACTTATAAGAACGCTCGGCAACGACCTACTCTCCCATCGGGTTACCCCGACAGTACCATCGGCGCTGGAGGGCTTAACTTCCGTGTTCGGAAAGGGAACGGGTGTTTCCCCTCCGCCAAAGTCACCGAACGCTGGAAATTATACCGTCTACCGGGTTCGGCGCCGCCGGGCGCGGAGGCTCTTGATCTTCCGAGCTTCCGCGGGCGGAACGTAGTGCGAACGCCGGCGCATCTCGCGCACGAGCCCCTGCTCCTGCACCTTGCGGCGGAACTCCCGAAGAGCCTGCTCGAACTCCTCCGGATCCTTGACTACGATTCGCACAACCGCACAAGGATACCCGCTGCGGCTAGCCCAGCGCCGGTTCTGGCTCGGCGAGGGCATCGGCATGCAGGGTGGGGAGGAGCAGGTAGCACCGGACGCCGAGCAGAACGAGCAAGCCCAGCAGCACCCCGAGCACGTCCAGCACCACGTTGCCTACCCGGGCATGGAAGAGAAAGATGAGCAGCCCCTCGGCGATGCAGGCCGCGAACAGGATGGGCACGAAGACCCGGTCGTGCACGGCCATGAAGAACTGCACCAGCAGGTTGTCGAGGGAGAGGGCGAGCCCGATGACGCCGACCGGAACCACGTACGGCGTGGCGTCGCGGAATTGCGGCCCGAAAAGAACGCCGACGACCAGGCCCGGCACGACTGCGAAAACCAGCAACGCGCCCGCGCCGAGCGCGGCCAGGATCCCTGCTGACGAAAGCAGGATGCGGCCGGGGTGCTGCTCCTTGGCGACGGCCTCCACGACCCTCGGAAAGAGCACCTGGCTCACGCTCAGGGTCAGGAAGAAGACGATGGTGCCGATCTTGTTGAGCCCGCCGTAGATGCCGCCGTCGTGGCTGCTCAAGTAGTGCTCGGCGAGGATGACGTCCTGGTTGTAGAGGATCTGGACGCCGATGATCCCGGCCGCGGCGGTCACTGAGAAACCGGCCATCACCCGTAGTCGCACGCGGGCGGCCTTATCGCGGAAGTGGTCGCGGAGCGTGAAGAGGCCGAGGGCGAATGCGAATGAGAGCCCGATGAAGACGGCGGCCATGGCGCCCGAAACGGCGTATCCGGCCTTGAGCAGCGCGAACACCAGCACCGTCCGCATGATCAGCTCGAGCGACAGGTTCAGCGAAAGCGAGGTGAACCGCTGCAGCCCCTGCAGGATCCCGCGCGGGATCGCGACCTGCCAGATGAGCGCGATCGAAAACCCGAGGATGAGGATCGGGATCGTGGAGCCCAGGTGCTCGAATGCGGCCACCGGCTTTGCGATCAAGGACGTAACCAGCACTGCCAGCAGGCATGGGATGGCGATCAAGCGGGTGGTGCGCGCGAGCAGGGAGCGCACGCCGGTGTCGCCGCGGGCGGCAAGCGTGGCGGTGTAGCGAGCCAGGACGACGACGAGGATCAGCGCCGGCGCGGTGCCGACCGCATACAGCGCGATGAGGAACGCGACCTGGCCGTAGAGGGCGGGACCGAGGATGCGGCCGGCGATGGCGTGGAAGACAAACCCACCGATGCCCGCGACCAGACCGCCAGTGAAGAGGATGGCGTTCTGCCGGACCAACCGGCTCTTGCTGAGTTGGACCAAGCGCTCCTGGAGACGCGATCTGGCGCCGGTCTGCACAGTCCCGGAGATTCTACTTGAGGCGTCCCAATGGCCCCGGAGTTGATAATTCACCACGCATGCCCGATTCGCCGAAGCCCATCGTCTCTGCACTGATCGTCAGCCACAACGTCAAGGACCTTCTCCTGCAATGCATGCAGGCGCTGTTCGCGAGCGCCGACGTACCGCTGGAGGCGGTGGTCGTCGACAACGATTCCAGCGACGGCTCGGCCGCCGCGGTCACCGCGGAATACCCGCAGGCGACGGTGCTGATCCAGGAGCGGAACCTCGGCTTCGGGCGCGCCGCCAACGTCGGCCTGGAGCGCTGCACCGGCCGGTTCATTCTCCTGATCAACCCCGACGTGACGGTCGACTTGCAGTGCGTCGGCCGCCTCGCCGACTTCATGCTCACGCGACCGGACGCGGGTGCGGTTGGACCGCGGCTGCTCCTGGCGGATGGCCGCGTCGACCCGGCGGCGCGCCGCGCCTTTCCGGTCCCGAGCACCCTGTTCTACCGCACGGTCGGGCTCAGCCGGATGTTTCCGAAAAGCCCGCGTTTCGGACGCCACAACATGGGTCACCTCGACGAGACCGACGTGCACGAGATCGACGCCGGCACGGCAGACTGCCTGATGCTCCGGCGGGCAGCGCTGGATCGCGTCGGCTTCTTCGATCCGCGTTACTTCATGTATGGGGAGGACGTCGACCTCTGCTACCGGCTGAAGCTGGGCGGCTGGAAGGTGTTTTATCTACCGACGGCGAGCGCCATCCACCACGAGCGGGATGCGCCCGACGAAGGGGAGAAGCGCCAGATGCTGTACGAGGAGCACCGAGCCATGTGGACGTATCACTTCAAGCATCACGCGGAGGAGCAATCCGCGTTTGGAAACGGGCTGGTGTGGGCACAAATTTGGGGCCGCTGGCTCGCCCAGTCGGTGCGCCAGTCAATGAGGAAGGAGCGCCGCGCGCCCTCGTAAGATTTCAGCCGCATGTACCACCAGATCGCCCGCAACAAGCGCAACAGCATCATCGTCATAACCGGGTTCCTCCTCGTCTGGCTGCTGGCCGGATTCGTTGTCGGCGAATTCGCGGGCGGCCTGAGCTACGCAATCACCGGCGCGATCATCCTTGGCATCCTGGGCGTGCTCGCAGCCCTTTACTCGTATTACCTGGGCTCGGCGACGGTCTTGTCAGCGGTGGGCGCGCACGAGGCAGATCCCCAGCAGTTCCAGCAGCTCTACAACATCGTCCAGACCCTGGCAATCGGCGATGGGCTGCCGGTGCCGAAGGTCTACATCATCGAAGACCCGAGCCCGAACGCATTTGCAACTGGACGCGATCCGCAGCACGCCGCGGTCACAGTGACGACCGGCCTCCTGCAGATGATGAATCGCGAGGAGCTCGAAGGCGTGCTCGCCCACGAGATGAGCCACATCAAGAATTTCGACGTCCGGCTGCTGCTGGTCGTGACGACGATGATCGGGCTGGCCGCCATCATCTCGAGCCTTGTCTGGAACGGCGCCTTGCGCTTTCGAAGCCGTGACGACCGGGCGTTGCTCATCGTCTTCGCGGTTGGCATCATCTTCACGCTGATCGCCTTCATCGTCGGGCCGATCATGCAGCTGGCGCTGTCACGCCAGCGCGAGTCGCTGGCCGACGTGAGCGGGGTGGACCTGACGCGCAACCCGGCCGGGCTCATCGGTGCGCTGAAGAAGATCGCGGCCAACGAGAAGCCGATGCAGCGCTTCAACCACGCGGTCGCGGCGATGTGCATCGACAACCCGACTGAGCACCACGGCAGCTTCTTCAACCACCTGTTCGACACCCATCCGCCCATCGAGGAGCGGATCGCCGCCCTGGAAAAGATCGCGAGCGTTCAGCAGACCTGAGCGCCCGCGATCACCAGTTCCGCACGTTTTGCGCCAACCGCGCGATTGGCGCGTCAGTTTTGCGCATGTGTTGCGCAAGACGTGCGGTATAAGCCGCCGATAATCCTGCCGTGACCGCCGCCCCCCTCCTGGCCAGGTTCCTCCACGTCCGGCGAAGCGAGCTGGAACGCACTCTCCAGGTCGCCGGCTTCGCCATCCTCCTCGGCTGGGCCATGTACACGGCCTTCAACGCTACGCAGGCCATCTTCCTCATCAAGGCGGGGCCGCACGCCTACCCCCTGTTCTTCATCGTTCTCGCGCTCGCGGTCTGGCCGATGGTCGCCCTCCAGGGCGTGCTCACGCGCCGGCTTGG
>VBFD01000038.1:0-14684 GCA_005883585.1 Chloroflexota bacterium
GACGAGAAGCTCGCTGCGGTAGGGCCGGGCGAGGCTCGCCAGCAGGCGCCGGCTCCGTCGCCGCAGCAGGCCCGCGACGTTGGCCGAGTACTCGTCTACCTCCTCTGACGCGACTCCGCGCCACCGATCTGCGGGGGCGATGCTGCTCAAGCGCTCTGTGCCTTCGACGCTTAGTACTCTTGCGACAGGAGCGCGCGGTAGAGCTCGTTGGTCTTCATCAGATCGGTGTGAGCGCCGACCGCGACGACCCGGCCGCCGTCGATCAGCGCGACCCGGTCGGCGAGGGCTAGCGTCGACGGCCGGTGCACCACCAGAAGCCCGGTCACGCCCTCGAGCACCCGGGCGAGTGATTCTTCGATCACCGCCTCGGTGTGCACGTCGACCGACGACAGGGGGTCGTCGAGAACGAGCACCGGCGGGTTGCCGAGCACCGCCCGCGCCAGGGCGAGCCGCTGCCGCTGGCCGCCCGACAGCGTGTAGCCCTGCTCGCCCACCCGAGTCTCCAGCCCCCAGGGCAGCTCCCAGACGAAGCCTGCCTGCGCGACCTCGATCGCGCGCTTGAGCTCCTCGTCGGAAACCACGGGTCGCCCCATGACCAGGTTTTCGTGGACGGAGGCCGAGAAGAGGATTGGTTCCTCGAACGCGACGCCGACGTGTGACCGCAGCGAGCGGAGATAAAGGTCACGAACGTCGACTCCGTCGAGAAGGACCTGGCCTTCGGCAACGTCGTACAGGCGTGGCAGCAAGTAGGCGAGCGTGGTCTTGCCGCTCCCGGTGCGTCCGACGATGCCCACCGTCTCGCCCGGCTCGATGACGAGGTTGAAGTCGCGCAGGATCCAGTCGTCCGACTTCGGGTATTTGAAACCAACCCCGCGAAATTCGAGAGCACGTACCCGATGGCGTCCATCGGCCAGGTGAGCATGAAGATGTAGGTCATGAAGGCGATGAGCCCGCCGATGGTGAGGCTCCCCTGGACGACGTTGAAGCCGCCAAGCAGAAGCGCCGCCACCAGCGAAAGGTTCGGCAAGAAGTTCAGCTGGGTCCAGAGCTCCGAGCGCGCCTTGATGCCCTCCAGGCTGGTACCGCGCACGAGGCGGGCCTGGTCCTCGAAGCGCTTTTGCATCAGCGGCATGCGTCCGAAGGCCTTGATGATCCGGACGCCGGTCGCCATCTCTTCGATGATCGTGGTGAGGTCCCCCGACTGGTCCTGCAGACGGCGGGCGATCACCTTGTACTTGTCGTGGAACTTGAGGCTGAAGTAGGCGATCGGCAGCATGCAGACGACGACCACGATCGTCAGCACCCAATCGAGGCTCAGCATCAGCACGACCACGACCGCGAACGTCAGAAAGATCTGCAGGAACCAGATCAGTCCGAAGCTGACGAAGCGCCGTACGGTGCTGATGTCGGCGATCGCCCTCGACAGCAGCTGACCCGACTGCCAGTTGTCGTGGAACGAGACCTGCAGGTTCTGCAGGTGCGCGTAGAAGTCGTTGCGGAGGTCGGTCTCCATGTTCAGCGATGCGATGCCTGAGTAGTTGCGGCGCAAATAGATGAAGACGAACTCGAGGAGCCCGATCAGCATCAGCAGCCCCGCCATCGGGAGCAGCTGGCCGAGCTGGTGGTGTGTGATCGGCCCGTCGATGATGTACTGGATCACCTTCGGGATCGACGCCGCGGTGGCGAGGCTGCCCAGCTGCGACACGACGAAGACGACGACGAGCCCGATGTAGGGCCGCATGTACGGGACGTAGCGCCGCAGCGCCAAGAGACCCAAGTTTTGCTTACCTCAAGCTGCCCGATTTTTGGGCGCACGAAACCACACGTTGGCGGGGGTCAGTCAGTTTACAACGCCGGCTTTAGCCGGCGAGATCCCGACAGCGCCGGCTTTAGCCGGCGAGGTCTCTAATTGAAACGATCCCGATCACCTCGCCGTCCTTGACCACCGGCAGGTGACGGAAGCCTCTGTCGAGCATCGTCTTGAGCGCCTCTTCGACCGGCTCGTCAGGTCCGACGGTCATCGGATCGGCCGTCATCCACGAGGAGACTGAGTGCGATGGAGCGTCGTGGGACTGCGAGATCGCCCGCACGGTGTCGCGCTCGGTGAATATGCCATCGAGCCGGGCGCCGTCCATCACCAGCATGGAGCCGACACGATGCTGGGCCATCAGGGCCACCGCCTCGCCGACGGTGGTCGAGGGCTGGACCGTGAAAAGCGTCTCGTTCATGACCTCCCGTACGGTGGCCATCACCACGGATTCTATGCCTGGCCGTGGAGGCATTGGAAAAGCGGCAAGCACCGCCGTTGCGAGGAGTATCAAGACCACCAGCACGCCTTCGGCACGGGCGTAGCGGAAGCCTCGACGCCAGACCAGCCCTGACATCGCGACCATCACCAGGACGCCCGCGGTTTTGGCGCTGAGCACCACCCCGTACGGCGTCGCCCAGAGGTCGCTCAGCCTGCCTATTGCCTCGGTAGCGCGCAGCACCCCGGTCAGCGCGGTCACGGCAAAAGCCAGGAAGGCGATGCGGCCGAAGCGCGCGAGCAGGCTCCTCCCTTCCTCTCCTCCCCACCCGCCGGGCGGCCGCAGGGTGGCGAGCACGAGGATGCCGCCCGCCCACATTCCGGCCGAGAGGACGTGGATCGCGTCGGTGAAGATCGCGCCGGCGGGAGGATTCACGGCGGCGGCGTGGCCGGCGAAGGCAAGAGACGCGGCGGCGAACATCCCTGGAATCACAACCAACGGCCGGCCGTAGACGCAAAGGCCCAGAGCCCCGGCCTCGGCGACGACCCGAACGATCACAAAGGCGGACGGATGCCCGCCGCGCAGGATTCCGACGATCAGCAATCCGAGGCCTCCCGCGAGCGCCGCCACGAGGGCCGGCTGCATCGAGACGCGTGCCCAGTGGAAGTGTGGGGTCATCGCCGCGAGCCGCCGGACGACGACAACTCCGATGAAACCCAGGAGGCCCGCGTACTCCAGCCAATGAAAGGCTGCCGATGCGGTGTCGGCGAGCGACGGGAAGGTCAAGCCGTCCAGCTCGGGTTGGTGATCGCGGTGAGCACGTGGTCTTCCCAGCGGCCGTTGATGAACAGATATGCGGGCGCGTCGCCCTCGATCTTGAACCCGCAGCGCTCGAGGACGGCTGCGCTGCGCGTGTTTCGGGGCATGTAGTTGGCGGCGACCCGGTGGAGCTTCCAGACGTCGAATGCAAATGCGACCGCGCCATGCACCGCTTCGGTCATATAGCCCTTTCCCTGCTCATCGGCGGCGAGGTTGTAACCGAGGACGCACGACTGGAACGCCCCGCGGTGAACCTGGGTCAGGTTGAGGTTGCCGATGATCCGGTCCGGCGCCGCGCGGGGAAACAGGAAAGCCCGGAAGCCGTCGCCCGCGGACATCTCCTGGGCCCGATTGCGCAGCTGCTCAAACCACACGGCCTCATCGAGGAAGTTCGACGCGAACACCGGCGAGAACGGCTGGAGGTGATCTCGATTCTCGCCGTAGTAACGGATGATCTCGGGGACGTCGGCAGTCTCAGCGAGGCGAATGACGAGCCGTTCGGTCTCGATCAAGTCCTACGTGATGATGCCGCCACCCAGGACTCTCGTGCCCGCGTAGAGCACCGCCGCCTGACCCGGCGCCGCGCCGAGGAAGGGCTCGTCGAGCTCCAGCCGTCCGGACGCGTACGTCGCGGGGATGGGCTGTGCGTGGTAGCGAAGCCGGGCCTCGCACCGCACGGGTTCACCGACGCGGCCGTCGATGAACGTGACGTCGCGTAGGGCGACCTCCTGAACAGCGAGCTCGTCCTTCCGCCCGACGACCAGGCGGTTGGCCGGTGCGTCGATCTTGATCACATACCAGGGGCCGGCCTCGCGCAGGTCGCCGAACCCGCTCCTCTGCCCCACCGTGTAGAGCGCGGTGCCGCGATGGCTACCGAGCTCGCGACCGGCCGAATCAATCACCGAGCCCACTCGGACAGGCAGCCGCTCGGACAGGTACCGAGCCGTCTCGCCCCGGGGAACGAAGCAAATCTCCTGGCTCTCCGCCTTGTCTGCAACCGGGAGGCCGAACTCTCGAGCGTGCTCGCGAACCTCGCCCTTGGTCATGCCGCCGAGCGGAAAGGCGATTCGTGCGAGCCGCTCGCGATCGAGGTGGTAGAGCATGTACGACTGGTCCTTGGCGGGGTCGACGGCGGCGTGCAGCTCTGGCCCATCCGCGCCGGCGATGATGCGGGCGTAGTGCCCGGTGGCGAGCTTCTCGAAGCCGATGTCGAGCACGCGCGAGAGCATCAGGTCGAAGCGCACGAATGCATTGCATCGAACGCAGGGGTTGGGCGTCCGACCCTCGAGGTAATCGCGATGAAATGGCTCGATCACGCGCTCGCCGAACTCGCGTTCCAGGTTCCAGCAGTAATAAGGAATGCCGAGGACCGTCGCCACGCGGCGGGCGTCTTCGACCGCCGACAGCGAACAGCAACCGCCATGCTTCGCCGACTCCTCGGTTTCGCCCCGAGGCCACTGCTGGAGGGTGATCCCGACGACGTCGTGCCCTTGCGCCTGCAGCAGAGCGGCCGTCACCGACGAATCGACACCACCGGACATCGCAACTGCGATCCTCATGCGCGACCCGACAGAATCTGCTCGGCCACGACCTGCGCATCCTCGCCCACGCCGTGGAGGATCGACGACTTCAGCTTCCGCATGAAGTGGACGCCCATGAAATACAGGCCGGGCACCTTGGTGCGGCCATCGGTCTGGATGGGGAAGCCCATGTCGTCGAAAACTGGAAACTTCACCCAGCCGTACTCCGGCCGGTAACCGCTGGTCCAGATGACGCTTCCGATGCCTTCCCGCGCAACGTCGAGCTCGGTCCGCGTCTTGATTCGCATCGGCGGAGGAATGTCGTAGACCGGCTGAGGCATCCCTTCTCTCGCGCAGCAGGCATCGATGTATGTCCGCACGTCGGCCCACCGCGCATCGCCGAAGTCCACGCTCGCGGCCAGGTCGTCGGCAAAGCGAAGTGTCGAGCCATCCGCGCCCGTGAAGCGCCCCAGCAGCTCGACGCCCATCGCGTGGAGGGTGCGGAAGTGAAGATCATGCCCGCCGCCATGGCCTGTCGCCTGAGGATTCCCGACCAGGCGCGCGGCGGGCGACGGGAGCTTGTCCGGGGTCCGGTCGACGAAGCCCGACTCGATCATCCACCAGACGAGGTCGTGGCCCGCAAGCCGGCGAGGGATCCAAGGACAGCGGCCGCAGGCGAGAAAAACCTTGCGGCCCGACTCGTGCAGCTCCTCCGCAAGCTGGCAGCCGGTCTGGCCGCTGCCAACGATGAGCACGTTTCCGGGCGGCAGCTTGGCCGGGCTCCCGTAGTCTTCCGCCAGGACCTGGTGGAGCTTCGACGGCAGCGTGTCTGCGCCGGCGGGGCGGTGCGCCTTGTGATAGGAGCCCGAAGCCACCACCACCGTGCGTGCATGAATCTGCTTGTCGCCGAGGCTCAGCAAGAACCGGCCATCCGAATCTGCTTCGACTGCTGATACGCGGCTCATCTCTCGCACCGGCGGGCGGAAAGAATCCGCCCAGGTTTCGAAAAAGGCGATCAGCTCTGCCAGGGACATGAATCCGTCGGGGTCGGAACCTTGATAGGCGGCGCCAGGGAGCTTCACCGACTGGTTCGGTGTGACCAGGCAGAACGAGTCCCAGCGCCGGCTGCGCCAGGTTTCCGCGATCCGGCCGCTGTCGAAAACAACATGGTCGGCGCCCGCCTGGGTCAGGTACCAGCTGGTCGCCAGCCCCGCCTGCCCGGCTCCAATCACGGCGATGTCGACGCTTTCAATCATCCGGCGGCCAATCTTAACGGCGGCTAAGCCGCGCCTGGTCAGACGTGTCTAGCCGACGAGGTCGCCCTCGGCTGGCTCAACCGTCACGCCGCGCGATTCGAGATATTCGACCCCACGGTCCAGCTCCTCCGGCTCGCCAGTCACCTCCAGCAGCACCCAGCCCTGGTCGCGCGTGACGTCGGCGCGGCGGATGTTGGTCACGATCTCGAACTTGCGCCCGAGCTGATAGATGACCGGCTCTTTCACCAGGTCCGGACCGAAGATCAGCTTGAGACGCCGCCTCGCCATGAGGCGAAGTGTATTAGCCGCTAGCCTCCGGCGACCGCCGGCACGATGGAGATCTCGTCCTTGTCGGAGACCTTCGCTCGCAGGCCGGGTCCGAGCCGGACGTCCTCGTCGTTGAGGTAGACGTTCACGAACTGGCGGAGCTCGCCATTCGCGTCCAGCAGGCGGTCCTTGAAGCCCGGATAGCGCGCATCCAGCGCGTCGATCGCCGAGCCCAGGTCGGTCGCTTCGACTGCCACGGTCATCTGTCCGTCGGAGAGCCGTCGGAGAGGTCCCGGGATTCGAAATTGCGCCACGCCTAAATTGTCACCTTTTCCCGAAACGACTTCATGGTCGGATCTATTTCGACGCGGCGGGCGTGGCCGTCGACGGACGCCAGGACGTCGGCTGTCTTCAGGCCGTGCCCGGTGACGTAGGCGACCACCACTTCGTCGCCTTTCCAGCGCCCAGCGCGGGCCAGCTTCGCGAGCACACCTATGGTCACGCCCCCGGCGGTCTCGGTAAAGATGCCCTCGGTGCGAGCGAGCAGGCGCATCCCTGCGACGATCTCGTCCTCGGTCACCGCCTCGACGACGCCACCGGTTTCGAGCACGATCCGGTTGACGTAGATGCCGTCTGACGGATTCCCGATCGCGATCGAGCGGGCTATGGTGTTGGGCTTGACCGGGAGCACGCGCTCGGGCGTGTCCGACTTGAAGGCGTTGTAAACGGGGGCGCAGCCGAGGGCCTGGGCGCCGGTCAGCGCGGGAACGCGGTCGCCGCGCACCAGCCCGTAGTCCATCGCCTCGCGGATCGCCTGCCGATGCCGCACGAACTGGCAGCCGCTAGCGATCGGGATGATGATCTCGTCCGGCAGCTTCCAGCCCAGCTGCTCGATGGTCTCGAAAGTCAGGGTCTTCGAACCTTCCGCGTAGAACGGCCGGATGTTGATGTTGCAGAAGGCCCAGGGCGTGGACTCGAGCAGCTGGCTGCACAGGCGGTTGACCTCGTCGTAGTTGCCCCGCACCGCGACCACGTTGGGGTCGAAGACGCTGATGCTCACGACCTTCGCAGGCTCGAGGTCGACTGGTATGAATACGAAACATTCCAGGCCCGCACGAGCCGAATAGGCGGCGACCGCGTTCGCAAGGTTGCCGGTGGACGCGCACGCGATGGTTTCGAATCCGTGGGCGCGGGCCCAGCTGATCGCGACGGATACCACGCGGTCTTTGAAAGAGTTGGTCGGATTCATGCTGTCGTTCTTCAAATAGAGGTTGCGAAGGCCGAGCTCGGCGCCCAGTCGCTCCGCTTTCACGAGCGGCGTGAAACCCTCGCCGAGGGTCACTACCGGAGTCGAGTCCTCGATCGGGAGTAGGTCGCGGTACCGCCACATGGAAGCGGGTCCTTGTTCGATGCGCTCCCTGGTGACGACCTTCTTCAGCGCCGCGTGGTCGTAAACGACGTCGAGCGGGCCGAAGCACATCTCGCAGACATGCGTGGCCTGGAGCTCGTACTCCGCCCCGCATTCGCGGCATTTCAGCCCAAGGAGCTTGGCCATCTTGTCAGTTTAGAGTGGGAGTTACGAGAGGCCACTGATGGACAAGCGCGATCTCAAGGATCGGTACGAGGCTACAGGCGACGAGGCGGCCTATGAAGAAGCGCTGCCGCTGTACGAGCAGGCGATAGCGAGTGGCGCCGACCCGCAGGACTTCATCGACTACGGCTACCTGCTCGAGTGCCACGCCAGGAACCTGCTTCGACGGGCCGTGGCCAGCTATGAGCATGCGCTCGAGCTGGATCCCGACCTGGACAAGGCGTACTACCAGATCATCGGGGCACGCGCCGGCCTGCGAGAGACGGAGCTCCCCATCGCGCTCCACGAAAAGCGACTGGCCGCCGCCCCGCACGACATTCGCGAATACCGCTTTCTCGCGAGCGCCTACCTGGCCGCCCATGACTACGGCGAGGCCGCCGAAGTGATCGAGCGAGGCCTGGCCGTCGCGCCGGACGACTCGATTCTCATCGGCTCCCGCGCCGAGGTGCGCGGCGAAACGGGCGACTCGGAGGGCGCATTGAGCGACTGGCGCCGCGCGCTTGAGCTCGATCCCGACCATATCGGCCCGCTGTATATGAGCGCGTTCTTCCTCGAGCGCCTCGGCCGTCGCCAGGAAGCGATCGACACGTGGCAGAGGATCATCGACTGGAGCGAATCGCGCGGCTACGAGCTGGACACGTTGTGGCCGAAGCAGGAGCTCGCACGACTCAAGTCCTGATTTCGCGCGGTTGGCGCCAAACGAGCTGAATCGACCGTCCTGAAGGGCGCGTTTAGCGCCAAACGTGCGGAATTTCGCTAGCGAGCGTCCCTGACCTCCAGCCACCATTCCAGGTCCTCGCCAGGAGCAAGCAAGGGAGGGGGCACTGCCAGGTGAGGACGATCTCCACCACCCGTGGCCGGCTCGATGGCGATGTGGTGATAGCCGCCCAGGTCGCCGTTGCATACCCACACTCCGACATAGGGCGTCAAAGCCGGGTCCCACGCCAACTCAACCGCCAACCCCGACCCCCACTCCAGGCGTGCATGATCCACCGACCCGCGCCGCAAGAACGCCTTGCGACTTTTCCCAGTCTCCGGCCGAGCCACGTCACCTCCCACCTCCACAGGCATATCGGCCTCATATCGAAACAAGGGATGTGCGCACCAATAGGCGTAGAGCGGCGTGTCGCCTAGATTCGTGTAGCGGTATTCAAGGCGCACGGAGGCGTCCAACACGATCCTGCGCTCCAGCTTCCACGGCAAGACACGCCCAGAGCACTCCATCGTTCCATCGCCCGTCACCGTCCAGGGCAGGCGCCACGCCTCCCCGTGATCCGGCAGCTCGATCCCCTCATACGGCCCCGGCCCCGGATACCGGGCCGCATCCACGGTCGGCACCATCTCATCCCACCCGCGCGCCCCCGCGGCAACGAACCCAACAGCATTCCGATCATCCACCCCGATTCCCTGGTCGAGCAGCTCCTCACCGCCCAAACGAAGCGAGGTGATCCGCCCGCCCCGCTCAGGCTGAATCTCCATCTCCCACGAACCGCCCCGCAACCTCATGTCGCCCAGGATCGTAGTGTCTAGAGGAGTGAGATCCAGCCTGGTACTTGCGCTTGCCCTAGCGACGCTCGCGGCCTGCGGGCCCGCGACCGCCACGCATCTTCCCAGTCCATCACCAACGAGCCACTCACGCCTGGCGCCCTCACCGAGCCCCTCCCCATTCCCGACACCGAAACCAAACACCGCCCACGTCTTCGTGATCGTGATGGAGAACCGCAGCTACTCCCAGGCCATCGCGGGCACGTACACAGCCCAGCTCGCGTCCAAATACGCGGTCGCGACCAACTACCACGGTGTCTCCCACCCCAGCCTGCCCAACTACCTCGCGCTCACGTCGGGAAGCACTTGGGGAATCGCCGACGACGGATGGCACGCCCTACCCGCCGGCGGCATCGGCGCGCAGCTGACCAACGCCGGCATTGCCTGGCGCGCCTATATGGACGGCATGTCGGGCACCTGCAAGGCGAGCGGCTCCCCATACGCGCTGAAGCACGACCCGTTCCCCTACTACGGCAGCGCCTGCCCGTCGGAGGTCGTCCCCTTCTCGCAGTTCCAGCAGGACATGGCCGGCACGGTCCCCAACTTCGTGTGGATCACGCCAGATCTTTGCCATGACGGTCACGACTGCTCGACTCAGGCGGCGGACACCTGGCTGTCGCAAACCGTGGCGATCATCCTCGGGACATCGGCGTGGAAGGACGGAGGTTTACTGCTCATCACGTGGGACGAGGGCGAGGACAGCGCCAACCACGTGCTGACTCTCGTCATCCACCCGGGCACGCTCATCCACACGAGCGACCGCGCGTACGACCACTACTCCCTGCTGGCGTCGGTCGAAGATCGCTTCGGGCTGCAGCGTCTGGGTCAGGCGGCGAAGGCCAGCCCGATGGACGACCTGACCGTGAGCATGCCCAAGCTGATGCCGCTCAGCCGGTGACCAGCTGCGATGACGTCGTGATCTCGTCGAGATAAGCCTGGTCCACGTTGACCCCGAGGCCGGGGCCAGAAGGCACATTCAGGCGGCCGTCCACGAGCACGAACGGCTCGGTGATGTCCCGGTGGTAATAGCGCGACGAGGCTGAGGTGTCGCCTGGGAGACTGAAGTTGGGCATCGCCGCCATCGCCACGTTGCCCGCTCGCCCGAGTCCGGTCTCCAGCATCCCTCCCATCCACACCGGGATCTCGTGGCGCGCGCACAGGTCGTGGATTCGACGCGCTTCGAGGTAGCCGCCCACGCGCCCCGGCTTGATGTTGATGATCCTGCACGCGCCTAGCTCGATGGCGTCCGCCGCCGCTTGTTCCGAGGTGATCGACTCGTCCAGGCATATAGGCGTGCGCACGGTTTTCGCCAGCTCGGCGTGCGCCAGGACCTGATCCTCCGGCAGTGGCTGCTCGATCAGCAGCAGGTCGAACGCGTCGAGCTCGGCAAGGTGAGCCGCGTCCGACAGCGAGTACGCGGTGTTCGCGTCCACCTGCAGGGGCACGTCGCCGAAACGCTCGCGCACCGCGCGGACAGGCTCCACGTCCCAACCCGGTTTGATCTTCAGCTTCACCCGGCGGTACCCCTGGTCCAGGTATCCGCCGACCGTGGTCAGCAACTCTGGGATCGAACGGTGGATGCCGACCGACACGCCGCAGTCGACCGCGGTTCGCACCGCGCCGAAGTAGTGAGCGAATGACTCTCGTTTTGAGCGCAGCTCCGCATCGAGCACCGCCATCTCGATGCTCGCCTTCGCCATGCGGTGCCCGTGGAACCTGCGCAGGACGCCGGCGATGTCGCCGGCTGAAAGGCTCGGCCGCCCCAACAGCGGGGGCAGCAGGTGATGCACCAGCACGTGCTGCGCCGCCTCGACGTACTCCGACGAGTAGTCCGGCTCTTCACCGGCGACGCACTCGCCCCAGCCCTCCCCCTGGTCGGTGATCGCCTTGACAAGGAGGATGTCACGCTCGAGCTGGGTCCCGAACGATGTCTCGAACGGCGAGACGAGCGAGATCCGAATCCGCCGCAGCTCAACCGCTTCCACCTTCATCCCCGCAAGCCTGCCGCCATCGCTCCGAGCCGGGCGTCATCGTCGTCGCTCAGCTCGACATCCGACGCGGCCACGTTCTGCTCGAGCTGCTCCACCGACGAGGCACCAGGGATCACGACGACATTCGGTTTGCGAAGCAGCCAGGCAAGGGCGACCTGTGAGGAGGTCGCCTGGTGACGCGAGGCGATCTCCAACATTGCCGCGAGCAGCGGCTTGAGCTTTGCTCTGGCCGCGGCGCGGAATGCTGGATTGAAGCGCCTGAAGTTCCGCGGCCCGGAGTCTTGATACCGGCCCGTGAGCAATCCCTGCGCAAGCGGGCTGTAAGCGACCACCAGGCGGCCGCTCGCCTGGGCCCAGGGCAACAATTCCAGCTCAGGTCGTCGATCCAGCAGGTTGAACCGCACCTGGTTGGACAGCACCGGGCCTCCGAAGGCAGCTTCAGCCGCTTGCCATTGAGCGAGTGAGTGATTGCTGACGCCGGCGTGAACCACCAGGCCGTGATCAACCAGCTTTCTCAATCGCGGCATCGTCGCGCCAGGCGGAAACATCGGGCTCGCCCAATGCTGCTGGTACAGCTCGATCCGGTCGACTCCCAGCCGGCGCGCGCTGGCGCGCGCTTTCGCCGCCACCTGCACCGGCAGCCCGAGCGGGAAAAATTTGGTGGCGAGGAACACCTGGTCGCGCCGGCCCTTGATGGCCTCGCCGACGATGCGCTCGGACTGGCCGAATGCATAAATCTCGGCAGTGTCGATGAGCGTGACTCCGAGATCCAGCGCCCGGTGCACGATCTTCACCGCCTCGCCTCGCGCGTAGTCAGATCCATATCCCCACTCGCGAGACCCGAACTGCCACGTGCCGAGCCCGATCGCCGACATGCGGGCGCCGCCGACCTCGACGTATTTCACGACTCGCCCTCGAGCAGCCGGTCGTAAACCATCTGCGACCATGACTCCATCTCCAGGTAGTGGATCCGCATCTCGTCGAGGGTCAACATCTGGCCGGCCAACTTCGTGGTTTCGCGGATGGCGATGTTGGGCGAGTCGCCGTCGACCAGGAACACCACGCCCAGGTGCACCTTCGAAACCGGCGATGACTCGTCGTTGAGCAGCCCGAGCAGAGTGGCTTCGAATCGCCCGTCATAGACGACCTCCTCCTCCCACTCGCGCTTGAGGCCGTCCTGGATGGGATCGCCTCCCTCGAGATCGCCGGGATTGATGTGACCGCCGACGCCCAGCGAGTACTGCTTCCGCAGGCGCCGCTCGGAGGATGCTCGCAGGCGATGCGTGAGCAGGTAGCGGTTGCCGTGGCGGAAAACGACGTACGGGATGATCTGCTGGTAGCTCGGGTCGTCCTCGACCTCGGCGCGGGGCTTGAACAGGTGGCGGGCGCGGATCACCGATTGGTACCAATCGAGCCGTTCGCTGATGAAGTCGTTCCAGGCGCCGTCGGGAAAGATGTCCTCCCGCCTGACGCACAGGACCTGCTCCGCGGCTGCCCTCATGGCGTGGGAAGAGCGGCCATTCTCACGAGACCGCGGCCAAACACGGCGATCAGCTCTGCGGTTCGATCCACCTCCTCGTCGGTGACCGGCAAGTAGTAGACCCAGGCGGCCCGCTCGGTCGCCGTGGTGATCATGGTCCGCGCAGAATCGGCGCTCGGGTTGCCACACGGCCCTTCGGCGTCCGCCATGCAAATCCGGCCCGCGAGGTTCACGCGCTCCTTGCCGATGCCTGTGTACTTCTCGCCTTCCTTGCCCAGCCTCACCACGAGCTCGTCGCCGCGGATCTTCTCCAGGTCGTACAGCCCGACCGGCACCTGCAGCTGAACCGACATTGCGTTGGCGACGTCGACCAACGAGTTCACGCGCGGAAAGGGCTCGCCCTTCTTCATCCTCCGGAGCAGTGCTTCAGATGACGGCCGCACCTTGGTCGGGTCGGTGCCGAACCGGCGGTACAGCGCGCGTGCTCGACCCACGTCGCCGACCTCGACAGATCGAGCCGCCTGCATCGCCCGCGCCACCTCCAGCTCGAAGTCGTCGCGGGGCTCGGTGACCTCGAGCTCGTACAGCTCGAGACAGAGGACTTCGATGTCCAGCTCGGAACGCAGCGTCAGCACAACGATTCCAGCTGGTCGAAGAAACCCGGGTACGAGATCTCCACGCACTCAGCATCTTCGATCTCGGTGGTCCCGTCGGCGAGCAGCCCCGCGACCGCGAGCGCCATCGCGATGCGGTGGTCCCGATGCGATCTGACGCGCGCTCCTTCCAGGTGCCGCGGGCCCTTGACCACCCAGCCGTCGTCGACGGCGGTGATGTCCGCACCCATCGCGGACAAACCATCGGCCATCGCCGCGATGCGATCAGACTCCTTGACACGAAGCTCCGCAGCGCCAGTGATGTGGCTCGTTCCCGCTAGCTGCGAGGCCGCGACGGCCAGCACTGGTAGCTCATCGATCATCTCCGCCGCCATCGTGCCGTTGACGGACACCGGGCGGAGCACGGCTGCGGTTCCGACCTCGAGATCGCCAACCGGTTCGCCGCTCACCGATCGCGCTCCATCGATGTCGATCGTCATCCCGGAAACACGAAGGAGATCGATGAGAGCGCTCCGCGTCGGGTTGATGCTCACGTTGGGTATGCGCAGGCGAGACCCATTCACGAGGCTGGACGCGACGAGCCAGAAGCTCGCCGCGCTCAGATCGCCGGGGATCTCCATGTCGAGGGGAGCGAGGCGAGCTGCGGGCCGGATCTCGACGCGGAGGCCTTCCACGCTCACATCCGCTCCCATGGCGGTGAGCATCAGCTCGGTGTGGTTGCGCGTGGCTACGGGCTCGACCACGGCGGTCGTGCCCTCAGCGAACAGTCCCGCCAGCAGCACCGCTGATTTGACCTGCGCGCTTGGCACGGCCGGCCGGTATTCGATGCCGTGCAGCGGCAGCCGGCCGCCGACGATGAGCGGCGGCCACTGCGCGTCCGCGCCCATCTCGCGCAGCGGGGTCACAACCCGATCCATCGGTCGAGTCGACAGAGACTCGTCACCTCTCAGCTCGGAAGCGAAGGGTTGCGCGGAAAGCAGTCCCGCCAGCAATCGCATGGTCGTCCCCGAGTTGCCGCAGTCGAGCGCGCTCGCAGCCGCTCTCAGGCGGCGCATGCCCAAACCGCGAACCGCCGCGTCATCGATGTCAACGCCCAGGGCCCTCATGCACGACGCGGTTGATTTCACGTCGGCGCCCGTCGACAACCCGCGGAAGTGACTATCGCCATCTGCGATCGACCCGAGGATCAGCGCGCGATGCGAGATCGACTTGTCTCCTGGCACGCGGACCTCGCCTTGCAGCCGGCGTGCCCTTTTAACGGTCGCTATCACCCGATTCCTTGCTCCAGCGTTCTCGAACCGCACGTGCTTCCTCGAAAAGCTCGACGAGCCGAGGATCGTCGGCTTCGAGGTGGC
>VBFD01000039.1:0-14113 GCA_005883585.1 Chloroflexota bacterium
TGTTCGCGCCGCCCACACGGTGGGGATGAGGGTGAGCGCAGCGACGGCTCCCATCACGAGATAGACGGCGCGGTTGTGAGCGAGCAGGCTGGTGACCCCGAGGCCGCCCCCGATCCCCAGCTGAGTCATCGTGGCGAGGAAGCCGCTGGCCTTGCCGACCTGCTGGGCCGGCACAACGTCGGGGATGATCCCGGCATAGGCGGCTCCCGCGGCGTTGAAGAAGAACTGGATGATGGCGTATCCGATGACGATCTCCGGGTAGTTGCTCGCCGCCATCAAGATCAGCAGGCCGGGAATCGTGAGGAGCGTGCCCGCGACCATGATTGGGCGACGGCGTCCCCACCTCGTGTTGAGCCGGTCCGACCATGCTCCGACGATGGGAGGTACCGTCATAGCGAGCAGGCCGCCGAGCCCGAGCGCGACGCCGATGGCGGTGTTCTGTGATCCCTTGGGGACGACCTGGTCGACCTGGGCCTGAATCAGCACCGTCGTCAGGGGAATCCAGAGGAAGTTGCTGCCGAACCAGAAGGCGCTGAGAGCGGTGTGCTGCAGGTTCCCGTAGTGGGCCGGGGCGCGGGCGTCGACGGTGGCCGTTGCCATTGCGAAAGGCTAAGTTAAGTAGGTTCCTCCCGCACGCCGAAAAGCGGTAGGCTTTGTCGGCCCCCATGCATCCTGTCCTTTCGCGCGCAAAAGAGGTTCTGATCGAGGTGCCACGGCACGGCAAGCTCGCGTACTGCTTGCTGCGCGACCCGCGGGTGCCTGCTGCGCCCAAGGCCGCTGTTTTGGGTGCTCTGGCCTTGATCGTGAGCCCGATCGACTTCCCGGCGTGGGTGCCTGTGCTCGGCGAGCTGGACATGCTCGCGCTGGGCGTGCTGGCGGTCAAGACGTTCATCGAGGCATGCCCCGAAGACGTACGGCGCGAGCACGAACAGGCGTTGGAAGCCGGCGAGAGCGTTTTCGATCATGACTTTCGAGACACGGTCTCGGCGGCGCGCGAAGGTGGTGGCAGGATCGCCAACCGGATCCGGGCGCGCGTGACAAGCGTGGTGCGCCGGGACCCATATCAATCGGTATCGGAGGGCTAGGGAAAAGTGCGGGTGATGTTGACAAAGGATGTCGCCAACGTTGGCAAGGCCGGCGACGTGAAGGAGGTCACCGACGGTTACGGCCGCAACTTCCTCCTTCCGCGCAAGCTAGCGGTGCCGGCTCACAAGGGAGTCGAGGCCGAGGCGAACCGGCTGCGCGATGCGGCCGTCAAGCGCGAGACGAAGGATCGCGTTGAGGCGCAGGCGCTGGCCGACGAGATCGACAACAAGACCGTCGTTGTGCGCCTCAAGGTCGGCGCTGAGGACAAGGCGTTTGGATCGATCACGAACGTTGACATCGCCACGGCGCTCAAGGCCCAGCATCGCGTCGAGATCGACCGGCACAAGATCGACATGAAGGAGCCCATCAAGACGTTGGGCGAGCACCAGGTGTCACTGAAGCTCCACCGCGACGTGGCCGCCCACGTCAATGTGATCGTCACCCAGGACCGGTAAGCGTTCGACGATGGCGACGATCGCGCTGACACCCGGGAGGGTGCCACCCCACGACCTCGACGCGGAGGTTTCGGTGCTCGGCTCGATCCTCCTCGATCCCCTGTCGATCGCGAAGGTGCTGCAGTTCCTGCACCCCGAGGACTTCTATCGCGAGAACAACGGCCAGGTGTACCGAGCGGCTTTGGATCTATTTGCGGCGGGAGAACCGATCGACAACGTCACCCTGGCGGCACAGCTGCAGACGTTGGGGATGCTCGACCGCATCGGCGGGCGCGCCGCGCTGGCGTCGATGCAGAGTGCGGTCCCGACTTCGGCCAACATCGAGTACTACGGCCGGATCATCAAGGAGAAGGCGTACAAGCGGCGGCTGATCTCCGCGGGCGCGAACATCGCGGGCTTCGGCTACGACGATGGGGTGGAGGCGGAGGAGGCGATCAACCAGGCGCAGTCGCTGGTGTTCGGGGTCGCCGACGACCGCGACCAGCGCGAGCTGTCGAAGCTGTACGACCTGCTCGGTCCAGCGATGGAGCGCATCTCGCTGCAGATGGAGAGCGGGCAGGGTGTGGTCGGGGTGCCCTCAGGTTTCCACGACCTGGACCGGATGACAGGTGGGTTCAAGGACTCGGACCTGATCATCGTGGCGGGCAGGCCGAGCATGGGGAAAACGTCGTTCGCCCTCAACGTTGGTCTGCACGCGGCACTGGAGCGCAAGAAATCGATCGCGATCTTCAGCCTCGAGATGTCGAAGGAACAGCTGACCGAACGGTTGCTTACGGAGCAGGCTCAAATCGACGCTCAGCGTCTGCACCGGGGTCTACTGAGCGAAGCGGAATTCGATCGGGTGTCCAATGCATTGGGGCCACTCGGAGAGGCGTCGATCTACATCGACGACACGCCGGTCATGGATGAGCTGACGCTTCAGCTGAAAGCGCGTCAGGCCAAGATGCGCCACGGCATCGACATGATCATTGTCGACTACCTGCAGCTCATGCACGGTCGCTCGCGTGGTGATGACAACCGGGTGCAGGAGGTGTCATCGATCTCGAGAGCGCTCAAAGGCTTGGCACGCGAGCTCCGCATACCGGTGCTCGCCATCTCTCAGTTGAGTCGCGCGCCGGAGCAACGTCCAGACAAGCGACCGATCCTGAGCGACCTTCGTGAGTCGGGTTGCTTAGCGGGAGATACGCCGATCTATCTACCCGATACGGGCGCATACGTGCCAATCCGTGAGTTGGTTGGCAAGACAGGCTTTCGTGTGCTGGCGCTGGATGAAAAGTGGTGGCGCATGACGCCCAAGACAGTGACCAACGCATTCGCGACTGGCACCAAGCCAGTGTTCAAGATGACGACAAAGCTCGGGCGGCAGATCCGGGCGACGAGCAATCACAGGTTCAGGACGATCGAAGGCTGGAAGCGCCTAGATGAACTTCGCCCCGGTGATCGGATCGCACTACCGCGAGTTCTGCAGGGCCCCGAGAAGGACACGATGAGTTGTGAGGAGCTGGGACTCCTCGGACATCTGATCGGCGACGGTTGCACGCTGCCAACGCACGCGATTCAGTACACAACGGTCGATCCAACTCTTGCCGAACTGGTCGCGGATCTAGCGATTCAGGTGTTCGGCGATCGAGTGCGGCCTCGAATTCATCCGGAGCGAACATGGATCCAGGTCTACTTGCCGCCTACTCGTCACCTCACACATGGTGTTCGCAACCCCGTGCGTGTGTGGCTTGAAGAGTTGGGTGTCTTTGGGTTGCGGTCATATCAGAAACGTGTGCCATTGAAAGTCTTCAATCAATCAGCAATTGGCGTTGCGGTCTTTCTGCGACATCTATGGGCGACCGATGGCTGCGTGCATTTGTCACATGGCGTGAGCCATTACGCGAATGTTTACTACGCCAGCAGCAGCGAGGGTCTTGCTCGGGACGTACAGAGCTTGCTCTTGCGACTTGGCATCAACGCCAGGCTCAGCCGACATCTTCAGATTGGAAAGGGCCGGGACCAATTCCATGTGACTATCAGCGGGCACCGAGAGATCCTGGCCTTCCTCGAGATTGTTGGCGTGCTCGGCAAGGAGAAAGCCCTACATAAAGCCGCAATCGTCGACTATCTGAGCTCGAAGCCATCGAACACGAACCGGGATGTCATCCCCGCCGAAGTTTGGAAATTACATGCCTTGCCAGCTATGGATGTGAGCTCAATGAGCACTAGGGCAATGCAGGCGAGCCTCGGCAGTCGGTACAGCGGAACGGGCCTCTATGAGCAGAATCTGAGTCGCGAACGAGCCAACCGATTGGCGGTGGCAGTGGGACCAGGCGAGCTCGAGCTGTTGTCCATTAGCGACGTTTACTGGGACTTGGTACAGAGCATTGAGCCAGCTGGCGAAGACGAAGTCTACGACCTCACAGTAGAAGATCTCCACAATTTCGTAGCAGGAAATGTGATATCGCATAACTCGATTGAGCAGGACTCTGACCTCGTCATGTTCTTGTTCAGGCCCGAGTACTACAAATCAGACGAACGGCCCGGTATAGCGGAAGTGATCGTTTCCAAGCATCGCAACGGCCCGACCGGAATGATCGAGCTCAAATTCCGCCGCGACCACACGCGGTTCTACAACCTGGAGACGAGGCGGCCCGAGCCCGGCACTGAGTAGTCATGGTCATCATCCTGGTCGGCGGCCAGTGGGGAGACGAGGGCAAAGGCAAGGTCATCGACTACCTCGCCTCCAAGGCCCAAATGGTCATTCGCACCCAGGGTGGTAACAACGCCGGCCACACGGTAGTCACCGAGCACGGCGAGTTCAAGTTCCAGCTCATGCCCTCCGGCATCCTCTACCCGCACTGCACGTGCGTGATCGGCAACGGAGTGGTCGTCGACCCCATCGTGCTGCTGCGCGAGATCTCGCAGCTGCGCGAGCGTGGGATCGAACCGACAAAGCTCATCGTCAGCGAGCGCGCACACATGGTGATGCGATATCACCCGCTGTTCGATCAGCTCGAGGAAGAGTCGCGCGGCGACGACCGCCTCGGCACGACCTGGCGTGGAATCGGACCGGCCTACTCGGACAAAGTCAGGCGCATCGGCTTCCGCATCGGCGACCTGCAGAAGGAAGCCTTCATGCGCAAGAAGCTCGGCTTCGTCGTCGGGCAGGTCAAGAACCCCGTGCTCACCAAGCTCTATAGCAAGGACGCCATCGACTGGGAAAGCATGCTGAACGAATACATGGGGTACGCGAAAGAGCTCGACCCCTTCATCAAGGACACGTTCCCGGTCATCCAGGACGCACTGGAGGCGGGCGCCAACATCCTGCTCGAGGGCGCCCAGGCGACGATGCTCGACCTGGACTTCGGAACGTATCCATATGTCACCAGCTCGAATCCGACCGCCGGCGGAGCGCTGACAGGCAGCGGCATACCGCCGACCAAGGTCGACCTCACGATCGGCGTCTTCAAGGCGTACACCTCGCGGGTCGGCTATGGGCCGTTTCCATCCGAGCTGCTCAACGAGGTCGGCGACCAGATCCGCGAGCGCGGGCACGAGTTCGGCACGGTCACGGGAAGGGCGCGCCGGATCGGTTGGTTCGATGCCGCCGTCGCCCGCTACGCGGTTCGTTTGAATGGAGTCGGATGCGCGGCGCTCATGCGGCTGGACATCCTCGACGACCAACCCCTCTTGAAGATCTGCACCGGCTACGACTTCCGCGGCCACCGTTTCGACCACCCTCTGGCGAACATCTCCCATTACAAGCACTGCGAGCCTGCCTACGACGAGATGCCGGGGTGGCAGCAGGAGATCGGCGCCGCGCGCTGCTGGGAGGACCTGCCGCCGAACTGCCGCGATTACATCGATCGCATCGGTGAGCTCATCGGCGCGCCGATCGAGCTCGTCGGCACCGGCCCGCGCCGCGACCAGTTCGTCACCCGCGGCCGCAAGCTTTTCGACTGAGCTCGCCTGATATGAAAGCGAGAGGTCCGGTGGCCGCTGAGTTGACCTGGGCGCAGGTGCACCAGTTCCGACTCGCTCGCCACCACCTCGCGAGCCCGGCACCGAAGAAGGAGCTGGTGCGCGTCATTGGCGACATCGGCGGTGTGCAAGCGCAAGTGATGTCGTCGGCCGAGATGCAGGCTGCGGTCCGCGTCAAGTGCAAGGTTGAAGATGTGAGGACCGCGCTCTGGAAGGACAAGAAGCTCGTCAAGACCTGGCTCATGCGCGCCACGCTTCACCTCATACCTGCGGCCGATCTGCCTGTTTTCACGGCCGCAATGGGCGCGTATGGGATTCGAAACACCAACGCATGGCTCAAGTTCATGCAGATCACGGAGCGTGAGCTGAACACGATCATCGACGCGATCGGCGACACCCTCGACGGCCAGGCGTTGACCCGTGAAGAGCTGATCGCCAGGGTGGGGAAGGGCCGGCCCGAGCGAATCCAGCTGGCGTTGAAGTCCGGCTGGGGTGGGCTCCTCAAGCCGGTCGCGCGCAGGGGTCTTCTCTGCTTCGGTCCGAGCCGCGGGCAGAACGTCACGTTCGTGCGCCCGGCGGAGTGGCTCGGCACCTGGCGCGAGGCAGATCCCGAAAGTGCGCTGGCTGAGCTGGCGCGCCGCTACCTGCGCGCCTATGGGCCGGCGACGAAGAACGACTTCGCCAGGTGGTGGGGCCATTGGCCGGGCGTCGGCACCACCGCCTGGGCGGCCATTGGCAAAGAGCTCGCCCCAGTCTCGGTCGAAGGCCAACGCGCGGAAATCATCGCCGCGGACCTCGACCGCATCGCCTCCACAAGGGCGCAGCCGTCAGTGCGGTTGCTGCCGTCGTTCGATCCCTACTTGATGGGCCACGCCACGCGCGATCACCTCGTCAGCGCCGAGCACCGTTCCCGGGTGAGCCGGACGGCGGGATGGATTTCCGCGGTCGTGCTGTCGGAGGGCCGGGTCGTGGCGACCTGGACCCACCAGGTCAACAAGCGCACTCTCGCTGTCACGGTCGATCCGCTGCGCAAATTGCCGCCGGCGATTATGAAAGAGGTGCGATCAGAGGCCGATGCCCTGGCCGAGGCGCTCGGCCTCGACCACGCCGTTGTCGCGTTGGCCTAGCTGGCCTTCGGGACGCTGTTCACGACTCGCAGCTGCGCATCGCGCTGGCGCAAGCGGCGGCTCCGGCGCATCCTCTCCCGCCACAGCGAGACACCCCACATCATCACCGCCACCGCCGCCGCCGCCGCCTGAATCCCGGCCACCACGAAGAATGCGGACTCGATTCCATATCCGCGGGTCCGTAGGCCCACAGCCAGGACGCCGGCGGCGAGCCCGAGCACAGGCCGCACCGCCCACGAGCCTGGAAGCAAGCGACGGTCCGCCAGCAGCAACCCGGCCACGAACCACGTCGGCCCGCTGTCGAGCTGGAACACGAGATCCCAGTGGTACAGGTAGATCGGCACCAGAGCACCGAGCACGAAAGCAGCCAGCACGACGAGGCTCAAGCGTCGCGCGTAGGCGAGCCAGGCGATCGCGATCGCAACCGCCAGCAGCGACGTGGCGAAAACCGGCCCGGGAACATTGCCCACGTAGAGGCGCACCGGATCGATGGGCGCCGCCTGCGGCCCGAAGTAGTGGTACCAGATCCAGATCGGATCCGAAAATGCCTTGCCGGTGACGGGGTTGACGTACGCGAAGGGCGCTCCCCTCGTGACTATTGCGATGACCGCGTAAGCCAGGAGCCCGGACTGCGCGCGGATAGCCGGGACGTAGCGAGCCCGAACCAGCTCGAGTATCACCGCCAGCGCGGCGACGGCGATGGTCACGCCGAGCGGCGCGCCGGCGCCGACGAAGGCAACGCCGAAAACCGCCGCGATCAGGGGGCTCGCCTGGGGCCGCGGGATCTGCCGGCGCCAGAGCAGGAACGCGAGCAACTGTCCGGCCGCGCCGAATGCGAGCGCGGCTCCAAGCATCTCGACCGCAGGCAGCTTGAAGATGATGAGCCCCGCGCCGACCGGCGGAACCAAAGCGATCCCGACGGTGAGGTCATCCGGAAGCGAAGCAGGATTGAAAGCGGCCCGGTCAAGCCAGGCCCCGGCGCGAGCCAGCACGGATGCGATTGTAGGGATCTGGCCTGCCCAGCCGTCGACAACCCGCCTTAGGTGATAATCGGCAGGCTCGTGTCGCTTTCCAGCCGACGTCTTGCCGCGACGCTGGTGGCGTTGTTCGGGGTTGTCATCGTGAGTGCGGGCGTCGTCGCCGGCACACTTCCCGATTCGACGTGGGAGCCTTTGCCCGCGCTGCCGCAGCAGGGGCAGTCGCCCGTTTTCGCGCTCGCGGTCGATCCGGCGAACAACCAGGTGTTGATCGCGGGTAACGCGCCCGGCTCGCTGCTGCGGTCTACCGATGGCGGTTCGACCTGGACGAGCGTGCATCCGGGACGGGTCGCGGTGACGACAATCGTGTTCAGCCCATTCACTCGCGAGCTCGTTCTCGCCGGCACGCGCGGAGCCGGTGCGTTGATCAGCACCGACGGCGGCGCGAAGTGGACCCCGGTGACCGGGCTGGACGGCCGCGACGTCCGTGCGTTCGGGTTTGCTCTCACGCTCATTGCCGCCGGCACCGACAACGGCATTTACGTCAGCGCCGATGGATCCGCATGGAGGCAGTCAGGGCTGGCGAACACGAGCATCGACGCCCTGGCGGTCGCCGCGGTGCATGCCCCTGTCCATTTCGTGGCGGGCAGCGACACGTCGACCACCGCGACCGGCCCGCCTCTTTACGACAGCGCGGACGCCGGTAACACGTGGACGTCGGTGTCGCCTGCCATCAGTGGGTCGGTGGTGTCGAGGCTGGTGGCCGGGCCGCTGCCGCCAACCGGCAACGTGAGGCCCCTGGTCGCGGGCACGAATGCGGGCCTCTTCATGTCCACGGATAACGGGGCGACGTTCACGCCGTTGAGCGGAGGTGATCTGCTCCCTTCAACCGACTACACGCAGGTCGCGTATGTGACCGATCATTACGATCGTTTCTACGTCGCGAGCGATGGAGGTGGATCGCGATCCGGCGGCCTCTGGTCGACACGCGACAATGGTCAACACTTCACATCGCTCGTCCCGCCGATTCCATCGATCACGGCGCTGGCCGTTTCCAATGACGAGGCGCCGATTCTTTACGTGGCGACGTTCAGAGCTTCAGATCACACACCGGCGCTGTGGGCGTTCCACGACACGGGCGCTCCGCCGCAGGGTCCATTCACCGGCGTCACGCCCTCGGCGAGCGGTAGTCGCATCAACCACCGCAACCCCAGTGGGCCATTCGATTTCCTTCGCACGTTGTCCACGTCGCAGACCCCGTACATCGCCCTCGGCGTCGTGGCGTTGCTCGTCCTCCTGCTCGCCGCGATCTCGCACTTCCGTGGCAGCCGTAGGTAGACTCGCCGAAAGTGTCATCGCCACATGCGCGCCTCAAGGAGCTCGGTCTCGATCTCCCCGCCCCGCCCGCCCCGTTGGCGTCATACGTCCCGACTCGGTTGGTGCCGATCGGGGAGGGAAGGTCACTGCTCTTCATCTCGGGACAGGTTTCGGCGCAGGGTGGAACGCGACTGACCGGTCGCTGCCCCGACGAGGTGTCGGTCGAGCAGGCGCAGGCCGCGGCGCGTGCATGTGCGCTCAACCTGCTCGCTCAGATGGAGGCTGCCGCCGGTCTCGACAATGTCGAGCAGGTCACGCAGCTGACCGGTTTCGTGCTCTCCACCGATGACTTCGGCGATCAGCCAAAGGTCATCAACGGCGCTTCGGACCTCCTTGTCGAGGTGCTCGGCGAGGCGGGCAGGCACACCCGGGCCGCGCTCGGAACCAACGCCTTGCCCTTCTCCGTGACCGTCGAGATCGCAGCTGTAGCTGTTGTCCGCACCCGCTGAGGTAGAGCGGGCACCGGCCCGCCGGCCGCGACTGATCGTCGTCGGCAGCGTCGTCTACCTGGCGTTGATCTTCGGCGTGATGCTGTGGCGCGGCATCTCGATCGAGCCGGAGTGGGTTGTGCTCGCATTGCTCGTGATCGCGGTCGCCCTCGGCCGCGGCCGATCCTTCGTCGTCGATTGGGCTCCGTTCCTGCTCCTGTTCTTTGCCTACGAGGCCATGCGCGGTTACGCCGGGCAGACCGGCTTCGCTCCCCACGATCTCTCCGGGCTCGAGCGTGCGCTGTTCGGAGCCACTTTGCCGACCGTCGCCTTGCAACACGCCTTCTATCGCTCCGACATGGTCAGCCCCCAGGACCTCCTGGCGATGTTCTTTTACTTCATGCACTTCCCGCTGCCGATCGTGGTCGGGTTCGTCTTCTGGGTGCGCAGCCGCGATCACTACCGGCGCTTCATCGCCGCGCTGCTGCTGATGGCGCTGCTTGCGTTCGTCACGTACCTGTTCTGGCCGTCGGCTCCGCCCTGGTATCAGTTCCGCGCGGACGTGTCGGGCGGCGAGGAAACCGTCCACAAGATCCTCAACGAGACGGTCGACAAGCTATGGGGCCCGAACTACTGGGTGTCGCCTCTGTACTCTCACCTCAACCCCAACAAGTTCGCGGCCTTCCCATCCCTCCACGCGGCCTTTCCGGCGCTGGCCGCCGTCTACGCGTGGCGAAGGTATCGATGGTTGGCGGCCGGCCTCATCGCATGGACGCTGGCGGTGGCGCTGAGCATCGTCTACCTCGGCGAGCACTATGTCGTCGACGTGCTCGACGGTTTCGTCTACGTGGCGGCCGCGACGCTGATCGTCGAGTCGGTGAGTCGGTGGCGGGCCCCTAAGCCTGCCAGACCCTCCGCATGATCGTGCGCGCCAGCTTGTCGGGGTCGTGGTGGGACGGAAGACGGACGTTGACGACGTCCGCCGCGATGAATCGCACCTCTGGGTGGCTGGCCGCGTCCTCGGACTTGAAGATGACCTGTGCCTGCCCGCCGGTCGGCATGTGCGAGTGGTTGGAGTTGACAAGCACGAAGTCGAACAGGTTCGACCCCACGTGCTCGTGGATCACACGCAGGTAGTCGTCGACGTCATAGCCTTCGGTCTCGCCCTTCTGTGATGCGAGGTTGCAGACCAGCACCTTGAGCGCCGGCGACGCCTTGATGGCCTCGACCATGCCTTCGACGAGAAGGTTCGGAAGGATGGACGTGTAGAGCGAACCTGGGCCGATCACGACCAACTCTGCATTGAGGATCGCCTGCGCCGCTTCGGGGTTCGCCTGCGCGCCATCGGGCTTCAAGAAAACGTGGCTGATCGGCTCATTCTGCTTCGGGATCTTCGACTCGCCCTCGACGGATCGGCCGTTGATCGATGCAACGAGCGTTACGTCCTGGAGCGTGGAGGGCAGGATCGTGCCTTTGACCGCGAGCACCTTGCCCGACTCGCGCAGCGCATGCTCGAAGTTTCCGGTTACGTCCGCCATGGCCATGATGAAGAGGTTCCCGAACGAGTGGCCGTCGAGAGATCCCTCCTTGAAGCGATGGTCGAAAAGCTGCTTCATCAAAGGCTCGGCATCCGCCAACGCGACGAGGCATTGCCGGAAATCGCCTGGGGGCAGGATGCGGTACTCGTCGCGCAACCGCCCCGATGAACCGCCGTCATCGGCCACGGTGACGATCGCCGACAAGTTTGACGTATAGGTCTTGAGACCACGCAGCAGCGCGCTCAACCCCGTGCCCCCGCCGATCGCGACGATGCGTGGGCCGCGGCCCTTGACCCTGAAGGCGTGAATCATCTCGACGATGCTGCCCGTGCTGTTGCCTGGCAGGAAAGGACCGAGCACGGATTGCGTCAGCTTCAGATAGCTGAAGATGAGAAGGAAGACGCCGATGAATCCAAAGATCACCGCACGCGCCCAGTAGGGCAGGAACTGCAGCGTGATGTAGTAGAAGCCATGGGGCAGCGTCGCCGTCTGGTAGATCTCCTTCAACGCATAGGCGACACCGAGCACGAGCACGAGCTCGGCCAACATGAGCAGCAAAAGCCAACGCTTGATCTGAAGACCAGGCGTGAGCCATCGGAGCCAGCGTGTTGTCGATTGAAGCCTGGTGGCCATCTACCCCACCTGCGGAAACGGTTTCAAGACGTGCAAGGTTATCGTGGGCTACTCTTCAATTGAAGTATGCGTACTTTGCGCGGGCTGCGCGGGCTGCTCCGGCTTGCCGTGATCGGCCTCGTCGTGGCAGCCGTGGCGACCGAGCTGGCGAAGCCGGAGGAGGAGCGTACCTGGCACGGGAGACTATGGGGAACCGTGCCGTACGACTTTCGACCACCAACCTGGGAACGCATACGCTCGGCGTACTGGAATCCTGATTCCGACGTGCTCTTGAGCGATCGGGTTTTCGGGGTCGGCTGGGCGATCAACCTCTATCAGGCCAAGCGGCTGCTCGAATCTGTGTTCGACCGGCTCATGGGCGCGCCGCCCCCGCTTCCGATCCGGATGAGCACCCGGGAGCCATCAGCCGGCCGGTCGCGCCGAGGCGGAGGCGAGCGCGACTAGCCTTTAGGAGGCTCCGCTCAGGCCGGTAGGCGGTATATCGATGCCAGGCGACATCGGGTGTGGAAAGCGTGTGCAAAACCGGTGAAAAGGGCATTTCAGAGGCTGGCTAGAATAGGCGGCCGGCCCAGACCGCTTGCTTGGGGAGTGGCGCAACGGTAGCGCAGCTGACTCTGGATCAGAAGGTTGAAGGTTCGAATCCTTCCTCCCCAGCCAACATCTGTGTTGCTGCACTTGACGTCCCTGAGCTACCTCGTTGCCTCGCGAAGCAAGGCCACGTTCTCGCGCGCTTTGAAGCTCGAGACCAGCTCATAAGGCGCGACGCTGCGGATTGAAAGGTCCTGGATACGAAGCGTTTGGTCGGCTCAATCGCGACTGGCGAGCCGACCAAACTGCTGCAGTCTGTCGATCGCATACTGATCTCGTGGCGTCATATTCGGTCAATGAGCGCGCAATCGCGAATGCTCGCCGTCTCATCGACGCTCGCCAATACGTGCTCGACAGCGACTGGGGCGAAGTTCAGCCCCGCGCGGATGACGAGAACGCCTTCCTCAAAGCGCACAGCTGGGACGAATACGCCGAATGGCACCTCGGCCTCAACGACGAAGCGACAGACGAGACCAAGAGCCGTTACGCGTTCGTCTATGGGGATTTTCGCCGGGTCCATCGGACCGGCCTGATCGCCTGCCAGTACCGGGCGGCCGAGTGGCGTCACAAGGAGATCGAGCTCGCCGCGCACAAGCTTCTGCAGCTGCTGGACCAGAAAAGCGCGTGACTCGCGCTTCGAACCGAAACTAGGTGGCTGGGGAGGAACGAAGTGCTACTCCAGCCATTCAGTCACGAATTCAGGGCTCACGTGAATGTCGATCTGCCGAAGTCGCCCCGGCCCTGCGTTGGCGAACTTATGCGCGACCCGCGCTCGCACGATCACGATCTGGCCGGCAGTAGCTTCCACCGTCTCGGAATCGACCACGAACCGAGGACGTCCCTCCAGCACGATGAATACCTCTTCATATGGGTGCCGGTGAAGGCGAGGACCTTCACCGGGTTCGACGTCGACGAATATCAGGCAGACCCCCGCGCCTCCATACCTGAGGCCCTCCAGCTCTGACTCGGGCAGCGCCTCGCAGTCGACAACCAGAAAGTCACTCGGTGCCGCTTTCACAGGCTGAACTCTATGCCGCGGCGAGGATGCGCTCGACGTGCTTTGGCTTCTTGACGCCCTTCACGAGCAGGTACGCGACCATCGAGACTTCCGCGATTGCTGATGGGAGGGTGACGAAGGTGTTGATCTTTTCGCCCAGGTCGAAGTCGGGGACCAGGAACACCGCGAGCAAGCCGACGATGTAGCAGCCGCCCCCAACGATGAGCAGGACGCCCAACGCCTTGGGGAACATCTCCGACTTGTAGGCGAGATAGCCGAGGGGCACCAGCCACAGGCCGAAGAAGATCTGGGCGACGAGGAAGCCGTAGTGATGGATTTCGAGCAAGAGCTGCACCAGGGCACTCGAACCCGCGGCGCCGAGGGCGGCCATGTATGACGGGTCGGCCGCAATGCGCACGCTCTCGAACTGGAAGACGTCGTTGAGGCACACGATGGCGGCCCCGACTGCGACCAGGGCGACCATTGCCCTCGCGGCGCTCTGGTGCACGTGCTTCAGCAGGACGTAGAGGGTCATCGCGAGGAAGAGCCATTCTGTCCCCTGGAACAGGTCCGCGACGACGCCAATGCGGACGAGTCCGGAGTTCGCTACCACGTTCCCGGCCGTGGTCGCCGCGTGGCCCGGCACGTACACCTTGGTCAGCACGTACCCGAAGGCGAAGCCGCTGAAGATGCCGTTGAGCAGATAGAGGACGCCGGCGATTCTGGCTAGACGCTTGGGTGAGCTCATTGTTGCTTCTCCTGAACATACGGTGTAAACTTATGGCGTAAGTCTTGCACATACAGTGTAAGTTTGTCAAGAGGAGATGCACGTTGACTGCCCATGCCGAGCCCAGCGCCAAGCCCCGAACCCCATTGAGCAGGGAGCGTGTGCTACGCGCCGCCCTTGCGCTGGCCGACAAGAGCGGGATCGAGTCGCTCAC
>VBFD01000101.1:0-3478 GCA_005883585.1 Chloroflexota bacterium
TACCTCGGATCAAGGCGCAACTGTCGGTCCTTCGGCCGGTCGCATGTCCGTTCATGGCCGCGTTCGCCGACGAGCCGAAAGGCGTGCTGAGGTTGATCCGCCTACCGGAGGAGACCGAGGACCGGCTCGAGGTCGACCCGCCGCTGCTCGCGCCGCTGGAGCTGCTGCTCCGCAAGCACCCGCCATCGCTGATCGTGGTCGTCCACAAGGAGCAGGCGCAGACCTTCGCGTCGATCCTCGATGAAGTCATCCCGCAGCATCATTTCGAGGGCACGCAGGTCAGGCACATCAAGTCCGGCGGGAACAAGAATCCAAGCCTCCAGCGTCAGGAGGAAAACCGGGTGAAATCCAACATGGCCGCCGTGGTGCGCATCATCGACCGCGAGGTGAGCGCCGTCTCGTACAAGCGCCTGTACCTGGCCGGGCCCGACGAGGCGGTGGCGGAGCTCGAGAAGCTCCTGCCGCCATCGCTGAAGAAGATCATTGCGGGCCGGCTGTCGGCGTCGATCGACCGCAGCGTTGGTGAGCTCGAGAACGATATCCGCAAGCAGCTGAGCGCTACGCGGGCTTAGTCGCGGGCTTAGTCTCGGGCGGTTTCTTGCCGTCCAGGAACTCCTGGTAGCGGCGATATGCCTCCTGCTTGCGGCTGTCGACGATTTTCGTGTACCCCTGCAGGGTGTTGAGGTTGGCGTGGCCGAGGACCTCCTGCACGAGGCGCACGTCGCCACCTGTGACCTCGAGCAAAGTGGTCGCGGTCGTGTGCCGCGCCACGTGCGGTGACTTGAACGACCAGGCGCCCAGCTCTTTACGCAAGCGGCGGACGATGAATCGCGCGCCCGCCCCTGTGAGCCTGCGTCCGCGGTCGTCCTGAACAGAGCGGTCGAAGTTGATGAAGAGAGCCATGCATGCGTCCTCGCGCGCCGCGAGGTATTCCTCCATCGCCGCGCGGGCATCGGCGGTGAGATAGACGGCTCGCTGCTTGGAGCCCTTGCCGGTGACGATCAGCCGGTTGCCCGAGCGCGGAAAGTCGGTGCGATCGAGGGCGAGCGCCTCCGAGATGCGGCAGCCGGTGCTGATCAGGAACTGCACAAGGGCTCGGTCGCGCTTCTCGGCGACCGTGGAGCTGGGAAGTGCGGCGAGCAGGCGCGCCAGCTCGTCGGGATCGATTGGTTTGGGCAGCCGCTGCTCGAGCTTGGGCAGCGTGATGCCGTTGGAGAGATCGCGCTCCATGAGACCTTCTCGAGCCAGCCACCGCAGACAGGAGCGGATGGCGACCAGGGCGCGTGCTCGCGATGCGGGGCCCTTCAGATGTCCCGCCAGGTAGCGCTGATAAGCGCGTAGGTCTTCATGGCGTAGGTCGGCAAGCGCCAGGGAATGTCCGTTTGCGGCCAGGAAGGAGATCAGCCGGCCGAGCTCGGATTGATACGCACGAACCGTGTTCGGACTGCGGTTCGCCTCGAGTTGAAGCCAGCCGACGTATTCAGAGGTTGCGGCCTGCAGGTCGTGGGGCATATCGAGGCCGCCTGCATGTTGCCATAATCGATCGAAGTGGGGGCTCTCCACGTGGTGAGTCCCGGCCTTGAGCCGGCGGCTCGCGGGGACGACTTCGGTTTCGATCCCCAGTTCACCGAACGCATCAAAGGCATTGCGCTTTGGGTGTACCGCAACTACTTCCGTGTGGAGGTTGACGGTATTCGCAACGTGCCCGCGACCGGGCGCGCTTTGCTCGCGGCCAATCACGCGGGGGTGATTCCGTACGACGGCGCAATGATCCGCACGGCGATCATCGCCGAGCACCCACGACCGCGCCATGCACGCATGCTCGTCGTCGACTGGGCGTTCGCGCTTCCTTTCACGTCCATGCTGCTGACCAAAACGGGCAATGTGCTCGCGCATCCCGACAACGCGGCCACGTTGCTCGAGCGGGGCGAGCTGGTGGGCGTGTTTCCGGAAGGCGTGAAGGGAGCGGCGAAGCACTATCGCAATCGATATCGGGTGCAGCGGCTCGGTCGCGGCGGCTTCGTTCAGGTGGCTCTTCGGACCCGTTCGCCTATCGTCCCGGTTGCGGTCGTCGGGGCGGAAGAGGTGCACCCGGTGATCTTCGAGGCGCGGCCGTTCGCTCGACTGTTCGGCCTGCCCACGGCGCCCATCACGCCGACGTTTCCGTGGCTTGGGCTCTTGGGCCTCGTGCCGCTGCCGTCGAAGTGGTTCATCGCTTTCGGCAAGCCGATCGACGTCTCGCATTTCGGGCCCGACGCGGCCGAGAACCCACGTCTCGTTCTCGAGCTGACTGAGCAGGTGCGAGAGTGGATCCAGGGCACACTGGGCCAACTGCTGCCTCGCCGCAGGACCATCTTCTTCTAGCGTGGATGGACCGCTGAGCCCGTCCCTTAGAGTAGCTCGCATGCGTGCCCCCTTGACCGCGGTAGCCTTGCTGTTGCTCGTCGCCGGCTGCGGCTCGATCGGCGCCCCCGGCACGCAGGCGGCGACGGCGTCGAGCGTCGCGGTCAAGGGCAGCGACCTGCCCAGCGACATGCACAGGTGCGACCTCTCAGGCAGCATCAACGATTACCTGAAGAAGATCCAGACCAAAGATCCGACCACCTACACGACGATCAAAGCCCAGTGGGCCGCCGCGCAGAAGGACGGCGCGACCTCGGCAGACGTCGAGTTCTACACCGACTCCGCGGCGCACTGCACAGCTCTCGAGTCCAACGGCTCGCAGATCGGCACGGCGACTTACAAGCTCGTGGTCAACTTCGTGTTCGAGTTCAAGGACCAGGCGAGCGCCGAGAAGGGCTACAGCAGCGATTCGATCTTCGGCTTCAGCGCATCGACGCTCAAGGCGTCGCAGGTTCCCGTGACCGAAGGAACCGCCACCGGGCTGGGCAAGAATTCGATCGTCCTCTCGATCTCGATCTCCAACCAGGCCTTCTATGTGGCGGTCTGGCAGAACAAACAGTTCATGGTCATCCTCGGCGTCCTCAACATCGACACCGGCGCGGACAAGAAGATCGCGCTGGCGGAGAACGGCCGGATTCACTAAGCGGCTTCGTTCGAGCGCGCGCCCGCTAGACTACGCGGGCCGATCGCAAAACCGCGCAACGTCCCACTCCGCTCTCGGCGCCGGCGGGCCCCTTCGGCCCTACTCCGCACAGCGTCAGCAATGGCGCTTGTGGTGGCGCTCGCCCTCGTCTTCTATCGAGTCATGGACTACGCCGGGCAGGGAGTGGCGAACGCGAACTCGGCAGCCGTTCAGGTCAAGCCGTCTGAACCCGTCTCGCGGGTCGTTCTGCCAGGCCTCGAAGATGGCGCGTGCATGAGCTTCGCGCCCACGAATGGGCATGTCGATCAAACGGTGTTCATCGATGCGGGTCACGGTGGGCTCGATCCTGGAGTCGTCGGCGCGACCGCCGCCGGCCACCAGGTGCTGGAAAAGGACGCAGCGCTGGCCGTGGCGTCTCGGCTGGCTGCGCTC
>VBFD01000040.1:0-15051 GCA_005883585.1 Chloroflexota bacterium
TCTGCTAGCGTCAATCCCAGCGACTGCGCTCGTTTGAGAAACCGCAGGCGGTGTTCGGCTCGAGCGCCGTAGACGCGGTAACCGGAGGCTGTTCTGTCGTCGGGCTGAAGAAGGCCCTCGGTCTCATAGAAGCGAAGTGCGGACGAATTCAGACCAATTTCCGCCGCGAGCTGACCGATAGTTCGCATTTGTGCGGTCATCACCAACCATCAACGGTGTACCGCCGCGGCAGAATGTCTATTCCTCGACGCGATCGACGACCCACATGGCTCTGATCGCCGATTCTCCAGCCCCCGGTGACGTCATCGTCACGACCGGGCCGTCCAGCACGAAGGTAATCCAGCGGCAGCACTCCCGCTCGATGTCTATGAGCTGCCTGAGCGCGTCGGCGCTGCCGGGATGTACCGAAAGGCGAAGGCCGCCCGGAACTTCGTCGCGCGAGACAAGCGACAGCCGGAACAGCTTCTGCCAGGCGTTCCTGGTCTGACGCAGGTCGTCCTGGGTCAGAGTGCACGCGATCGCGCCCGAAGTTGCATCGTAGGTTTCCATATTGCCTCCCAGAGGAAGTTGCGTTTGTTGTCGGATGGGGATGAGGCTAGACCCTCAACCTAGGTTGAGAGTCAAGAGCACCAGGCGAATCCGGCGCAGTGCCGCTAACCCTGGCCAATTAGTTCCCCTGCCGGCATCCGTCCTTGGAGCTAACAGTGCTACCAACGCGTCCTCCTAGAGCCGCCTGGTTCCCGGAATCTGTGCCCCGGCTGTGCCCCAGATGTGACCCGGCGCGTGCCTCAAAGGTGGGACTCCGACCACCTCCCGCATTAGGAACTTCATCTACAGAGGGCACGTGTTGACACGTTCGTACTGCGTTGACGTTGTGGGCCGCAGTTTCCGTAACGCGAGCCAGGCACCTACCGTCAGCGGCTCATCTCTGGCATCGCCGTCTATTGCCATCTGAAGTTCGCCATTCCTTGCAATGCAAGGATCCTTGCGCTACAGTATCGTCGGTGCCGATCGATGGTCTCGCCACACAGCTTCGCAAAGGAGTCATCGAGTACTGCGTGCTGGCGATGCTCAAGGAGATGCCGCGTTATGGCGGAGAGGTGATCCAGATGTTGCGTGCCAGGGGCGAGCTCGTAGTCAGTGAAGGGACGATCTATCCCCTGCTGAGCCGTATGCGCTCCGAGGGTCTGGTCGAGACAGAGTGGCGCGACACTCCCGGCGGCGCACCGCGGCGCTACTACCGGCTGAGCCGTTCCGGTCAGAAGGCTGTGGCCCAGTTCCGCGATGAGTGGTTCAGGTTTCGCGATTCGGTGGACAACATCTTTCGGAACGGAGCAAGACAGTGATGACCGCAACCCATGCCGCGCAATTGGTGGACGAATATCTGCAGCGGCTCGAGCGAGAACTGACCGACCTGTCCCCTGACAGCCGCAACGAGATCATCGACGAGATTCGCCGCCACATTGCGGAGGAGCGCGGCGGCCTGGCCGACGAGTCCGACGCCACCCTCATGAACCTCCTGGAGCGCCTCGGCGACCCAAGAGACATCGCGGCCGAAGCCCTCGGCAGCAAAAAGCCGCGAACCTCTGTTGCCACGACCCGGCGCTTCGGGACCTTGGAGGTGCTTGCGCTAATCCTGCTGGTGGCCGCCTGGCCCGTCGGAGCGATCCTGCTCTGGGTCTCGAAAACCTGGACCAGGCGCGAGAAGCTGCTCGGCACCCTTATCCCCCCAGGCGGATATCCAGCCGTGCTCCTCATCATGTCCACGTTTCACTGGATCACCGCGGCCTCTGAAGCCGGTCCGGCCTGGGTCGACGTGACGGTCAGTGCCCTTCTCTTCACCACCAGCCTTGTGGCGCTGATCGCTCCCGTGGGCATGATCGTCTACCTGGCGACCCGCCTGAGAGCCCGTTGAGATCGCCGAAGGTCCTCGCCCGAATCGCGAGCTCGCTCTATCTGCTGGCCAGCGTTTGTTTCGTGGTCGCGATCGCGATCCGCTCGAGCATCGAGGGTTCAGGCGGCGGCTCGGGCCTGATCGACAGGATTCAAGCGTCGACGTCACTATTTCGCATCAGCCTGGCCATTGACCTGATCTCGGGAACATTTTTTCTGCTCGCGGGCATGGCTCTGTACCTGCTGCTGCGCCACGTCGACCGGCTTGCGGCTGCTGCGATGGTCGTGCTGGTCGCTATCGAGATCGTCGTGATCTACCTGAGCGACATCAACCTCTACAACGCGCTGACCATCGCTACCAACCCCTCGTACATCCAGGCGTTCGGCGCCCCGGCGTCAAATGCGCTCGCCTCCGTGTTCGTGGACGCCCATGCCAACGGGCTCGTGATCGACGAGATGTTCTTCGGCCTATGGCTCGTTCCCCTCGGCTACCTGGTCATCAGGTCTCGCCAGATCCCGTGGCTCGTGGGCGCACTGCTGCTAGTCGCCGCGATGAGCTGGATTGGACAGTTCCTCGCCAATCTTCTTGCGCCCGACCTTCCCTATGTTTTCGAGGTCGGGCAGGTTGGCGGCGCCGGCGAATTCGTCTTCGTCGTGTGGTTGTTGATCTTCGCGGTCAAGGTGACCGGCGCGGGCGCTCGCGATTCGGCAGAATCTGTTCCAGCCCGAAACCGATGAGGTCGACCGTGTCGCGTCACCAGCGGTAGGGGTTGCTGAGCCAGATGTCGGCCATAAAGTCAGCCTAGGTATCACCAGTCGCTTTGGAATCGTATGGTCGTAGGCGATTACGTATCTTCGGCGGCAGGACGTTTAGGACTTGAAGTCACCCACATGCGCTGGGGAACTCTGTGACCCGGCTGTGACCCGGCGGCTTCACAGCTCACGCGAAATCGGCGATTTTGAATGCAAAATTGGTCGGGGGCCCGGGATTTGAACCCGGGGCCTCACGGTCCCGAACCGTGTTGGTTGCATGTCCTCGAGTGTCCCCACAGCTCCGCAGATGCCCGTCTGAACTCAAATTGCCGCGCCTTCGTGTCCGTCCGTGTCCTGCCGGACCCTCCTGGTGCCGGGAATCTGTGCCCCGGCTGTGCCCCGGCGGCGTGATGGTTAGTCACAGGCGTTGCTGTACGAACGGCATCGCGCGACATAAGTGTCTCGCCCGCCACCTCGACGGGCAGGGTAAGCCCGGCGGATCCGATTTGAGCCAGTCGCCTGGCGCCCATTGGCGTGAGGTTCAATAGAGCGTCCCCATGCACTTTGTCCAAGGGCACGTTATCGAGCGCCGCGTCTCTGAGGTGTTCGCTTTTATCTCGGATCCGGAGAACCTGCCTCGTTGGAACTACTACGTGATCGGCTGTTTGAAGCTGGATGCAAGTCCGGCTCGGGTCGGATCGACTTATAGACTCGTCCGCAAGTCGGACACTCGGGTCTTCAGCGTCACCGAGTTCAAGCAGGACAGCAGGCTGGTCATCCGGTTTCGGGCACCGACTCCGCCTCTCGAGATCCGTTTCACGCTCGAATCCACCGGGAGCGGCACTCGACTAACAGACGAGTGGGAATTGAGGGGTATTGCGGGCCTCGTCGCCGGTTTCGCGACAGCCCCCATCAAGCGGGCCGTTGGCCAGAACCTTGGGAAGCTAAAGGAGCTCCTCGAGACCGGCCGGACCCAATTGCAGGACGGCCGCGTCGAACGGTACGTCAGCGGCGTATAGCGCTCGATAGGGCCGTATTCTGTCGAAGCTGGTCGCGGACTCGAGTCTCGCCAGCTTGTCGCCACTCTAAATTGCGGTGGATCCTTTGTTCAATACGCCGCGTTGAACAACCAGATGGCCGCTCCGAAACCGACGAATGTGAGAGCTGCGTACACCTTGCCAGATGGGATGAGGTTCTTTTTGGTCAGCCCGATGAACGAATTGAGGTTGATCATGTGCAGGATCAGACCAGCGACCAGCACGTATGTCCAACTTTGGCGTGGAACGAATAGCAAGGTTCCAATGGCGAAGAACGCATACTCGACCAGCAACGCCACCCATCCATACCGCCACAGGCCAAAGCCAACCTTCTTGTCTCTGTTAAAGCCGAGAATGGGCAAATCGTGGAGGTGAACGATCGTGTCAAGTAGCCAGTGGGACGCAGACGCAGCGATAAAGACGAGACCCGCTGCAGGCCCAAACCACAGCCCAATCCCGAGCCCGGGAATGCACGCGATCAGAGTCGCCAGAACCAGTGAGTGCGAGTAGGGATACTTCACGAACTTGATGTCTTTCTGGAGGGGCGAATCTCGGTTCCACTCAACCGTCTCGACCCCCGCGAGCACAGTCCCGCCCCAGAGTAGATCTGGAAAGCTGACACCAGCGAGTGCGACCCAACGCGGAGTGTTCGGTGCGACTAGCTGCAGCAGTTCTGCCGGGACAAAGTGGCCAATGAACATTTCTCTCTCCTTCTAGAGATGCTTGAGGTGCTTGTGGCCGGCCGCTTGCACGAGCATCTCATCCGGGCCTTCCCGGCACCGAGCGGTCCGAGAAGATCCAGGACAGCCAGAGCGTCACGGCCGGGTTCGTCCAGACGCGGTTATAGAACATGTTGCGCGCGATAGGGGCTCTTGATCGAGAGCAATCCAGACGGGCAAACAGCGATCAGATGGCGCCTGCGCGGCGATAACGGAGACAGCTGCCGACTCTGGTCGAGTCTGTGTTGATTGCGATTCGGGACGAAGGCAACTTTGCGAAGGCGGTGTCGAGCGCAACAATGGCCGAAACCCCAGTTTCAAGTGCAGTTGCAGCGTGAACCGCGTCATACGAGGCGAACCCATACCTCGTCATGAGTTCCGGAATGCGATCTGTGACTTCTAGGGGCAGCTGCCGTGCAACTGTTCGATTGGGATTCGTGATGAAGACTGAAGACCTCGCAGGGTCATCGGCGTTTGTGAGGGTGAGATGCGCCCACAGCCGGGCATCCTTATTTCTTCCGATGCCGATCGCCTTGGATTCTGAACCGGGTGTCTTACGGTCCTGGCCGTTGCATCGTCAGTGTGAAGCCTCCGCGGAGCCATCGATTTCAGCGAAGCGAGTTCAGATCCGCCGACGGATGTAACCACCGCACCCTAGGCCGCGATAGTTCCCCGCGAAATTGTGCCCCGTAGGCTCCAGACAATGCCGAAAATCGCGGGTTTCGAATTCAAAATTGGTCGGGGGCCCGGGATTTGAACCCGGGGCCTCACGGTCCCGAAATCTAGGCGGTCTCGTCCACCGAGACCGTTTTCGATGGTTTTGAGCTCATTTCGAGGCTGCCTCCGGCGATTTGAGGCCTGTTTCAGCCACCAGGATCGACTGGATTACTACATGAACTACTACACACAATGTCTACCGAGGTAGACGGGTAGATGCTGCCTTGCGAACCTTAGCGGAACGGCTCGCGTCGGTCCGGTGGCGCAGCTTGTGAGCGTACTGCGGTGAGATACCAAGCAACTCTCCACTGTCGCGCACCCCGAGCTTCAGCTGGCTCTGAAGCCGTCGGATGGTTCTCTCCATATCGCGCTGAACAGCCTGGCTTCGTTGCTCTAGTTCAAGGCGCTGTTTCGTAGCGACTGAGATTGCTTGTCTGAGGTTGTTCGGCAGGTCCAGAACCTCGACGAGGTCAACGTGGACTGGGTCTCGATCCCAGAGACGTAGAAGTTCTGGGATCCGCCGACGCAATTGATTCAGCGAGCGGCCGTAGGTGTGTGCCCCCCTGATACCTGGGAACGTCACTAGCCAAGTGCCGTCTTTGTCGCGCCGAATCCTCGCGACGATACGTTCCTTCATCGCCCTCGGCCCTGCAGCCAACGACGGCCAAGGCATCGCTCGAGGTCGCGCTCGATCGCCCGGAGCGTTCCGGCCGGCAGGTCTTGACCACGGTGCACGGGCACCGTTGTTCGGCATCTGCCCGCCTCGCATTCGACTCTCACGTGGCTCCCTTGCTGACGGACTGGCCCCGGCTTACAGCCCGCCTCTCTGATTTGTCGGAGGACGAATTGGCCGGTCATGCGTCCACCGCAGTAGACAGTATATCGCTCTTTCCGCCAACGTTTGCGTCTACCCAAGTAGACGCGTGCGGGGTTCGCCACCACACGACGGGGAGTTCTGTCAAGGCCGGTCTGCAAGTCCCCAGTTTCCGCCGGCCTGAAATTCCCATCTCAAGACGTAGAACCGCCGTGGATGCGATGAAGGCAGGTGCTTGGAACCAAACGGGGAAGTCTCCAGGAAACGCAGGGTGATTCACAAGCCTCGGCAATAGCAGATTTTGAATACAAAATTGGTCGGGGGCCCGGGATTTGAACGGGGGCCTCACGGTCCCGAACCGCCGTCGAGGCGTGTCCTCTGCTATCCCTACGTTTCCTCTAGGGACCTCCTGAACTCGTATCGCTCTGTCTTGGTGTCCTTCCGTGTCCTCCTAGAGCCGCCTGGTACCGGGAATCCGTGACCCGGCTGTGACCCGGCGAAGGCTCCGATTTTCGAGCAACGCCGAGCCACGATGGTGGCGCGCGATGTGCCCTTGACCACGCGACTTGGCGCATCCGTAGGATCAGAACTCTCCCCAGACGCCGCCTTTCCGATAGCCCGCGACCATGGCAATGGCGATCAGAAATTGGACGACTCCGATCACACCCTGCAGCGCCTCGTACCAGGTAGGGCCGCTGGCGGGCATCGTCCCGGCGAGCTGCAATGCGGAGGCTGGAAGGCGCAACACGCCAAAGATGAAAGCAACCAGGACAAGCCAGAAAGTCCATCGCCAGCGACGGAAGGCCCCGACCACGAGGACAGCGATAAGCGCCGAGAGCGCAATCAGCAGCGAAGCTTCAATCGCGAGGCTTTTCCCATCGACCTTCTGCAGGGTCTGCGTGTAGACCTCCGGGGCGAGGACCAGAATCGCAACGAGCGCGATCCAAACAAGCACAAAGAATCCGACCACCAGCTGCTGGGTGCGATTGAGGGTTCTAGAGAAACTCAACCAGAACGTGCGACCTAGTCTCGTTCATTGACGGTCAGATCGGCGGGCCACCGCACGCAGCATGTCTCGACGGATGAGCCCCGATCCAGCTCGAATCACCAACCAGTAAGGAAGGAAGGCCAGTCCCGCCCGGCTATCCGTCGGCTGGACACGAGTCTCGGTCGACAGGCATGTCCCTTTCTCGGTCTGTTCGAGCTCGAACGATACGACCGCGAGGACAAAACCAGGCTGGTTGAAGGCGCGAAAGCCGGCAAGGTCACAAACGTCAGCGACCTCGCCCTTAACGAGCCTCCAGGGTTGGATCGCGGCACCCGCGACAAGCACATTTGGCGGATCGTCCCGCAGCTTACGAAAGCCACCCGCGATGAACTGATCAATGACCGGCTTGTGCGATGCGCGCCTCAATCCGTTGCTCCGAACTGATATCCGAGAGGGAAGGCCGCGAATCCCCATCAACAGACTGCTCAGCGGTAGGTCTTGTGTCGTGATGGCGAGCAGCGCGCTCCAGACCACATCCGGTGACGCGGCGATGGTCCTCTCGTGGCGCTCGCGAAAGCGATAGAACGGAAGAACCTCGTCGAGCGCGCTCAATCTCCGCGCCTTCTCCACCGCTCCTTCACAGGACGCTCATAACTCAATCGAAGCATGAAGCCTGTGATGAACAACATGTCCGTAGTCGTGAGCCGTGTCCTGCAAAGCGTAGTGCGTTACTTCAATCCCTTCATGCTCTTGGTTCTCGGCAGCAGAGCGCACCGGATGATGAGCGGTCGATTGATACGTCTGTCTTTCACCGGCCGGCGGACCGGGCGCTCATATACAACTCCCGTCAGCTACGTGCGCGAGGGCACAGACCTACTCGTGCCAGGAGGGGGTGCTTGGTGGAAAAACCTGACGAGCGGCACCGCAAGGGTGCGCTTGCAAGGGACATGGCACGTGGTAACTGCCGACGTGATACGAGAACCGGTGGCCCTGTCGGCAGTGCTCGGTCGAAAGCTTGCCGTAAACCGAGCCATCGCGGTGTTTACCGGCATCCGGCCTGGATCCGACGGCCGGCCGTTTGCAAAGTCTCTCGAGCGTGAAGGGCGACGGGGGTTCGTGGTCGTGCGACTTCACCTCAGCGCCGAAGTCTGATCCGGCTGTGATCCGGCGAAGGACGAGAACGCCCTCGAGCTCGTCGCGTGTGCGACGAGGTCCAGGTTCGCTGGCGACCCTCGCCGGCCAGCTTCACGCCGATCGCCAAGGGATCTGAAGGGGATCGACGATCATCGAGGATAGGCCGTCGACTCAGTCGTAGAGAAACGCTCCCCACTCCTCGCCGGATAGGTCGAGATCGAGGTGCTTCAGAGGACCTAGCCCGCGGACGGTCAGACGAAATCGCGACGGCTGCCGCGCGGCCGCTCTGGGATCGATCACGAGCCTGGTCGTGTCCGGCAAGACGGCCGCGGCGTAGTTGGTAATGTCATCACGGTGCGCCGTTTCTCGCACCCGAACGTCACAGATCTTGCCGCCGCCACAACAGCGATGCACGTCGTAGGTGATGACGCGTGGCCCCTCAGACTTGTGCGAGTCAAGCCACGCGAGAGCTGCGGCATCGACCTCAACGACAAAGTCAGCATTCGCGGGCATCGCTCTAGCCATCATGATGCGCCCGGTTGACGTTGGCAGGCTCATACCGATCCAGGAGCGTCAGCTATCCGGATACTTCGACGCGGATTGTGTGATAACCGGAGGCGCCGCTTGGATAGCTTGCAGACGCAGTTGGCTGCTGGGGCGCCCCGGTTCCGTCCACTGCCCTGACCTGCAGCACATACGCCCCCGCCTGCCGAGGGATCCAGCTTGCGTCCCACAGCACCCAGGTCAGGGTTGAGAGCGGCGCTCCAAGGCCGGCCGCTGACCAGTTCTTGCCGCCGTCCGTGCTGTACTCGACCTTGCTGATGCCACGCGTACCCGCGAACGCCACCCCCAAAAGACGGGCCGCTTCCCCGGCTTTCGCGATGTCGCCGTCCTTCGGTATGTCAAATCGCGATGTGGTTTTGACCAGCGCGATCCTGTCCCAGCCCTCAGACTCCCAGTAGCCCCCATCGTCCTGGCTCGCCAGCTCGATCGAGTCAAGCCACTTCGGGCCTTTCATTCCGTAATGCCCTGGCGCCAGGATTCGGGCTGGGAATCCATGACCGGTCGGCAGCGGTGCGCCGTTCAAGGCATACGCGACCAGGATCTCAGGCTGGCTCGATATGAGGCTCAAGGGCAAGCTCTCGGTGTAGCCATCTCGCGCCTTGAAACGAGCGTTCGTCGCGTTTGACCCCGGCACCGCCATGCCGACGAGATCGTGAAGGCGGACGCCTGTGAACTGGCCCGTGCTGATCAACGATCCTCCGACGTTGTTGCTGATGCATTCGAGGGTTACGTACTCGGTGACGCTCGGCAGAGCGCGCAGGTCCGCCATGGAGAGGTGTAGCGGGTTGTCGACGAGCCCGCCGACTTTCAAGCTCCACCCTTGCTCTGAGACGACCGGGTCGCTGAAGTTTTTCGATACAACGTAAAAGTTCCCGACCGGCGTTATCTCCGGCGATGCTCCCGACAACCCTGCCTCAGGTGCCTTGAAGACCGCCTGGTACCAGCGCGGGAGTAGTACCGAGACGAGCCCGCCGGCGCTCAACGCCGCGACTCCGATCGGCATCAGCCGCAATATGCGGCGCCGCCCTGGATCTGCCCGGACCGGCGTCACAGTCGCGGGATCGCCGCCCACCCGGAGTACCCCGCCATACGCGGCGAACAGCAAGCACCAGACCAGAGGTGCGGTCGGCCCCTCATTGAGCCCGAGGAAGCCGTCCCCTGATATCGGAAGAAGCACCAAGGCGACAATCGCCCAGCCGGCGGCAGCGAACGAGAGCGCGTGCGGTGGCCGAGCCCAGACCTGCCTCGCCCAGGCCCAAGCCCCACCGAGAGACCCGAGTCCAACGATCATGCCGACGATCAGGCCCGCCTCCTCAACGACCTTGCCCGCGTGCTGCAGAGTGTCGATCAGGAACCCGAAGACGAAGCCCGGCATCACCGCGAGGATGGGTTGCTGCAGCAGCTGTGGCAGTGGGGTGGTGCCGATGGCGAGTTTGGCCAGATACATCAGCGCCACGAGAAGAAGTCCGGCGACCACGCCGGATCCGAAACCGCGAACCACAACTCGTCGCGTGCTCATGGGTCTAACGACGGCGACTCGCCTGGCCCGTCTATCCCGCTACGGTGAGGCTGGGGGTCGCAACCTTCCATACTCCGCCGAACGCCTGGAGACCTTCTCCTTTGGCGTCACCCTTGGCCTTGTCGCCCGCATATCTATAAAGGAGATGACCGTTGTAGGCGACCTGATCGCCGTTGGCGTTCATCGCCACGGTCAGTGTTCCGGTGAGCGGCACCATGCTGCTGGGATTCCCGTTGGTCAGCAGGGGGGGCCAAGTGGAGAGACACGCCCCGGTGCATTTGGGCGCGGTCGCGGTGTCGACCGTCAAGTAGTACAGCGTGAAGCCATCAGGCGAGGTCAGAACTTTCTCCTGGGCATTCATCACCGTGGCGGTACCTTGCTCCAGATCCACCCCGCTCGCCGCAGACGCGGCCGGCGAGGCTGTGGTTGCAGCTGAGCCAGGGCTGTTCGAGCCACACGCGGCAGCGAGCGCAATCACACCCAGGGCGACAACGCCTTTGAAGAGATGGGGGCGGTCCGGAAGGAACTTCATCTATTCAACCTCGGTGTCTTTCAGATGGGTGGCCATGAACTCTCGCCGAGTATCAAGACCGCGTGTTACACGCCGGTTACACGCGACGAGAGCTGCTGCAAGACCCGTACCATCGAAGGAGGCCATGGAGACAGGATCGGTATTGGTTGTCGATGACGATCCGAAAATCCTTGAATTGGTGCGTGCCTACCTACAGCAGGCCGGCTATGCGGTGGTCACAGCGGTGGATGGAGAGGACGCGCTGCGAAAGATCGAGGCGCAGCGTCCGAACCTGGTAGTGCTGGATGTAATGCTGCCGCACGTGGACGGTTTGGTTCTGGCCCGCCACCTCAGGGACGAGCGCAACAATTTGCCCGTTCTCATGATGTCCGCGCGGGGAACGGTCAGCGACCGCATCACTGGGTTGGTCGAAGGCGCCGATGACTATTTGGCCAAGCCCTTCAGCCCCGCCGAGCTGGTGGCCAGGGTCAACGCCCTCATGCGTCGAAGCTCGCCGGGGGACCTGCCCACTGAGGCCCTGCATCACGGCGACCTGCAGATCGACCTCGAGAGACGAGAAGTCCTATGCGCTGGGCACATCGTCGCCTTGAGCGACCTCGAGTTCCGTCTGATCGTGACTCTGATCCGGGCCAACGGCAGGGTGCTCTCGCGCGAGCATCTTGTGGAGTCTGTCTACGGGCTGGGCGGAGAGGTCACGGGCCGGGCGATTGATGTCGCTGTCAAACGGATCAGGGCCAAGCTGGGTGACGATGTCGAGGCGCCGCGTTACATAAGCACGGTACGTGGAGTTGGTTATCGATCCGCAGTGCTCCCCAAACCCCAGACTCGATGAAGCCGATCGCTGCCGACCCGGCGTTCATCTGTTCAGCTCAAGTTGGCAGGCTGAACCAGAACCTGGTCACACCATGGTCCGACTCGACCCCGACCCGACCGCCCGTCGCCTCGACAATCTGCTTGACCAGCGCCAGCCCGATCCCCGCACCGCCTCGAGACCGGTCACGCGATTTCTCGACACGGTAGAAGCGCTCGAAAACGTGGGGCAGGTCGACCGCCGGGATGCCCTCACCGCTGTTGGTGACGCTGACCACGACTGACCCGTCGTCGACCTCGGCGCGAATCGACACCGAGCCGCCTTCGGGTGTGTAACGGGCGGCGTTTTGGAACAGATTGAGCAACACCTGGGCGATGTGGTCCGGGTTGGCCAAAACGCGCAGCCCAGCGGGCAAAGTCAGCTCGACCTTGATGCTGCGACGGTCAAAGCTCGGATACGAGAGCTTCAATGCGGCTTCGACGACCTGTCCGAGGTCGATGGCGCCGAGTCCGGAGGGCGCCGTGGGTGACCCGCCGGTCCCGAGATCGTCCAGTGAGAGCGACAGCCTGTAGAGGCGATCCACTTCCTGGTCGAGTGAGGCAAAGACCTCCGTGCTGGTCGGCATGACCCCGTCTCGAAGCGCCTGCAGGTATCCCTTCAGATTTGTCAGCGGAGTCCGCAGCTCGTGCGCGAAGTTGCTGATCAGGTCGCGCCGCAGCCGCTCCTGATCTTCCAGTCCCGCCGCCATCTGGTTGAACGAGTCGGCGAGGGACGCCAACTCGGGGGCGGCGGGTCGCTCCACCCTGACTCCATAGTTCCCCTCGGCCAAGCGCCGGGCGGCACGGGCGACCCCGTCCAGGGGCCGCGTCACAGCCTGGGCCAGCACGATCGCCAAACCCAAGGAAACCAGCAAGGCCAGCAGTGTCGTGACGATCACGACTCTTGTCACCGATTCGTCGAACATGGCGTGAGCCAGCTCGGCACTTGCGCCGTGCTCGACCATCAGGCGTTGAAACGTAGCGGCGCCCACGCCCTGGACGCCGACCGCCTCGACACCGAGCGCGAGCCCGGACGCCGCCAGCGAGGCGAGCGCTATCCGCCCTCTGACGCCACGCAGCAACCGTGAGAGTCGCATCGAGTCAGGCTCCTGGCGCGATCATGCGGACCTCATCGTCAAGAAAAACGTGGCGGAGGCAGTGGCCTCCGCCCAAACGACATTTTGCTGAACCAGAAGAAGGGTGTCTTCTCAACTTTCTCAGATTATTAGCGCAGGGCCGCGAAGTCGATCACCGGGCAGCGCACCAGGGTCGACGTTACCTCGAGGGTCCCCTGCCCCGCCGCGACGGCAGCGAAGATGTCGTCGTCTTTACTCAGCTCCACTGGAGTCACTCCGGCGTTCCAGTGGAAGATCTGCAGGTTCCAGGCACCGCCTGAATAGCCGATCTCGGTTGGAATGAAGTTGAGCACGTTGCCGCCTGTGGGGTCGTTGGGCAAGGCGGTGTGAAGGCGTGCAACCTGCACGGCCGGAATGTTGCCACTGGCGTCAACGATGTGAAAGACGATGTTGCCCTTGCTGATCAACTGGGCCGCGTGAGGCGACGAGGTGACTTCTGCAGTGGCCTGGTACTGGATGATCTGGTGGTCGTAGAAGCCTGAGTTTGCGGTCACTGCGTTCGCAGAGGCTGGTTGTACGAACGCCAATACACTGACGATGGACGCCGTTATGGTCGCGAGGCGGACGAGCTTCATAGTCATGACTCCTCCATGTTTTTCCATTACCGCGAGGTATCGCGGCACCGCTCAGGTTCCCAGGCCTGTGTTACTGCCTGATGTCAGCGGCTCGCCAAAAGCGGGGCAGAGAGGACCATTCCGGTTGAGTAATCGAAGAGTCACCTCGTGACACCTGCCCCGTACCTGATCACCCAACGAGCCGGTTGGCGCCCACCGTCCAGTTGCATTTGTCAATGCCGGACGGAGGCTTAAGAGCTAGGTGCTGCCGCCTCGTTCTCTTCGCAGGCGGAAGGTGGCGATGGCCGCCTGGCGATAGCGCTCAGCCATCTCGAAGTAACGGTCGGCGTCCGCGACGATGTCTGGATCGTGCGCCTCGTGGCGCCGGCTCAAAGCGCGGACGGCGAACTTGGCGCCCCTCATGTACGGCTCCAGCTGCTCCAGCGGCAAAGGTCGATCTCCACGCGCCATTTCACTTACCTCCGCGAAGCGAGTTGAACAATTCGTCATCAGTCGGCCGATCTGCGAAGTCGCGTCCAGTGAACGACCAGCCCACCGACCCATCCCTTCTAATGGCAAAGATCGCCGGCTTGGCCACGCCGCCGTCGGCGTCGTTCCACACCCCCCAATCTCTGATCACGCGGCCTTCCGGGTCGCTCAAGAGCGGAAACGGCAGCAGCAGCTTCTCAACCATGGCTCGATTGTTCTCGACGGGATCGACTGAGATCCCGACGAGGCTCACGGCCTCACCTTTGAACCGGTCCCACGTTCTTGCGTACGAGGCCAACTGCCCGTTGCAGTAGGGTCACCAATCACCGCGATAGAAGACGAGTACAACCGGTCCGCGCGACAGGAATTCGGCCAGATGCCAGGTCCCCCCTTGCTGATCGGGCAGCGCGAAGTCGGTCGCCTGATCCACGCGATCCCTAGCTCAGGTGACTTTGGGGGACTCGACCAGCCGCATGACGCGACCGATTCTGACCCGCCAGTAGAGCCAGACGCCGAAGAAACCGACGAAGACGGCAAGTCCAAGCCAGGTCAAGGCAGGGCCGCCAGACAGCGCCCCGATACCAAGCGCGATCACAGCCGCCGCCGCCCAGATCAGCTTGAGGTTCAGCATGGCCCGAAACTCGTTGACCAATCCGTTTCGGCCGAGCAGTGACTGACCACCGATGGCGAGCAGCGCTGCCGCGAAGAGGCGTGTGGCGATGGGATCGATTTCATGCCAGCCGAAGAATCGAAGCAGGGACTCGGGGGCCGCGAGAAGCGGGACACCTACGGCCCAGTCGACTGCAAAGTGGAACGCGAACCACCTACGAAGCGCTGAGGGCGCCTCAGCCACTTACCTAGCTTAAGCCCGGCCCGCGATCTGGGTGCCGTCAGTAACTCGGCCCCAGCCTCGGATGGCATTTCTCTTCGGCAATTCCTTCGCGAATCGCGATACCCAGATGATGCTGGAAGAGCTGTGCAAACACTGGGTGCGAACCTTTACCGAAGCCTAGGCCCGCTCCTCAGAAGTTGAGAGTTGGTCGGTGGCCCAGGATTGACCCCGGGGCCTCACGGTCCCGAACCCTGGGAATCGCGTGTCCTCGAAGTTCCGTCTAATCTCGAAATGCCTCTCCGTCGTTTGCGTCTGTGACCTCGTCTATCCCTCTGGTTCAGGGATTGGGTGGTCCGGCTGTGATCCGAGGCGGACTGGCGGGTGTCCGCGCCCAGGTCTTCGATGACCCTCAGATCAACGCGCCCTAGGCATCTCGGGCGGTCTCGTAGGTGAGGAGGGCGAGGTCGTCGACGGTCCTGGTGCTGATGAGGCGCATAGGTTTCCTGTCGCTGCTTTCGCCG
>VBFD01000041.1:0-15503 GCA_005883585.1 Chloroflexota bacterium
CCGCTGGCGTCCGGCACGTAGTAAAGCGCGAGCAGGATGCCGGTCAGGAGCTGCAGCACGACCAGGATGAAGACCATCCCACCGAAGCAGTAGTAGAAGGCGTTGGCGAAGTTCGGCACGCGCTGGTAGAGCGCCTCGTCGACAGCCTTCGTGAACGGGTAGCGTTCATCGAGCCACTCCACCACCGCCATCTGGATCTCGCGCGGGTGAGGGATGGCCATCTCTAAAAGCCCAGGATCAGGCCGTCGACTTCGATTGTGTTGGGGTCATTGCCATGCGCCCACGTGAGGTGCGAAAGGGGGTCGGCGGCTGGGCCGTGCAGCACAGTACCGTCGAGGTGGAAACGCGAGCCGTGGCACGGGCAGTCAAACGTCTTGGCGTCGGCGTTCAGCGCGATCGAGCATCCCAGGTGGGAGCAATTGATCGCGAAGACGTTCAACTTTCCGTGCAGGTCCTTGACGACGAACCCGCCGAAGGCCAGATCCCCCGCCGCGTTGTCGCCGCCGCCGTCGGCCATGACGAAAGCCGAGTTGGGGCTGGTGGGGGCGTCGAACTTGATGGCGTTCCCGTTCGACAGCTGCTCAATGGGGGTGGCCAACGTTACCGCGAGTTTCGTCTTCTTCTGGCCCTTGGCGGGTGCCGGCCACAGGAAGACGAGAATCGGCGCCAGCCCGATGGCCACCGTCGCGGTCAGGAGGCTGGCCATCCACCAGCCGAGAAAAGTGCGGCGGGTGAATGTCCGGGGCGTCGAATCAGCCATCCGACCCGAATTCTAGCCGCCCTTCAGGCGCGGGCGTAAGGGGGCAGACCGACCGCGTCGCGCACCTCGACCATCGTCCGGCCGGCGATGGCGCGGGCGCGCTCGCCGCCGCTTTCAAGGATGGCATCGATCTGCTCGCGGGTCAGCTGCGCGCGCCGCTCGCGGAACGGCGCGAATCGCTCGACTATGCGCTCGGCGAGGAGCCGTTTCTTCTCCTGGCAACCGATTTGCGCCCTTCGGCAGAGTTCCCAGTAGTGCTCCCAGTCGTCGAAGAAAAACCTATAGAACGCGCAGACATTGCAGGATCGCGGGTGGCCGGGATCCGTTTTGCGGGGCCGCTTCACGTCGGTGACCATGCTCATGACCTGCTTCCGAATTACGTCGGGTGGGTCGGTCACTCCGACGATGTTCTTGAGGCTCTTCGACATCTTTGCCTTCCCATCGGTGCCTTTGACGATGGGGGCGTCGGGATTCAGGACAAGTTGCGGCTCGGGGAACACCGGGCCATAGGTGCGGTTGAAGCGGCGAGTGATCTCACGCGTGAGCTCGACGTGGGGAGCCTGGTCTCGACCCACAGGCACGACGTCGCCTTTGACGATGATGATGTCAGCGCATTGGAGTACCGGGTACTCGAAGAGTCCGAGGTTCACGTTGTCAGGCTGGTCGCGCACCTTTTCTTTAAACGTCGGCACGCGCTGCACCCAGCCGAGCGGCGTCACCATCGCGAGGAGCAGCGTCAGCTCCGCCACCATCGGAATCGACGATTGGCGGTAGATCACGGTCCGTTCAGGATCGACGCCGATAGCGATCAGGTCCATGACCATGTCGTAGAGGTCGTCGCGGAACTCGCGGGCATTGGGAATGGTGGTCAGCGTGTGGTAGTCGGCGACGAAGATGTACGACTCGTACTCGTGCTGGAGCCCGACGTAGTTGATCCCAGCGCCCAGGTAGTTGCCCAGGTGGAAGCGACCCGTGACCCGGATTCCGCTCAGCGACCGCTTCCCGCCCTCCATGTGACGGAAAAGTGTATTTGACGTAGAGATCAAGACCCGGTGACCGGGCGTTAGCATTGCCGCAAATTGCCAGACGACGATCGAGCACCTGACGTACCAGTCGCGACCGCCGGATTAGGTTCGCGTGCGCTTCGCAACACCGTCCTGGTGCTGGCGGCCAAGGTGGTGGCGCGCCTCATCGCCCTGGTCACGGTCATAGCCACCTTGAAATGGCTGATGCCCGCGCCTTATGGGACCTTCACCACCCTGATCAACTACACGGCCATCGTCAGCGTGGTCCTCGACCTCGGCTTCAACGTCCTTTATGTGCGCGAGGGCGCGCGCCACCCGGCCGAGATCCAACGCTATCTGCGCAACGTCATGTCGCTGCGCCTCGTGATGGCGGTGGGAGGCTTCGTGGTCCTGGCCATCGCCCTCGCACTCGCCGGCTTGAGCAGCCTGCTGGTGCCTGGATTCCTGCTCATGGTCCTTACCTCTTACTCGACCCTCCTTCGCAACACCCTGTATGCGGTCCAGCGCCTCGGTTATGAGGCGGTGGCGGTCATTCTCGAGAGCGCCGTCCTGCTCGCGCTCGTGCTCATCGGCATCAAGATCGGTGCGGGAGTCACGTACTTCGTGTGGGCCTACGCGGCGCAGTACGCGTTCAGCTGCGCGTACTTCGCGATCGTGCTCTGGTGGCAGAAGATCGCCGTCGTCGGCTGGAAGCTCGAACCGCAACTGGTCCGGGAATGGTTCTTCCAGGGCCTTCCTTTCGCGCTCACCTTCGTGCTCACCATCCTGTACTTCAAGATCGACCAGCCGCTGGTCTACGCAATCCGCCCGCACGCCGAGGCCGGATGGTATGCCGCCGCATACAAACCGTTCGAAGCGCTCCTCTTCATACCGATGACGCTTCTGTCGGTCGTGTTCCCGGTTCTATCCGTCTACTTCCGTGAACGGCCGCAGGAGCTGACCGACGCCGTGAGCCGGTTCTTCAAAGCTCTGCTCGTCATCGGCTGGCCGATCGCTGTCGGTCTGTTCGTTCTCGCTCATCCGCTCACCTCGATGTTCCTGTATTCGCAGTCAGAGCCGGCGCTGCGGATTCTCTCGCTGGCGCTGGCCATCGGCTTCGTCAACAACGCCTTCATCGGCGCGCTGAGCGCATCCGACCGCCAGCTGTCCTTCACCTGGGCCGCGGGCTGGAGCCTGGTCGCCAACCTGGCGCTCAACCTCATCCTCATTCCGTTCTTCGGGTACCTGGGCGCCAGCTGGGCCACCGTCCTGACCGAGGTCGTGCTGGGAGTTGCCGGGTGGGTACTGACGAGGCGCCACATCGGCCAGGTCCCGGTTCTTCAACTGACCTGGCGGCCGATCCTTGCCGGCCTCGTCATGGGCGCGGTTCTGTTTCCGCTCCGAAACCTCGAGGGCGTCCAGGTCGTCATCCCGATCGTGGTTGGCGCCGCCGTGTATGCCGGCGCGGCGCTGCTGCTGCGCGCGGTCACCTCAGACGAGATCGCCTTCGCCCGGAGGGCCTTAGCGCTGGCCAGGTGACCCCTAAGCCGGTTTTACTCAAGCCGCGCGGCGCGGTAGAGCCCGTGCCGTGGCAGGAAATCGCCGTCGATGCCCCCGAGCTCCGACCGCAAACCCCTGTCGACGACGTCCAGTTCGTGGCCCTCGACGTCGAGACCACAGGCAACGCCCCGTTCCTCGTCCTGGAGATCGGTGCCGAGAGGTTCAAGCTCGACGGCCCGCTTTCGTTCTTCGACACGCTCGTCGACTGCCGTGCGCCCATCAACCCATACGCACGCCGGCGCCACCACATCGAGCGATCGATGCTGATCGGCGCACCCGAGTTCAAGGACGCGCGCAGGGCATTCCTGCGCTTCGCACATGGCGCGGTGCTGGTCGAGCACAGCCACGACGCATTCGACACGTGGCTCGTCGGGCGTGGCCTGGAGAGCCCGCTAGAGCACCCGATCATCGACACGTCCTCGCTGGCGAGACTTGTCCTGGACCTGCCGAAGGGGCAGACGCCCGGGCTCGCCACGCTCGTCGAGGTACTGGGCCTCGACGTCACGCCGGCGCACGCCGCGCTCGACGACGCGCGCGCGACCGCGATGGTTTTTCGAGCGCTCATCGCCCGCGCCCGGGAATCGCTGGGCTGGAACACATTGGGCGACGTGCTGGCGGCAATCCCTCCGCGGCCCGTCGTCGACCGGACGCCGCCTAGTCGAAGAGCGTCATCTGCAGGTCCGGCTCAGGGTGCTCGAGGCCAGACAGCCCAACCCCGATCAGGCGCACCGGCCGCGACTCGACATGCGACTTCTCCAGCGCCGAGCGCGCGGCGCGGAAGATCGTCTCGACGTCGTCGGTCGGGCTCGTCCGGCTCACCTGGCGGCTCACCAGCCTGAAGTCCGGGAGCTTGAGCTTCACGTAGATCGTGCGCGCGCGCACGCCTTCAGCGACCAGGCGCTCGACCACGCGATCGGTCAGCTCGCGCAGCGCCGCTTCGAGCTGGCCGCTGTCGCTGACGTCGTTCTCGAATGTCGTCTCGGCGGAGATGGTCTTCGCGGGTTTGCTGCCATCGACCGGCGCTCGGTCACGTCCCTGGGCCATCCGCTGGAGCACGGCTCCGCCGACGCCCAGCGCCTGCACCAGCCGCTGCGTCTCGTACGCCGCGAGCTCGCCGACCGTGCGCACACCCATCGCCTGCAGCCGGTCCTCAGTCTTGGGGCCGATGCCCGGTATGGCTCCGATGGGGAGGGGGGCGAGAAAGTCCGCCTCGGTCCCGGGCGGAACCAGGACGAGTCCGTCTGGTTTCCTGGTGCCGCTGGCGACTTTCGCCACCAGCTTCGACGTGGCGGCGCCGACCGACGCGGTGAGCCCGACCTCGGTGTGGATCTGGAACTTGATCCGGCGCGCGACCTCCTCCGCGTTCGAAGTGCCGTGGCGCGTCCGGGCGGTGACGTCCAGGTAAGCCTCGTCGAGGCTGACGCCCTCGACCAGCTCGGGCGAGGTGAAGCGCCTGAAGATCTGGTGGATGAGCCGGCTGGCCTCGCGGTAGCGCGCGCCATCGGGGCTGACGACGACCAGCTGGGGGCAGAGCTGAAGCGCTTCATGGAGAGGCATCGCCGAGCGCACCCCAAACCCGCGTGCTTCGTACGACGCGCCCATCACGACCGCCCGGCGCGACCGCCCGGCCACTGCCACCGGCACCCCACGCAGCTTGGGATCGTCCCGCTGGTGTACCGAGGTGTAGAAGGCGTCGATATCGACGTGGAGGATGGTGCGTGGCCAGTTGTCCGGTCGAGGCATGCTGTGGCGGCCAGTCTGCCACAACAACTTGTGGCCTACTTCCCATTGATGCCCCGATTGTCGCTGTCTAGGGGCTCGGGGTCGAGTTCAGCGCCGCGGCGACATTGGAGAAAACGTTGGCGATCTGCCCGCCCATGGTGCCAAGGATGACGAGCACGACCACGACGACCAGAATGAGGACGATCGCGAACGCACCGACCGTGACACCGATGGCGAGCGCCACGCCGCCTCCGGAGCGCGCAGGGGCGGATGCGGCGGGCACCCAGGACTGGCCGTTCCAGCGCCAGAGCCGGTCCTGCGAATAGGCGGGTCGCCAGCTTCCGCCATCCCACCACCAGAAACCGTCGGGCGAAAAACGGCCGGGCCGCCCGGTCTGGGCGGCGGGCATGGCCTGTTGAGCGGGCGCCGGGGGTACACCAGGAGGAGTTTCGGGGGGTGGAGGCTGCTCCATGGGCGAAAGCCTATCCGAGTACCGCAAGTAGAATCCCGGTGCAGTGAAAGGGGTCATCCTCGCCGGCGGTACCGGCAGCCGGCTTCACCCGCTGACGCAGATCACGAACAAGCATCTGCTCCCTATCTACGACCGCCCGATGATCAGTTACGGGATCGAGGCGCTGGTCAAGGCCGGCGTGACCGAGATCATGCTGGTCACCGGTGGCACGCATGCGGGGGAGTTCCTGCGCCTGCTGGGCAACGGCGACGAGTTCGGGATCGCGCGGCTCTTCTACGCCTACCAGGCCAAGCCGGGAGGCATCGCCGAAGCCCTCGCCCTCGCCGAGCGCTTTGCCGGTGGCGGGCGCACGGTGGTACTGCTGGCGGACAACGTCTTCGGGCGATCGCTGAAAGGCTGCGTCAATGCTTTCGAGAAACAGAAGGCCGGCGCTCGCGTCGTGCTGTCTCGGGTGACGGATCGAGCGCACCTGCGGCACCTGGGCGTGGCTCAGCTCAACGGCACGCGCCGCCTCGAACGCATCGTCGAAAAGCCGAGCGATCCCCCCAGCGAGCTCGCCGTCACCGGAGCGTACTTTTACGACGAGACGGTCTGGGACGTGCTGCCCAGCCTCGAGCCGTCGGGCCGCGGCGAGCTCGAGATCACGGACGTCAACAACTGGTTCGTCGAGCGAGATCTCATGGAGTACGACGTCCTGGAAGGATTCTGGGGCGACGCCGGCGAGTCGATCGACGCGTACTACGCGGTCAACGACCACGTGCGCAAGAACGGAGCGAACCACGAACCATGAAGCCGGCTTCCGTCCGCCCGATCGAAGGTGTCGTGATCAAGGAGCTCGTCACACACGTTGACGAGCGCGGTTTCTTTCGCGAGGTGATCCGCGAGACCGACGATTTCTTCGAGCATTTCGGCCAGTGGAGCCACTCCCTGATGCATCCCGGCGCGGCCAAGGCCTGGCACATTCACCAAAGGCAGACCGACTGGTGGTACGTCGTTGGGGCGCTGAAGGTGGCTCTGTACGACACACGCGAAGGTTCGCCGACAAAGGGCAGTCTCATGCAATTTCTGATGGGTGATGCGCATGCCACGTGCGTGAAGATCCCGCCGGGCGTTGCCCACGGGTGCCGGGCGCTCGAGCGCAGTCATCTCCTCTACATCAGTTCGAATGTCTATGCGCCCGATGACGAGGGCCGGATCCCGCACGATGACCCGTCCATCGGGTACGACTGGACGGCCGGCCCTGAGATCACATAGCGGCTGCATGGCATGAGGTCGTTCAAGCGCCTCCTGGTTGCGGGGGGCGCGGGCTTCATCGGCTCGAACTTCGTCCGGCTCCTGCGGAGCACGCGGCCTCAGATAGAGATCACAGTCCTCGACAAGCTCACTTACGCCGGCAACCCGGCGAACCTTGCCGAGTTCGAAGGCACAGGCGGTTACAGGTTCGTTCACGGAGACATCTGTGACGGCAAGCTCGTCGATTCGCTTGCGGCCGGCGTGGACGCCATCGTGAACTTCGCGGCCGAAACGCACGTAGATCGTTCGCTCCTGGAACCGCTCGCGTTCATCGACACCGACGTGCGCGGAACCGCCGTCCTTTGCGAGGCGGCACGGAAACACTCGCATCGCGTCTTTCTTCTCATCAGCACCGACGAGGTCTACGGCGAGGTGCGCGAGGGCCGCTCGCGTGAGGGCGACGCGCTCAAGCCGCGCAGCCCGTACTCGGCAAGCAAGGCCGGCGGCGAGCACATCGCGCACGCTTACGCCGAGAGCTTCGGGCTGCCCCTGTTGGTGACGCGGGGCTCGAACACATTCGGGCCGTACCAGTACCCGGAAAAGCTCGTGCCGGTATTGATCACGAACGCCATCGACAACCTTCCGCTGCCTCTGTACAACGATGGCTCGGCGGTGCGCGATTACGTCCACGTCGAGGATCACTGCCGGGCGATCGATCTCGTCCTGCACGACGCGCCGCTGGCGGACCCCGTCTACAACATCGGGACCGGCGTCGAAACCGATGGCAACCACGTCGCCAATGCGGTGCTGGAGATCATGGGCAAGCCCAAGAGCCTCATCCAGTACGTCGCCGACCGTCCCGGCCATGACTACCGCTATGCGCTCGATGTGACGCGGATCACCGACCTGGGTTGGGAGCCGCGGGTCACCTTCGAGGAGGGATTGGAGCGGACTGTGCGCTGGTACGTCGACCACCCGGATTGGTGGCGCCCGTTGAGGTCGGGCGAGTACTGGGACTACTACAAGCGCAACTACCGGCCGCTCACGACGCCTTCTTCCTGAAGCGGGCAGCGATCCCGACCCAGTACCAGCGCAAGTAGCGCGGCAGCCAGGTCCACAGCCGGAAGCGGCTCTCGCCCGCGGTGCGATCGCGCCAGGTCGTCGGCACCTCGGCGATCCGCATTCCGAGCGCATAAGCCTTGACCGTGAGCTCCAGCCCGAGCTCGAACCCGCCGTTGGATTCGATCGTCACGCGCTGCAGCAGGCGCTTCGAGTACAGCCGGTAATTGCTGGTGGCGTCATGGATGGGCAATCCGCCCAACCAGTGCAGCGAGAGGCCGGCCATGCGGGACATCGTTCGTTTAAGCAGCGGACCACCGATTTGGTGGCCGCCGCGCATGTAGCGCGACCCGGCGACCACGTCCGCGCCGCCGCTTGACAGCGCAAACATCGCGTCGATGTCGCCGGGATCATCGGACCCGTCGCCCATGGTCACCAGCACGTGCGGCGCACTTGCGGCCGCCAGACCCGACTTCAGGGCGTTGAGCACTCCCCGACCGATGTCGTTGCGGTGGAGAGTGAGCTCGGGCAGCTCGGCCTGCAGCCGTTTCACCACGGGCACGGTGGTGTCGCCATCGAAGTCGTGCACGACCAGGACCTCCAGCGGGCGCGTGCGCGTGCGCTCGACGATCCCGCGAAGCGTCGGCACCACGTTCTCGCCCTCGTTGTAGACAGGTACGACAACGCTGAGCGCCGGTGCCTCGTGTTCGATCAGATGCGTCCCGCCTCGATCTCTTCGCGTATCCATGGAACGACCTCGTCGAGCATCGCGTCAAGCGTGGTGGTCGCCTCGAAGCCAAGTACCTCGCGCGCCTTGCGCACATCGGGCACGCGCCGCTGAACGTCGTGCTCGTAAGGCGGATCGGAAACCAGGTGCAGCGGCCGGCTGGTTCCGTAGACCTTCCGCCAGATCGTCTCCGCCAGCTCGCGTACCGTCGTCGATGCCGCGGTCGAGAGGTTGAAGTCTTCGTTGACCGCGCGCGGCGACTCCATGGCCAGCCGGATGCCCCGCGCGAGGTCGCCGCCGTAGGTGTAGTGACGCACCTGACTGCCGTCGCCAAGAATGTGGAGTGGATCCTGGCCCTTGATGACCTTCTGGCAGAGGTCGGGGACGACGTGGCTCATGGCGAGCTTGACGTTGCCACTCATGATGTCGTGGTCGCGGAGCGCGCGCCGCTCCCCGATGCCAACGCAGTTGAACGGCCTGACGATCGTGTAGGGAAGGCTGTACTGCTCGTGCGCGCCATGCGCGAAATACTCCACGGCCAGCTTCTGAAAACCGTACGTCGATCGGGGTGGTGGGCTCGTTCGCTCCGCGCCCTCAGGAGTGGGGAAGACCTCGGCCGACTCGAAGACCATGCTGCTGGAGATCACGGTGATCCTCTCGAGCCGGCCGCTCCGGCGAGCCGCGATTGCCGCATCGAACGTGGCGGCGCAGATGCGCTCGTTCTCGGCCAGCAGGTCATAAGCGAACTCGTGGAAGTACGAGATACCGCCGATCATCGCGGCGCCGGCGACGACCTGGTCGCAGTCGAGGGCGAGCTCGGTGAGCAGCTTGGCGTCCTTGGCATCGCCCTCCATGAGCCGGTAGCGAGGGTCGTCGTCGTGGCCGCGCCGCACCGGACCGTACTTGCTGAAGTTGTCGACGCCGACCACCTCGTGGCCGGCCTGCAGCAGCTCGGCGACGAGATATCCGCAGATGAACCCGGCGCTGCCGGTGACTAATACCTTCAGAGTCGTATCGGGCCGGTGATGCCCCAGACGTCGACAACCTGGCGCCCTTTGAGGTCGAGCTTCTTGTACGCGCGGTGTGGGGCGGCGATGACGAGCAGGTCCGCTTCCTGCAAGACTCGGTCCAGCGGCAGGAACGACTCGTCATGTATGTATGGGTCGGTGCAGATCACACGGGCGCCCTTGAAGGCGGCGAGCTTGCGCAGCTTGTAGCTCAGCGACGCGCGCGGGTCGTCCGACTCGCCCTTGAACGCCATGCCGAGAATTCCAAGGGTCCTGCCGGCGAGCGGCTGCCGGGAATCGAGGCTGTCGACGATGTAGTTGGGCAAGCCTTCGTTGATCTGCATCGCGGCCTGGCCCATGGGGAAGCGGTCCGGTGTGAAAGCCGAGAGCTGCATGGTGTCCTTGAGCAAGCACGGACCGGCGGCGAAGCCCGGCCCGGGGAGGTCGGCCGCGCGCGGGTAGTCTTGGCGCACCGCGTTCAGCACGCGGTCGTAGTCGACGCCGGAGCGATGGGCGATCTGGAAGAACTGGTTGGCGATCGCGAACTTCATGTAGCGCCAGGTGTTGGTGAGCAGCTTCGCGAGCTCGGCCTCGAGCGGCGTGGTGCGAACGATCTGCACGCCCATCGGCGCGAACAGGCCGCGCGCCTTCTCGAATGCGTCGTCTGACGAGACGCCGATCAGCTGCGGCAGGCTTCGGATCTCCTCGAGGGCGTGGCCCTCCGCGATGCGCTCCGGGCAGAACGCGACGTCGGCGTCGATGCCTTCCGCTCGGATCCGTCTCTCGACCGCTTGCGTCGTGCCTGGGAAGACCGTCGAGCGCAGCACGACCAGACAGCCGTCGTGAAGGTGCGGCATGAGCTCGTCGAGCACCCGATCGAACACCTGAACGGAGGGATTCATGAACTCGTCGATCGGAGTGCCAATCACAAGGACGACGGTGTCGGTGCGAGCCAGCATGCTGGGATCGGACGCGAGCACGAGGCGGCCGGTCGGGAGGATCTTGCGCAGCAGCTCTTCGGCGCCGTTCTCCAGAAACGGCACAGTGCCCGATCGCACCTGCTCGATCTTCGCGTGATCGATGTCGTCGATTCCGACTTTGTAGCCGCAATCGGCAAACGAAAGTGCGAGCGGGAGGCCGACGTGCCCACAGCCGCCGACGACGACAACGTCCAAGCGTTCCATGGCCGCCAAATTATGATGACTTTTGCTCGTGACTCCATCGCTCCGGGTCGCACCGTCGGTGCTGCTCGACATGCGCCCACTGCAAGGGCCGAGCGCCAAGCGTGGAGTCGGCTCCTATGCCAGCGGCATCCTTCACGGCCTGATCGCAGAAGGCTTCGATCCCAATCTGACTCTTCTGCTCGACTCCGACCTGCCTGTGCCGCCCCTGCCGGTCGGCGAGTACAGGCTGGCCTCGTCCCGGCGCCGCTATCGGGGCCACCTGGCAGCCTACGAAGAGGCTGCCGTCCTGGGCCCCGACCTCGCACGGATCGCTCCCGATCTCTATCACGCCATCGACCTCAAGCTGCCGGCACAGTCGCCGGTGCCCTTGGTCGTCACGCTGCACGACCTCATCCCCTGGGCCTGGGGCGGGCCGACGATGCGTGGCGAGCGGTTCCGTTTTTGGCTCGGGCGGCGGTTGCTCAGGCGCGCGGACCTCGTCCTGGCGGTGTCCCAGGCGACCGCGGATGATGCCGTCCGCCTCGGTAGGGTCGACCCCACCCGAATTCAGATCGTGCCCGAGGCGGCCGGCGATGAGTTCAAACCAAGGCCCGGAGCCCCGGATAGGGTCCGGCGTCGCTGGGGGCTGAAGCGAGGGTACCTGCTGTTCGTCGGCGCCCTCGACGCAAGGAAAGACCCGGCCGCGCTGCTACGCGCATGGGGTGCCGCAACCAAGACGCATCCCGAGCTCGAGCTCGTGATCGTCGGCGATCCCGGTCGTCAGGCTCCACGAACGATGCTCGGAGCCCACATGCTCGGCCAGGTCGACGACGCCGAGCTGGCCGACCTCTACGCCGCCGCCGGCTGCCTCCTGTTTCCCAGCCGCTACGAGGGTTTCGGTCTTCCATGCCTGGAGGCGATGGCCTGCGGCTGCCCCGTCGCCGCGTTTCGGAACTCGAGCGTGCCCGAGGTTGTAGGCGATGCGGCTGAATTGGTGCCAGACGGCGATGCCGAAGCGCTCGGCCGCGCGGCACTTGCGCTGTCCCAAAACCCCGACCATGCGCGGCGGTCGGGGTTCGAACGGGCGAAAGCGTTCGGCTGGCGAAAGGCCGCCCGCCAAACCATTGCCGCCTATGTGGCTGTCTTCGCCAAGCGCCGCCTGCTGAGATAATCGGCCGGCTGTGTCCAGGGTCGCGGTCATCGGCGCGGGCTACGTCGGCTTGACCACGGCTGCATGCCTGGCCGATCTCGGGAACGACGTGATCGTCGTCGACATCAACCGCGAAAAGATCAACCAGCTGCTCCACAACCATGTGCCGTTCTTCGAGCCGGGCCTGAGCGAGCTGGTCGAGCGGAACACGAAAGCCGGCCGGCTGAACTTCACGACCTCTTACGACGAGGCGGTGCCGCGTGCCGAGTACGCGATCATCGCCGTGAGCACTCCGGAAGGCGAGGGCGGCGAGGCGGACCTCTCGTTCGTCGAGGCGGCGGCGCGCTCGATCGCGGATGCGATGGACGGGCCGTTGGTGGTCGTGAACAAATCGACCGTCCCGCCACTCACCGGCGACATGGTGTCCAAAGTCCTGCGCAGCCGGAACCAGAAGCACTCGGCGGAGGTCGTGTCCAACCCCGAGTTCCTACGCGAAGGCTCGGCCATCCAGGACTTCATGCACCCGGACCGCGTGGTGATCGGGAGTCACGACCGCGCCGCCGCCGATAAGGTGGCCAAGCTCTACGAGCCGCTGGACGCTCCGATTCTCATCACTCCGAACATCTACACCGCGGAGATGGTCAAGTACGCGTCGAACGCGTTCCTCGCCGCGCGCATCTCGTTCATCAATGAGATCGCCCGCATCAGCGAGCGCGTCGGGGCCGACGCGAAGCTCGTCGCGGAAGGCATGGGGATGGACAAACGCATCGGGCCGAGCTACCTCGACGTGGGTCTGGGCTACGGGGGTAGTTGCTTGATAGGCGAAGAGACAGTGCTGGTGCGGCGCGGGGATCGCGTGACTCTGACCGCGCTGGCAGATGTGTTTACAGAGTTCAGCTCGAGCGAAGAGACCGAGGTCCTCGCGTGGCAGCCGGAGACTGGCTCGGTTGGTTTCGCGCGGGTGTCCGCGGCGACGATGCGCCCATTCGAAGGCGAAATATTCGAGGTCCGGACCAAGATGGGGCGACGGGTGCTCTGCACGCCGGACCACCCGTTCGTGACACGAGATGGCGTCAAGCTGGCGTCGGAGCTCGGACATGAGGACTGGCTCCCGATTGCGATTTCAAGCCAATCAGTCGCAGAGGTGGCTGGATCGCACGAATTGGTGCGATCGAGCACACACATGACTGGCGGCGTGGCCAGTCAGGTCGCGGTGCGCACAGAGTTGAGTTCACCGTTATGGCGAGGAGTTGGCATGCATGTGGCCGCGGAGCAGATGCCACTGCCCGATCTGACGTGGACGCAGCCGATTGAGCACAAGCGGGCTCTGCTGGCGGGGTACTGGCTCGGCGACGGCAGCTGGAGCTACATCTGTGGCGGACCAAGCGTGATTCTCGAGTGCGGCACCACGAGCCGGGACCTGGCCGACGGCCTTTTGCGCTTGCTCGCGGACCTCGGTGTTGTCGGCTCGATGCGCGTCGGCCGCACGGCCAAATCGACCCGCGACACCTACTGGATCAGGGTCTCAGGCGCGGACCAGGTGGAGGGTCTGTTGGACCTCGTCCCCGAGCTCGAGCGCCAGGCCATCGTCGATTCCTTGTACCGCCAGAAGAAGCGCATCGCGCCCACGGGGTATAGGCGGGAAGGACCAAACACAGCTTGGGTTCGTGTGGTTGGTATCGAGCGCCGCCCGTTCTCAGGAGCGGTCTACTCCCTGGAGGTCCCAGGCGTCCATACGTTCGTCACGACCGGCGGCCTGGTCACGCACAACTGCTTTCCCAAAGATGTGAAGGCGCTGTCGGCACTGGCCGAGCGCTTCGACTATCACCCCGAGCTGCTCCACGCCGTCATGGACATCAACCGCGACCAGCGGATGCTCGTAATCGACAAGCTCAGGGAATGCCTGGAGGGCCTCAACGACCGCATCGTCGGGCTGCTCGGCCTCGCCTTCAAACCCAACACCGACGACCTCCGCGAAGCTCCGAGCATCGACATCGCTAGGGTTCTCCTCGCGGCCGGCGCGCACGTCCGCGCCTACGACCCCGCGGCCATGGATGGCGCGCGCGTCAAGCTGCCGGAGGTCGAATACACGCGCGATTCGTATGACCTCGCCGACGGCGCCGACGCGCTCGTCGTCGTAACCGAGTGGAATGAGTTCAGAAGGCTCGACCTCGGCCGCGTCAAGGCCTCGATGCGCCGGCCGGTGATCGTGGACGGGCGCAACATCTACGACCCGCAGGTCATGCGCGGCCTCGGTTTCACCTATCGGGGTATCGGCCGCGACTAAGGAACGAGCGGTCGTCTCAGGCGGCGCCGGCTTCATCGGCTCGCACCTGTGCGAGGCCTTGCTGGCGCGCGGCATGCGCGTCCTCGCGCTCGACAACTTCATCACCGGCTCGCGCGACAACGTGAGCACGCTCAAAGAGAATCCCGATTTCGAGTTCCGCCAGGCGAACGTCAACGAGTTCATCGACGTCGATGGCGATGTGCGCTACGTCCTCCACTTCGCATCGCCCGCTTCGCCTCCGCAGTACGACGCCAACCCCATCCACACGCTGAAGGTCGGCACGCTGGGCACCATGAACATGCTCGGTCTGGCGCACGCCAAGCACGCCACGTTCCTGCTCGCGTCGACGTCCGAGGTGTATGGCGACCCTCTCGTGCATCCGCAACCCGAGACGTACTGGGGCAACGTCAACCCGATCGGTCCTCGTGGGTGCTACGACGAGGCGAAGCGATGCGCGGAGGCGTTCGCGATGGCTTATCACCGCGCCCACGGCGTCGACACGCGGATCATCCGCATCTTCAACACCCACGGTCCGCGCATGCAGGTGTCGGATGGGCGGGCGGTCCCCAACTTCATGGCCCAGGCGATACGTGGCGAGCCGCTCACGGTCTACGGCGACGGTTCGCAGACGCGCAGCCTCTGCTACGTGTCGGACCTTGTGCGCGGCGTGCTCGCTACGCTCGAGAAGGGCGACGAGATGCCGGTCAACCTCGGCAACCCCGAGGAGGTCACCGTCCTGGAGCTCGCCCAGCTGATCGTCCGGCTGGCCGGGTCGCAGAGCCAGATCGAGTTTCGCTCCCTGCCGGTAGACGATCCGAAGCAGCGCCGGCCCGACATCGCCCACGCCCGCAAGCTCCTGGGCTGGCAGCCCGAAGTCCCGCTCGAGGACGGGCTGGCCCGAACCCTGGAATACTTCCGCCACGTGGTATGAGCACGATCTCCGAAGAGACCCTGCGGAAGCTGATCCGCGACGTTCCTGATTTCCCGCAGCCGGGGATCGTCTTCAAGGACATCACGCCGCTCCTGGCCGACAAGGTCATATTCAAGGGCGTTGTCGAGCAGGTCTGCAGCCACTGGACAGAGCGGCCGCCGGATGTGGTGACGGCGATCGAGGCCCGAGGCTTCATCCCAGGCGGAGCGGTCGCACTTGGGCTGGGCGCCGGCTTCGTGCCCATCCGCAAGCCAGGCAAGCTGCCCTGGAAGACGGTCAGCCAGGACTATCAGCTCGAGTACGGAACCGACCAGCTCCAGATCCACGAGGACGCTGTGCAGCCCGGTCAAACGGTGCTGATCGTCGATGATGTGCTCGCGACGGGCGGCACCGCGGCCGCCGCCGCCAAGCTCATCCGCAAGCTCGGC
>VBFD01000042.1:0-13593 GCA_005883585.1 Chloroflexota bacterium
CCGCTGCGCAAAACAAGGGCGACCGGCCGGCTGAGGTCCCACGGATGGCCCAGCTCGGCAACGACGCGGTCGGGGAAGGCGCTGCCGCCTGCGGTGACGATCACTCGTTGCCCTTTCGCGAAATGGCCCGCCTGGTCCAGCTTCACCACCAGCGCGCGCATGTCCTTCAGGAATGCGTCAGTCGCATCAATCGTGCCGCTCAGAGTTTTGGAGCTGATGACGCCCTCGAAAGCTTCCACGCCGGCGAGCGCCAGCCGGCGGGAGGAATCGACGGCTCGCGCCACCTCGAGCGCCTGCTCCGGCGTCCGGCACCCGGTCCGGCCGCCCATCGGACCGACCTCGCGCAGGACGTGAAGGGGCCGCTCGAGGGCCGTGTCGCCAAGCGCACTTTCGAGCAGCCGCACCTCCGCGACTGAATCGAGCAGGCAGTAGAACTCGAATTCGGGGTCGTCGCGGAGCTCGCTTGCAACCCAGCGCACCGAGGCCGGTTCCACCAGCTCGTTGGCCAGGATCACGCGGTCGACGCCAAAGGCGCGGCAGACCCGGACCTGGCTCATGGTCGCGGCAGTCACCGCCCAGGCTCCGCCGTCCAGCTGGCGCTTCAGCAGCTGGGGCGCCATCGTGGTCTTTCCATGTGGAGCGAGGAGGAAATCGTGGTCGCGGCAGTAGTTCGCCATGAGCTCGATGTTGTGCCTCATCGCCGAGTCCTTGAGGACCATCACGGGCAGCATGAATTCCCCACCGAGCACATTCCAGCCGCGGGCGCGCACCGAACGGATCGGGACAGACGGACCCGCCGGGAAGGACTTGTAGCGCCAGTCGACCGGCTCATCGAGCAGGAGGTCGAGGTCGAGTGAACGGGCTTGTGAGCGCGCCATCATCCCTCCAGCTCGCCAATGGCGTCGTGCGCCGTTACGACGCGGCCGTACTTCATGGCCAGGGTCTGCAGGCTCGCGCGATGAAGTTCCGGCGCGTAGGAGGAAACGGCATCCGCGATCACCGCTGCCTGGAAGCCCTCATGGAAAGCACCTCGAGCCGTGTCCTCGACGCAAATCTGCGTGACCGTGCCGGTGACGAGGACCGTATCGACGCCATGTGCGACGAGCAGATCGGTGAGCCGCGTGCGATGAAATCCGTTGTACCCGTACTTGTCGATCTGGGCCTCTCCCTGCTGCGGCGCCAGCTCATCGATGACGGCCACGCAATCGCGCTCCCCTTCGATGTCGCCGTAGGCGCGCATGAAGCCCGGCCAGCAACAGCACACGGGAGGTGCGATGACAGGTGACCATTTCCACATCAAGGTCGGTGACGGGCCGGCGATGAACCGGGTGAACACCACCGGCCGTTTCCGCGCCCGGAACCAATCGAGCAGCTCCAGGTGCACCCCGATCGTCTCCCGTGCGTCGGGCACCTCTAGCGGAGCGCCGACGCGGACGAAGTCGTTTTGCATGTCCACGACGATGAGCGCCGACTTGTCGGGTCGGAGCGGGAAGGCCTTGGGAGCGGCATCTACCATCATCGTGGTCAAAGTTAATCCGTACCCAGCGCCGCGCGTTCGGCACGTCGGGCGCCGCTAACATCCTGACCATCGAAACTTCCCTGTTCGTCTTTGCAAGCGACCTCGCGGACGAGGGCATGGCGAGCGTGCTGGAAAACGCAGCGGGCCGCGCGGGATTGGGCGGCATCACGATGGCGGCCGCCTATCACCAAGGACGCGACATCTTTCCGCACAATCCCGCGCGAAAGGTTCACTTCCTCGACGGCGACAGCGTGTTCTTCAGGCCCGATCCGCAGCGGTACCGCGGGCTGAAGCTCCAACCCAAGATGAGCTCGCTTGCCCTGGAGTCGGACGTGCTTGCCGAGCTCTGCCGCGAGGCTTCCGCACGCTCGCTTCGGGTGCGTGCGTGGACCGTCTTTCTGCACAACTACACCCTCGGCGCCGCTCATCCCGAATGTGCGTGCCGCAATGCGTTCGGCGATGCCCACCTCACGGACCTGTGCCCGTCCAATCCGGACGTGCGCGCGTATGTCAGCGCACTCAGCGCCGACATCGCCGGCAAGGGCGTCGCGACCGTTGTCGCCGAGTCCCTTCACTTTCATGCCCTCGAGCACGGTTTTCATCACGAGCGGTACTTCATCGAGCTTGGTGTTTTCGGCCGTTTCCTGCTCGGTCTGTGCTTCTGCGACCACTGCCTGGAAGCCGCGCGCCGGCGCGGGGTGCAGGCCGAAAAGCTCCGGCTCGAGACATGCCGTGAGCTCGAGCGTCGTTTCGCGGCCGATCCGGAGCCTGAGGCACCTGAACTGGCCCGAGAGACGGTGGGGGCATTCGCCGGCGGCGAGCTGGCGGGGTATCTCGAAACCCGAGCCGCCACTGTCGTCTCTCTTGTGGCGCAGGCAACGCAGGTAGCCGTCGCCGACAAGGCGACCTTTGCTTTCATCGACCTGTCGGGAGCGGTCAAGGGCTACGCCACAGGGCGCCCACAGCGAGCACCCGCCGCCGAGATCTCCTGGCAGTTCGGGATCGACATCGGCGCCGTGTCCGCCGCATGCGGCCAGCTCGAAGCGATCGGCTACGCGGCAGATCCCGAGCGACTCCGCGTCGACCTGGCCGCCTATCGAGCAGCCATCGGTCCGGAGCGCCGGCTCTCGGTGATCATGCGGCCGATGGCGCCAGATTGCGACAGTGCGGAGAACCTGGCCGCCAAGCTTGCGATCGCCCGCCAGCTGGACGTCGCGGAAGTCGGTTTCTACCACTACGGATTCATGCGCCTGCAATCGCTCGACCTCATCCGTTCGGCGCTCGACACATCCATCTAAGAGCGGCCCACGATCCGGCCGGGCAATGCGCCGGTGACCCGGGCGCCCGAAACGACCGCTTCGCCCTCGACCAGCACATGCGCGATCCCCGACGGCGCGACGCGAGGGTTCTCCCACGTGCTCTTGTCCGCAAGAGCGCCGGGATCGAACACTGTTATGTCGGCCGCCATGCCCGCCTTGATGACGCCGCGGTCCTTGAGGGCGAAGCGCTCGGCAGGAAGTGCGGTGACCTTGCGGACCGCCTGCTCGAGCGTCAACGTGCCGCCGCGCACATGCTCGCCCACGATCCTGGCGAAGGTGCCGAAGCCTCGCCGGTGGGGCCGGCTGCCCATGTAGATGCCGTCGGTCGAGCCCACATAGAGCGGGTGAGCGATGGTTCGCTTGAGGATCGCCTCGCCATCCACCGACGCCGGCCAGTGATAGACGGCCAATGCACGGCCGGCATGCCCGGCGAGCAGATCGAATAGAAAGTCGACGTCCTCGCTTCCCGACTCAGTCGCAAGCCGGCCGAGGCTTCGGCCTTCGAGCTCCTCCCCCGTCTCCACGCTGCTGAGCGTTATCTCGCCCCTCTCCGCGATCCGGGCGGCCGTTTCGGGGCGCAGTCGCTCCCGTTCGGACGGGCTGGTGACGCGTTCCATGCTGGCCCGATATCCGCCGGCCTGCGCCCACTCCGGCAGCATCATCAGCAGGTGCGTGCACGCGGCCGAGTACGGGTACATGTCGAACGTCACGTCCACGCCAGAGGCTTGCGCCTCGTCCAGCAGCCCGGCGGCCGAGTCGTCGATCGCCAGGTGTGAGATGTGGACCTTGACTCCGGACGTTCGCCCGATCTCGAAGGTCTCCCGGCAGCCCGATGCCACGCGGCTCCAGTAACCACGCTGGTGAGGCGCGTACACGCCGCCGGCATCGGCCACCACCCGGCACAGGTCGACCAGCTCGCTGACGTCAGAGAGCGCGCCCGGCTGATACTCGAGACCTGCGGCCATGCCCACCGCTCCGGCGTCGAGCCACTCGACCAGATGTGAGCGCATCGCTGTCGCCTCGTCGCCGGACGGAGGGCCGGGCTTCCAACCCATGGCGGCGACCTTGATGGCGAGATGGGGCGCTTGCGGTACGAGATGGTTTGGGATGCGGCCCTTGAACAGCGCCAGGTAGCCGGCGACTGACGTCCAGTCCCATCCGACGTCGGGGTCGCCGTAGAAGACCTGCAGGTAGTCCTTCACCTCGCGAAGCCGCTCAGGCGAAAGCGGGGCCCAGCTGAACCCGTCCGGCGACATGAGCTCGGTCGTGACGCCGTCCAGAACCCCGGCGAACTGGTCGACACCCCCGAGACGGGCGAGCTCGGAGTGGACGTGGACGTCGATGAACCCTGGCGCAACCGTAAGTCCGCGTGCATCGATGACCCTCGCAGCCGGCGACCCTTCCAGGCGATCGACCGCCACGATACGGCCGCCTGAAATCCCGACATCCAGGCGCCGCCGCGGCGAACCGCTGCCGTCGACGACATCGCCACCGGTGATGAGGACATCGAAGTCCACCCTTTAAGAGTCCAGCTGTTCGTTGCCCGCCTCGGCCAGCAGCTCCCGCGTCATGCGGTAGTTGCCGGCGAGCAAGCCGCCATCCACTGGAAGCACAACGCCTGTGATCCAGGAGGCCTCGTCCGAGGCCAGGAACATGGTTGCGTTGGCGATGTCTTCCGGCTCGCCGACGCGGCCCAACGGATACCACTTGACGAGACGCTGCAAGACCACCGGGTCGCGGTCGATCCGCGCCTGCCAGATGGGCGTCCGGATGGTTCCCGGCGCGATTGCATTGCACCGAATCCCATGGGCTCCGTAACGAACCGCGATGCCCTGGGTCAGGTTGATCATGCCTGCCTTCGCGGCGCTGTAGGCCTCGTTGCCAAGCGCTGTGAGCGCGTTCACCGAGGAGATGTTCACGATCGCGCCGGAGCCCCGATCGATCATCGAGGGCAGCACCGCCTTGCAGCAGAGGAAAACGCTCTTGAGCACGACGGCCACGTCGCGGTCCCAGGTGACCTCGTCCATCTGGAGCACGTCGTCGCCCTCGGCGATAGCTGCGTTGTTTACGAGCACGTCGATGGGGCCGAGCCCGGAGGCCACGCTCGCAACCATGGCTTCCACCTGCCGGCGGGAGCTGACGTCCGCGTGTACCGAGGACACGCTGCCCCCCGCAGCCGAGATCTCGGCGGCAACGGCGTCGGCGCGATCGGGCAGCCAGTCGACCACCGCGACCTTCGCGCCCTCGCCTGCAAACCGCTGAGCGATCACGCGTCCGATCCCCGAGCCCGCTCCGGTGACAACCACCACCCGGCCCTGAAACCGCATTCGAATCAGTCGCCCACAGCAACGACCGCGTCGACTTCGATGTCGAATCCAGGTAGATCAGACTGGATCGTGGTGCGGGCCGGCATCGGATCGCGAAGGAACTCGATGTAGACCTTGTTCATCGCGGCGAAGTCGGACATGTCGCGCAGGTAAACGCCTACCCGAACGGCGTCGGCGAGCGAGGCGCCGGCCGCAGCCGCAACCGCCTGGAGGTTGCTGAACGCCTGCCGCGCTTGGTCCTCGAACGATGACTCGACCTTGGAGCCGTCGGGCCGAAAAGGACCCTGGCCGGCGAGAAAGAGAAAGCCGCCGCTGCGAATCGCCTGCGAGTACGGCCCGGCCGGCGGGGGCGCGTCTGCCGCGCGGACCGGGACGCGGTTGTGATCACTCATCGTCTTGCCCCCGTGTTCAAAGAATGCCGTACTTCTTGAAGACATCTCTGATGCTGGCCCCCTCGGCCAGAATCTCGCGCATCTCGTTCTCCCCGGACACTTTCTCGAGCGCGCGGGCGACGACATCTTTCTCTATGGATGCAGGCACGACGACGCAGCCGTCGTCGTCTGCGAGCACCAGGTCGCCGTCCGCCACGGAGACGCCGGCGACGGGAATCGTGCCTCGAATGGCGACGACCTCGAGGCGGCCTTTGGAATCGGCGGGCGAAAGCCCGGTCGCAAAGACCGGAAACTTCATGTCGACGATCCCCCAGCTGTCTCGGCTCAATCCATCGAGCACGACGCCCCGGCCGCCCCGGGCTCGGGTGTGCGTGCTGAGCAGCTCTCCCCACAGCGCGCCGCCAGGTTGACCCTGAACGGCGCCGACGACCACCTCGCCTGGCTGGAGACCGTCCAGGAGCTCCATCAAGAGCTTGTACGGCTCGGCCGGCGGTTCGGTGACCTCGATGGCGAGCATCGTGGCGGCCCGGCCGACGGCTTTCGCGCCCGGATAAAGAGGGCGCACGCCGTGTCGCATCACCTGATGGCGGTAGCCGGCGTCGTCCAGGATGTCGGCCAGCACCGACGAGTAGAGACGATTTGCGATGTCGTCCAGGTAGTCCGTTGCAAACCCGTCCACATTGCCTCCTTGCATCAGTCCCGGGCTCGGTGCGCGGCCGGCAAGAGACCGGCCGCCAGCGTCGCCGCCTGCTGCACCACCGCCTCCTGATGCGGCTGTAGCTCCTGCCCGCCGAAGCCGGCCAAGAGCCCAAGCAGGGGATCGTCAAGTCCTGTGCGTATTCCGGCCAGCTCCTCGATGATCGCCAGCCCGCAGTAGGGGACGTATGCCGGTGAGTAGCCGCCTTCGTGACAGGCGACGAGCCTGCCGCGGCAAACGTCGCGGGCGACGGCGAGCACTATGCGAGTGAGCGTCCGATAGCCCTCGCTGGTCATCATCATCGAGGCGAGGGGATCCATCGCGCTTGCGTCCAGGCCGGACGCGATCAATATCAGCTCCGGGCGAAATGCCCTCAGCGCAGGAGCGACCACACGCTCGAACGTGGCGACGTATGCGCCAACCCCAGACCCGGGCGGCAGCGGGATGTTGATGTTGTAGCCACGGCCGGCGCCTTCGCCGGTGTCGGTGATCGCGCCCGAGGCCGGCGGGTAGTTGTTGTCCTGGTGGATCGACAGGGTGAGCACGGTCGGGTCGGAGTAGAAGGCGTGCTCGGTGCCGTTGCCGTGGTGCACGTCCCAGTCCACGATCGCGACACGGGAGAGCCCTCGAGCTTGACGCGCATGCAACGCGGCAACGGCTGTGTTACCGAAGATGCAGAAGCCACGGCCCTGATCCTTTTCGGCGTGATGCCCGGGCGGTCGCACAAGCGCGTAGGCGTTGTCCACCTTTCCGTCGAGCACTGCATCCACCGAGGTTATGCAGCCACCCGCGGCCAGGAGCGCGATCTCATAGGAGCCACGCCCGAATGGGGTCTCTTCGCCCGCCTCGCCACCCGCTTCCGAGCTCATCTTCTTGATGCGTTCGACGTACTCCCTGGTATGCAGGCGAAGAATCTCGCGCTCGGTGGCCGGGCGCGGCTTCAGCTGGACCAGGTGATCGATGAGCCCGCTGACCTCGAGCAGGTTGCGGATGCGGCGCTTTCCCTCGGCGCTTTCGATGTGCGCGAATGGTTGGACGGTGAGGCCGGCCGGCATCACCCACGCACCTGTGCCGGTGTCATGCCACGCGTACAGCTCGTGCCAGAGGAAGCCGGTGGTCACAGTTCCCCCGTCGTGTCGTGTGGCGCGGATGGGCTGACCTCCACGGCAGGCGGCAGCGGCTCCGGCGCCAGGTAGTTCTCATACAGCCGGCGGATGAGAGGCCACAGGCCCTGCGGTGCGAAGACCGCGATCCCGGCGAGGGCCAGGCCGAGGATCAGGGTCTGATAGTCGCCGAGGGCGACCAGGTACTGGTCGAGCCCGATGACGATGCCGGCACCGAGGATGGGGCCGGCGAACGTGCCCCAGCCGCCGATGACGATCATCGCCAGCAGGTCGATGATCCGCGGGAAGTCGAAGATCGTAGTCGAGATCCCGCCGTTGTAGTGCGTGCTGTAGCCGCCGGCGAGCCCGGTGAAGAAGGCGCTGATCGCGAACAGGACGAGGCGGACGCGGAACTGATTGATGCCGCGGCTCACGGCATAGGTCTCGGAGTCGCGCAGCGCGGTCATCGCCACGCCCAGCGGCGAGTGGATCACACGCCAGATGACAAACGTCGCGATGGCGAAGATCAGCCCCGCCAGGTAATAGAGGTAGATCGTGCGCTGGTTGCCGATCGCGTTGCCGAATTGAAAGGTCTGCACCGTGACGAGGCCGTAGCCGCCCCCGCTGATGAAGCGCGGCCCGGTGACCGCGAACACCCGTGCCAGCTCGTGGAACGCGAGCGTCAGCAGCACGACATAGACGCCGCGCAGCCGCAGGGTGGGCAGGCCGATGCCGAGCGCCGCGACAACGGCGACCAGCGGCGAGACAAGGATCGCGAGGAAGGGGTTCCAGCCCAGGCTGTGAACGAGCACGCCTGAGGTCCAGCCCCCGACGGCGAACAGCGCCACCTGCGCGAAGGAGTAGATGCCGCCGTACCCCATGATCAGGTTCCAGGACTGCGCGACCACGGCCTGGACGAAGAACAGGATCAACAGCGTGATCAGGTAGGTGCCGATGTCGAGGCGGACGAGGAGCAGCGGGAGCACGATGCCGGCGGCAAGGACGCCGCCGACCGTCCACAGTGAGACCCGGCGCCACGGCGCGGCCGCCCGGTCCAGCGCCGGGCGCGTGAGGCCGAGGGTCGCACTGGCCCCCGTGCTCACAGCCGCCTCACCTCCCCGATTCCGAAGAGGCCGTTCGGCCGCAAGATCAGCATCAGGATGATCAGCAGGAAGACGCCGGGCTGCGCCCAGGCGACGCCGTAGTAGACCTCGACGAACGATTCGAAGATGCCGAGCACAAAACCAGCCACCAGGGCTCCGCGCACGCTGCCAAGGCCCCCGAAGATGGTGACGATCAGGGCCTGGATCATCGGATTGAAGCCCGAGTTGGGATTCAGGAAGAAGAAAGGAGAGAGAAGGACGCCCGCCAGACCGGCCAGCGCGCCGCTGATGGCGATGACCATCCCGTAGGTACGCACGACCGGGATCGACATCAGGCTGGCCGCCTCCTGCTGCTGCGACACGGCGCGGATCGCCATCCCGAGCCGGCTGTAGGTGAGGAACAGGTACACCGTCCCGAACAGGGCGAGTGAAGCGCCGATCACCAGCAAACCCTGCTTGGTGATCTGGACCTGGCTCACCGTGAAGTTGCCCGAGATGACGGGCGGCACGACCTTGTACTCCGGGTTGAAGATCAGGATCGCTGCCGCGGAGACGGCGATCGAGATCCCGACCGTCGCGATCAGCGTCGAGTTGTCGAAGCCCGGCTTGCCAATGACGGGGCGGATGAAGATGAGATGCATCAGGTAGGCGAACGCGGCCGCCGCCAGCACCCCGATCGGCAGCGCGATCAGGATCGGCAGGTTCAAGCTCGACACCACCCAGTAGGCGACATAGGAACCGACCACAAACAGGGCGCCGTGAGCGAGGTTCAACAGCCGAACCGCGCCCCAGACCAGGGTCAGCCCGAGCGCCATCAGCCCGTAGACCGAGCCGAAAAGGATCCCGCCCCACGCCGCCTGCACGAACTGCGTGCTCATCCCAGGTAGCTCTCCAGCAGCGCCTTGTCCCGGAGCAGCTCGTCGGCCGGACCCTGCCGCACCAACGATCCGGTCTCGAGGAGGTAGACGCGGTCCGCGAGACCGGCGACGTGGTTGGCGTTCTCGTCGGCGATCAAGAGAGACATCCCGCTCTCCTTGACCTTGTGGATGCTGGCGTAGATCTGCTGCGTGATCAGAGGCGCAAGGCCGAGCGAGGGCTCGTCGATCAGCAGCAGCCTCGCCTTCGACATCAGGCCGCGGCCCAGGGCCAGCATCCGCCTTTCGCCACCCGAGAGCGTGCGGGCCAGCTGGCTCCCCCGCTCCTTCAGCCAGGGGAAGAGCTCATACACGCGGGCCAAACGTGCGTCACGCTCGGACCATGTCGGCCGGTGATACGCACCCATGAGCAGGTTTTCAGTCACCGTCATGTCGGGGAACAGCAGGTCGCCCTGCGGGATGTGCACGAGTCCGGCCGCCGCGATCGCATCCGCGCGCCAGCGTGTGATGTCCTTGCCGTCGAGCAGTACCTGTCCCGCGCGTGGCGGCAGTAGACCGGTGATGGCACGAAGCAATGTGGTCTTGCCGTGGCCGTTTGGACCCAGGACGACGACGCCCTCGCCTTCACGGACCTCGAGGTCGATCGCGTGCAGCACCTCGCCCCCTCCGTAACCGGCGACAAGGCCCTTGACCTCAAGCATCGGCGGGAGCCGCCTCAGGACCCATCGGCGCCAGGTTGCCGAGATACACCTCGATCACCCGGCGGTCTCGAAGCACCTTGGAAGGAGGACCGATCGTGATCTGCTGCCCGTGGTGGATGACGAGAATGCGGTCGGCCAGCGCCTGGACCGCCTTCATCACGTGCTCGATCATCAGGATCGTCACGCCGGTCTTGGCAACCATCCGGATCAGCTCGATCATCTGCGCGCGCTCGGCAGGGTTGAGACCGCCGAACGGTTCATCGAGCAGGAGCATCTGCGGGCGCATGGCGAGCGCGGTGGCAAGCATCAGGCGTTTTCGAGCGAGCACCGGCAGCCGGCCGGCCAGGTTTCGCTGCTGGCCGGCCAGGCCGCAGAGGGCCAGGGCATCGAGCGCGTCATCCTGCGCCTGGGTCTCGAACCAGAGCGTCGGATGCTGTCCGTCACGCCCGAATGTGCCGCCAATCAGCACGTTGGTCAGTACGGTCTGGCTGTCGAACGCGACAGTGGTCTGAAAGGTGCGCGCGAGACCGAGCCTGCTGATCTGGTGCGCGCGCAGCCCCTGGATCTCGCGGTCTTTGAACTTGATGACGCCGCCGGTGGCGGGGTTCACGCCCGAGATGCAGTCGAAAAGGGACGTCTTTCCGGCGCCGTTCGGCCCGACGATGGCATACACCTCGCCGGGCTCGACGGCAAAGCTCAGGTCGCTTACCGCGAGCAGTCCTCCATAGGCCTTGCTGACCTTCTGGCACTCGAGGATCGGCATTCCTGGGTCTAGTCTGGCGGTTTGTGGAGGCTTACCTCATCCAGCTGGGCAGCACAAAAGTGCCGCTCGTGAAGGGCGTCGGCGAGACGACCTTCTGCGTTCCGTCCTGGATCTGGACGATGATGTGCGGCTGCCCGACGGATGCATCCGCCGTTTGCGCCGGGAACTGAACGCCGGTGTGGTCCACGAATGAGATCGAGCCTGTCGTGCCTCGCCAGATGACCGACTCGGTTGCCTTCGCGACCGCCTTGTAGTTCTTGGGGTCGCCGGAGCGCGCGACCGCCTCCGCCCAGACGTTGACCTCGTCGTAGCAGCCACCCGCGTTGGCCCATCCCGGTTGCGCGCCGAACTTCGCGGCGTAGCGCGAACGGAAGTCATTGCCGATCTTGTCGGGCAGCAGGCCGAGCACGGTTGCCCAAACGATCCCGTTTGATGCCGGTCCCGCGAGGTTCAGATATTCGGGGACGGACGGGCCGTACTGCTGATAGACGAGGGTCTTGGTCGGGCTCGCCGCCCATGCCTTGGCCATCGCGGCGTCGTCGGCGGGTGAGAAGTCGCTGGTGAACAGAACCGTCGGAGCGGCCTGCTTGACCTTCGACAGCACCGGGCCCCAGTCGGGCACCGCGCCTTCGCTGACGCCATCATTCGTCAGGCCCGTCCAGCCGAGCTGCTTGATCTGGGTCTCAAAGCCGGTCGCGATCACGGTGCCGTACGCGCTCTTGCCGCTGATGATCGAGTAGGTCTTGACCTTGGAGTTGAGCAGGCCCGCGTTGAGCGCGCCATCCACCCAGTAGGCGAAGCCCTGGCCGTACCAGGACTCGGTCGGGTCGCACTGGAAGATGCCCCAATACTTGCCCGGGTTGCTCTTGTAGCGCTGGACCCACGCGATCTGGGTGTTGACGTTGTAGTACAGAGCGCCGGCGTTGGCGACGATGTCGAACTCGGGCCCGGACGCCAGGTGGTAGCCGGAGAAAATGACGTCAGCCTTCTCGACGCTGACCGCGCGGTTGAAAGCCGTCGTGATCTGATCGGTCGAGGAGTCCTTGTCGTCGATCTCGACGTAGTCGAGGTGGTAGCCGATGAGACCGCCGCGGGCGTTGATCTCGTCCACCGCCATCTTGACGCCGTTCGCCATCTCCTTGCCGTCGGAAGCGATCACGCCTCCGGTCGGGAAGATGCCCACGACCTTCACGCTGCCGCGGGATCCTCCCCCGCTGCTGGACGACTTGGGGGCGAGCGCGCTTCCCGCGAGCCCGCCGATCACGAGGCCACCGACGGCGGCCGCGCCGCCGACAAGCACCGACCGCCGCGTTACCTCACGCCGAGTGAATGTTTCGCTCGCCACTTAACTCCTCCTTGTGGAAACTGATAAACACGCCCGCCGCGCTGTCGCGCCCGGTCTCATACCTTGTAGTCGACCTTGACCGGCTTGCCGTTGTTGGCCGCGGATTCATCGATCGCGAAACACAGCGCCATCGACTTGTAGGAGTCATAGATGGAGGCATGCGACTCGACGTTGTTCTCAATGCAATCCAGAAAATGCTTGATCTCCGGGACGAAGGGATGGTGCGACACGTCGCCGGAGTCCGGTTCCACGGTCGGGAAAGTCCAGTAGTTGAGCGAGCCCGGGTAGTGCTTCCTGGAGAAGACACGGTTGTTCTGGATGGTGCCGTCTGTGCCGAACAGCCGCACGTTGAAGATGTACGGGGTTTCTCCCTCGATCACAGATGACAGCTTCCCGACCGCGCCGTTCTCGAACCGCAGCGAGGCTACCGTGGTGGGGTCATACGTGTAGTGGAGGTCCTTCTTGGGGCCGGCCGAGAATGCAGAGACTTCGCTGACCTCGCCCGCGAAATACCGAATCGCATCTGCTGCATGACAGCCTGCGCTGATGAAGGAGCTGCCCCCCTTTTCTTTCGTCACCGCCCACGGATAGCTCGGGTATTCGGTCTTCATGGGATGCCAGTAATCGGCCTCCGCATAGATCATCTTGCCGATCACCCCGTCGGCCTGAAGCTGCTTGACAGTCTCGAACTGCGGGTTCCATCGGAGGACGAATGAGGTGACGCTCTTCACCTTGGCGTCGCGCACGGCGTGATAGATGCGCTTCACGCCATCGTAGTCAAGCGCGATCGGCTTCTCGATCACGATGTGGCGGCCTGACTTGGCGGCTCTCTCGAGCTGCTGCGGCCGCACGTCAGGCGGCGTGCACGATGCGACGATCTTGACGCTGGAGTCGTTGAAGAGCTCGTCCTCTGACGAATACTCACGCGCTTCCACACCATGCAGCTTCAGCAGCGCGCCCGCTTTGCCGGGCGTGTGGCTGTAGACGCCGGAGATTTCAGTTAGCGGATGGTCGCGAAAAGCCTTGACGTACTCGCCCGCCACCCAGCCGGCGCCGAGGATCGCCACACCGTATTTCTTCGTCATCTGATGATGCGCGCACCCTCCCCGAAGTTGGCGATTCCATTTGCCATGGAAATGGATTTCCTCGCGGCGGTTAATATGCGCTGCAACGTGCGGCCTGTCAAGCGAGGAGCGGCCTCACTGCGGGGTCGGTTAGGCTTTGGGCGCGATGCCGGTTAGCGCCGGCGACCTGCCTGCGAAGCCATGTCTCGTCAGGGTTGCCCACGCCGGCCGTGACCGGGTGGCGCTGTGGTCTGGTGGCCGGCTCAACCAGCTCGGCGCCGGCCTCGACGATCTGCTGCGCCTGACCCTGGCGGAGATTCGCGCGGCCCTCGAAGAGACCGCGGGGAGCCTGGACCTTGATGCGTGCGAGCTACTCGCGCCGGTG